>PLRK01000047.1 GCA_003163875.1 Acidimicrobiaceae bacterium | reverse complement strand
AACCTGATGGTGTGACACGCAATGTTGTCCAGCATTGGGATCAAACCTTCGGTATATCTGTGCACGTTATGTGATGTTGGGCGGCATCGTTGCTGGTCAGGGGCAGGAGATGTCCTCGGGTGGGGACTGCTTGCGCCAAGATTGCGCCCATTACGTTGGAAGAAGTAGCCGCGGAGGTTCTGTGATGCCACGGCGGGTGATTGCTTCGTCAGCACCCGTCCGAAGGGATGGACATGCGGAATCCTTCGGTTTCCTCCCCTTTTGGCGCGCTTTGCAAACGTCACCCTTTCGCTGCACCAAGCGCCGCCGATGCCGTGACGTCAAAAGTGACGACGTGACGAGCGCGTGGAAACCCAGGGGAATGTGGCTTCTCACGATGATTCACGTCGGTTTATGACGAATCCGCGCCGCCACGTCTGGTTGGTGGTGGCGGCCATCGTGGTCGCACTTGGTTCAATCGGCACGTTTCTCGCCGCCAACGTCATCACGAGGAATGCGACGCAGGCGTCGCGCCAACAATTTGCTATTTCGTCCCAAGAAATCGCGTCATCGTTGAAACTGGCCATCCAACACGAGCAGGACCTCGTCGTGAGCGCGGGCGCGTTTTACGAGGGGAACGCCAATGTGAGCCAAACGCAGTTTCTTCGTTGGATTTCCACAACGCGTGCTTTCGCGAGGTACCCGGAGCTCTCAGGCATCGCCATGGTGCGAATCGTGACGCCGTCGCAACTTCCCGCGTTTGAGAAAAGGTCGCGCGCCCATCCGGCAGGCGTATTGGGTGCTGGGGGCACCTTCCAGATCATCCCGGCGGGGTCACGTCCCCTCTATTGCTTCGCGACGGTCTCTGCCTCCAGCACGGGTTCGTCGACCACACCAGCCGGCTACGACTTCTGTGACACGGCCCTTGGCCCCTCGCTTCTTATCGCACGAGACAACGGTCGCGGTGAATACCTTCCTTACGGAACTGGCAAAGGCGAGTTGTTGGTGCTGGGCAGCCCAATCTATCGAAACGGCGTCACTCCTTCGACCGTACACGCTCGTAGGGCGAATTTTCTGGGTTGGTCGGGGACGTCGGTCGTCCCCAGCGTGCTCATCGATTCGGCTCTTTTGAATCACCCCAATACGTCGGTCGCCTTTACCTACGTCGATGGTTCCGATACCTTCACTGCGGGTCGCGCGCAATCCGTCGGCCAGAGTTTGACGGTGTATTTGCACAATGGATGGCGCGTCACGACGCATGGCGCACTAAGCGGCGGAGGGTTGTTCACCAACGGGAACTCGCTCATTTTGCTCTTAAGCGGTGTTGGCGGAAGCGTCGTCCTGGGTATGTTGATCTTCGCACTTGGCACGGGGCGTTCTCGTGCCATTTTGATGGTGAAGGAGAGGACCATCGAACTCCAGCACCAGGCTCTTCATGACTCGCTGACGGGACTGCCGAATCGGGCCTTGATTCTTGACCGCATCGAACAAATGCTCGCGAGGGCGCGTAGAGACAAGAGTGCCGTCGCGGTACTCTTCCTCGACCTTGATAACTTCAAGGACGTCAACGACACGTTGGGTCACGCCGCAGGCGATCAATTGTTGGTGAAAGTGGGCGAGCGACTCTCGAGTGTCCTTCGTCAAGTCGACACGGTGGGACGATTAGGTGGCGATGAGTTCGTCGTTCTCGCCGAGGGTCCCGCGCTCGCGCCCGGGGCCGAAGCGGTCGCTCAACGGGTTCTTGACGTTTTGTCGACGCCATTTGACATCACTGCGAGTGATGTTCCATTGACGGTTTCTGCGAGTATCGGTATCGCCGAAGGCGTGCGCGAGAAGCCAGAGGATCTCTTACGCGACGCCGACATTGCGCTCTATCAAGCCAAAGGTCTTGGTCGTCGACGTGCGGTGGCGTTTTTGCCAGCGATGCAGAAGGTCGTCGACGAACGCCATTCGTTGCTGCTCGATCTCAGTGTGGGACTCGACACTCACCAGTTTTTCTTGCTGTACCAACCAACGATCAATCTCGCGACCGGTGCCTTTAACGGAGTCGAGGCATTGCTTCGCTGGCGACACCCCGTTCGTGGCATACTCATGCCCGATGATTTCGTCCCCGCCCTAGAAGCGAGTGGATTGATGCTCGCGGTGGGATTGTGGTCATTGCAGGAGGCGTGTCGACAAGGTGCCGCGTGGCGAGCCCAGGGTCACCATTTCCCGGTGTCGGTCAACGTGTCAGCGCGACAACTCGAAGCGGATCGCATCATTGCCGACGTGCGCGACGCGTTACGCACGAGCGGTTTCGATCCCGCAAGTCTTATCCTGGAGATTTCCGAAGCTTCTTTGATGCGTGAGGTTGACGTCACCATTGCTCGACTCGGCGCACTCAAGTCACTCGGGGTACATTTGGCAATCGACGATTTCGGCACGTGGTATTCGTCGCTCGCGTATCTGCGGCGCTTTCCCATTGACATGCTGAAGATCGACCGCAGCTTCGTGTCGGGGATTGCTGACACCAAGGAAGCGGCTGCCCTCGTGCGCACCTTGGTTCAACTTGGTCGGGCCCTCGGACTCGAGACTGTGGCGGAGGGAGTCGAGAGTCGTGAACAACGCCGTCTACTCATCTCGGAAAACGTTGATGCTGGTCAGGGGTTCCTATTTGCGAGGCCCCTCGATGCCGAGGGCGTCAACCAACTGTTGAAGGACTGGGAAGGCGAAACCGCCGCGACGTTGTAACACAGCGTCCTCGCGATTCATACCGCGATAATCTCGAGTCCTAGCAACACCGTGGCCGCATCCGAAAGGTCGCCAATGATGCGTCGTGACGGACCCGGACTACGTCGCACCAGCGTTGGAATTGCCGTGATGTTGTGCTCGATGGCGAGTTCTGGATGAACGTCAAGGTCAATGACTTCGATGCGGTAATTCCCCGCGAGGTTTTGTTGACAAATGTGTTCGAGGTTCGCAATGGCGCGTAGCGACATCACCGTGGCGCCAACCACGTAGAGATCGAGTTCCCACTTTCCCGAGCTCGCGTTCGAGAGAGCACCCGCCGCTTGCGCCAAAGCGTTCGACCTAACCACTGGTATCGGTCCTCCCGTCATTGGAGGACCATCGAGACGTTCGCATCAATTCACGCAGGCGCAACAACTCCTCGAGGGCGTCGGTACCCTCGAGGACCGACTCTTCGAGTATTGCTCGCTCTTCATCGAAGTTTCGCCACAACGCATTTACTTGTGATTCGATGTCGAGTTGCTTGCGCACCATACGTTCGCGAGCACGTTCGACCCTGTTGACGCGCATCTCCGCAGCGGCGCGCTCGGACTCGACCTGCAAGATTCGGGCAGTCCCCGTCAAAACCCCTGATGGACCGATGTAAGGCTCGAGCAGGTCAATACCGTTACCACTAATGACGAACTCGGCAAGCTGGTTCGAATGCGCCATGCCTCGGGACTTGATGATGAACAGAACCCGGTTTCGTTCCCCATTGGATTCGACCAGGCGCGTCAACAGCCACGTGTCAACCAACGACGAGATCAGCACCTCTGAATGCTCGTTTTCATCGCTCTGGGAGAGGGCCGTGAAGACTGACGTGATTCCACGACTCTTGAGCAGGTCGACTTCACGAAAGAGCATTGACGCAGTGTGGGCCATGCTACCCATGCGCAGAAAACTGGTCACCGGATCGACCACGACGTTACGTGGCTGGTAGTCGTCGACTAATTCCTGCATCCGCAAAAGGTGGCCTTCGAGACTGTACTGCGTTGGTCGCAGCGACTCAATTCGAAGTAGCCCGGTCTTGAGCCATGGTCGTACGTCAATTCCCACGGATTGCAGGTTTCGCGTCAGCTGGCTCGGGGACTCCTCGTACGAAAGATAGAGGGTTCGCTCTCCGCGTTCGCATGCGGCACGAACGAAGTGAAAGGCGAACGTAGTCTTCGCGGTGCCCGCTGAACCGCTGATGAGAATCGAGCTTCCTCGAAAGAAGCCACCCGACAAGGTGTGATCGAGGCGATCGATACCCGTCGAGACTCTTTCGTCGGACGCTTCGTGATTGAGCCTCATGGTAAAGACGGGCAGGATATTGAGACCCTTGAAGGAGATGACGAAGGGGTATTCATCGGCGTGGTGCCATGAACCTCGGTACTTGACCACTCGAAGGCGCCGAATCGCTCGCTCGTCGCTCGTGCGATGATCGAGGAAAATCACGCAGTCCGAGACGAATTCTTCGATGCCGTAGCGTGTGCCGCCTTCCCGACTCGCTGCTTCGGCGGTGACGATGGCGGTGAGACCGCGGTCTTTTAACCATTCGAACAGACGACGTAATTCGGAGCGGACGATCCCTGGATCCTGGATCGACGTGAAGAGGACTTCGAGCGTGTCAAGCGCGATTCGTCGAGCGCCAATGGCGTCCGCGAGCGTGGCGATTCGAATGAACAATCCGTCAAGATTGAACGTTCCCGACTCGGTGGTATTCGCGTCGTCAAGTCGAACGCAGTCGATAGCGAACTTTCCTTCGGACTGTAACGCGGTGAGGTCGAATCCAATGGACGACACGTTGGCGATCAGGTCATCCTTACGTTCCTCGAAGGAAACGAAGAGCCCTGGTTCGTCGAACTGCGTCGCTCCCCGACACAAGAACTCCATCGAGAGAAGCGTCTTGCCGCATCCCGCTCCGCCGTAGACGAGCGTAGGACGCCCTTTGGGTAGACCACCTTCGAGAATGTCGTCAAGACCTGCAATACCAGTAGGCGTCTTTTCTACGCCGTGCACTGACGTTGCCTTCTTGCCACCTGATCGAGGGCCTTTTTTCTTAGCCGTCGTGGCTGATGTCAATGTTCCACCTTCGTCTCTATAGGAGGGAACCAAGAATTTCTTACAATTTAATGTTGTTAAGAGAGTCGTCATACGTATTTCGCATGACCCGGCGTTTTGTCGTGTACGTAAGACATACTGTCAGTTCGTCACGGGACACATGACGGATGTAGAACAAAAAGTTTTTACTTACAAAGTTCTCCAAATGTTGGCGTCATAGCGTGTTGTTGCCACTTCGTCGCTGATGAAGTGGCCATGAACGACGATTGAGCGCGCATAAACATATCTTTTA
The DNA here is from genome assembly GCA_003163875.1 of Acidimicrobiaceae bacterium. Taxonomy (GTDB): domain Bacteria; phylum Actinomycetota; class Acidimicrobiia; order Acidimicrobiales; family RAAP-2; genus RAAP-2. Next base: position 40,401 of record PLRK01000047.1, on the reverse strand, counting down.
TACGGTACTGGTGCGTCGATGTGATGCTTGACGCACTCTTCTCGAGTGATGACGGCGCCACAGGAGATTCATTCGTCGAATTTGGCGTCCGTTCAAACGTGAGAGCCGTCAACGCCGCGTGTTCTCCCAAAGAATGATCCGGCGACGGGTCAACGATGATTATCAACGCCCGGCGACACCACCGAGTAGCGCTTTTGGAGATCACACGCCGTGTGCGAGGAGTTTCTTATTTTGGCGTGTCGAAACGTCCTCTTTGCTCTGTACTTTAAATCGGGCCTGACGTACCATTCGACGAGGGGTGTGACGTGGCTCAGTTAGCTGCGAGTGCGAGTTACGGCGACGACGCTCCAAGTGGCGAATTTTGGAACNNTGAACTGCGGCTTCCGTTCTACTTGATTGACCCTTCGACCTTTACCGTGGTGAATGCGACCGGGGATCTCTTAGCTTTCGTCAATCGTTCGCTCGAGAACGTCCTTGGACGTAAGGTGTTTGATCTTTTCGTCGGTGAGGAACATCAATCGATTGAGGTGTCGCTCTCGACGTTAGCCAAGGGTGGAATCGATTTTTATCGATCCAGAAGAATGCTCGCAAACTCGTCCCGTCCGCCGCGAGAAGTCGTCGTGTGGGTAAAGGCGATTGATTTTGGTTCTCGGCGGTACGCACTCGCTGAGGTGTGCGATCGATTCGGAGCGGACGAGAGTCCTCTCGTTCAGTACCTCGGCTTCACGCCGCAAAAGATTGCCGTTGGCATGACTGATGAAAAGGGTGTCGTGACGTTAGTGAGTAACGATATCGAGTCGGTCATTGGAATTCCCGCCGAGCGTCTAATCGGGCATCGACTCCTCAACGATGATGACCAGCGGCGCTGGGACATGGTTCACTCGTCACCGCCCGCGAAAGGTGGATGTTCAATCTCACTGATCCTGGAGCACTCGAACGCCAAAGGCGCATCGTTGCGTACTCGCTGCATCCTCACATGTTTTGCAGATTCATCGGTTCGTTGCTTCATTCTGATCCCAGAGCCGAAGACCACCTCGGAGGATGCCAACCAGCGAATTGCGGAGTTGGAGCAGCGTTTGCTTCGAATAGCCGCAGAGATTCAAGCGAGCGGTGTGTTCGACACGGTCTCGAGCTTTCCTGATCTCACCTCTTTCGTCCAGTTAGGGAACCTCAGCGCACGAGAGTGGGAAGTTCTCAGTCGCCTTCTTCGCGGTGAACGGGTGCCCACAATCGCACGAGCGCTCTTCGTGAGTCAGAGCACCGTGCGAAATAATCTCAGCTCGATCTACCGAAAGTTCGATGTTCACTCGCAAGACGAACTTTTGCACTTGCTACTGCACTCTAAGAACGCAGCATTCAAGTGAAGCGTCGAAATGGCGCGACGTAACGCCTTACCGAGGTTCTCGATTTCGAAGGAGGAGCGATGTCGCTTCGTCAAGGGGGACCGCGCGACTCCAAAGGAATCCTTGCCCTGCGTCGCACCCCATTGCCTGCAACATCGCTAGTTGATCATCGACTTCAATTCCTTCGGCGACGGTCTTGAGTTGTAACGCCGTCGCGATACTCAAGATCGCTTTCATGATGACCGAGTCTTCTCGCGAGTCTCGAAGCGAGTCAACCATGCTTTTGTCGATCTTGAGATAGTCGAATGGGTATTCGTGAAGTCGATGGAGTGACGAATAGCCGGTACCGAAGTCGTCGAGGGCGAGCCGCAGACCGAGCGCCTTGAGGTCGTGGAGCACCTGAAGCGCTGACGTTTCATTCGCCACTGACGATTCGGTGATCTCGAGAGCGATGTGGCTCGCGTCGACTTGCTCTTCGCGAAGAATCGTCCTTACCGTATCGACGATCTCTTCGTCGAGTTGCGACGGCGAGAGATTGAGCGCGACGCTGATTTGTTCGCCCCCTTCGATTGTTTGCCAGGTTCGAAGGGCTTGGCACGTCGCTCGAAGCATCGTCGTAAAGATGGCTCCTATGAATCCGCTCTCCTCGGCGAGGGGAATAAATGCCTCGGGCGAGATCATTCCTCGCTCGTGATGGTGCCAGCGAGCAAGCGCCTCAAATCCAAGAATCTGACGTGACACTAGCGAGACCACTGGCTGAAAGTACGCGTCAATTTGATTATGGTCGATGGCGCTGATGAGTTCGTCGCGCAGCTGATTTCGACGCACGAGTTCATCGTGCATTGAAATGTCGTAGGTTTCGTATCCCGAGATGCCGCGCTGGCTCGCTGAGAACATCGCGACGTCGGCGTTATGGAGGATCTCTTCTGCCGACATGGCTGAGCCCGCGAGAGTGACGCCGATGTTGATCGCGTAGGGTACGACTTCCAGGCCGACGAAGAGCGATGTGCCTGTTTGTTTGACGAGTCGTTCCGCAAAATCGTTCGCTTCGTTCATTGAGTCCAGATACTCCATGCACAGTGCGAACTCACTTCCACCGAGGTGTGCAAGAAAATCGTGTTGGCGAAGTGAGGGTGCGAGCGACTCGATCCACGCTTTCATCGTCTCGTCTCGGAACACGTGCCCAGTTCTTCGCAACACGGCGGAATTCTCCTCGACGTTCATCAGGAGCACGGCCAATGGTTGCGTGTGATCGCGTGATCTGATCATCGCCGCTTCCAGATGTTCGAGGAAGAGGCGCCGATTAGGAAGGCCCGACTGCGAGTCGTGACGGGCTTGAAACGCGAGGCGTTCTTCGAGTTCTCGTAGTTCGCGTATTTCAATGGAGGCCGACAGAGTGCCGTGAAAATCTATCTCCTCGATGTAGATTTTTTCAATCTTCACTCGAATTGGAACAAGTGCTCCATCGGCCCTTCGAGCGTCGTACGTTCCTTCCCACGTGCCCTTGGCGGCAAGCGATTCTTCGATACCTATTCCGGACGAAGGTCGAATCCGAAGATCAAATAGTCGCCGGCCCACGGCGTCTTCTTTCTTAAATCCAAAGATTTCCTCGGCGCTCTCGTTCCAATAGACGATCGTACCGTTGTCGTCATAGACGAGCACCGCTGCGGGAAGTCGATGCAACAAAGTGGACTCGAGTTTGCTCGCGATGCGAGCGAACCTTCGCCGTGTTACGTCGTGGCCAATGACGGTGATGGCGCGAATGTCTGGGTCGTTTAGACGATTTGTCGCGGTGAGGTCCAAAATACGTACGCGCTGCTCATCGTCGACTATTCGCAGATCGATACGTTCGCTCGACATTGGATCACGCATAAGGCGCCCTAATAACTGTCGAGCCTTTGTGACGTCATCGGGAACCAAACGGGCAAATCCATCGTACGACGCATCTTCGGGTCGCGTGACGCCTAGCGTTTTGAGCGTCGACGACGATCGCTCGATCACATTGCCTCGCGCGTCGAGTAGGGCGAAAATACTCGTGGCGTCCGAGTCCTCGTTCTCGCTCAACTCGTCGATCGTGCTGGCAGCGCTTTGAAGCGCGCTCGTTGGCGATTCTTCGCCCCTCTTCTTATCCAAAGCGTTGCCAATCGAGAGGAGAGCCCTGCCATCGGCCGCCACGACTTTCACGCTTCTCCAAATTGGAAGTTCGTAAGATTCGTCACGATAATCATGCCGAATGCTCGCGACGTCACCAACGAGTACGGAGCGTATTCCTGCTGCCAATTCATTCGCCTTGGTTGGTGACTCGCCGACTACCGCATAACACAGCGAGAGATAGTTCGCTCCTACGGCGACTTTCTCAAAGGCACCCCCGCTGAATCGATGGCTTTCGCGCCATGCCCGATTCAGCAAGTGGACGCGCCCTGACGGGTCAATGAGAGCAGAGGGTTCAATCACGTCCTCAAATGACTGCGCTCGGATGACCACCTTTGGCTTGCTGTGGCGATAGCCCGATTTACGTCGAAGCGCGTTCGAAAGCGCCGATTCGAGGCACACGGCACTGAGGGCGTCTTTGTTAATGATGTCGTCAGCCCCATGCGAGAGCGCTTCGCGCCTCGACGATTCCCCAGCAATCCTTGTCACCGCCACCACCGGAGTTCCTGGCGTGCAGCGAGTGATGGCGCGAAGTCCGCTGAACTCCCGGGCGTCGGGAAGGTTCAAGTCGAGCAAGACGACATCAAATCGTGAATGCGTCAGCTCCTCAAGCGCCTCGCTGAGTGTGCCGGTTACTTCAACTTCGAGACCGCCCGCTATCTCGAAAAGCGTCTCGCGCAACAAGATTTGGTCGACGACGTTGTTGTCGACGACGAGGGCGCGCCGTAGTGCTCGAACATCGAGCGAGTCAGATCGGGAGCGCTGCGACATCGCACTTGACGATGCTGACAACGACGCGTCTGAGTCGTGCGACGACGTAGGAACGCCCGCAACCGATAGTGCCCTCGTTTGGTCGTCGCTGGAACGGCCATTTACATTTCTGTTCACCTTTGATCACCAACGTCCCGTCGACTGCTCACTGACGTGGCGACATCATGCGCTGGAGTCCTTCGCCGTTTCAAGCGTGAACCAAATGGCTGATCCGTCATTCAAGCCGCCCGTGCTTCCAAAGGAGCCCCCGTGCGCGTCCACGATTCGCGCCGCGATTGCCAGGTCGATGCCGGTGCTTGAGAAGTCATTTCGAACGTGCGGACGCTGCAGCATCTGGACGGCGCTGACTGGACGGCCATCGTCGACCCCTGTGCTGCGGTCCGATATCGAGACTTTGGTGAATCCGTTCGGGGCTTCAGTCGACGCGACTTCAATGATGAATTTGTCACCATCTTCACGCATGGCGAGCGCGTGCCGCAAGATGTTCTCGAAGACCTGAATCAACATGGTCCGATCGGCGCGCACGAGTGCGAGGTCGCCCACCATAATCTCGGCTTCGAAATGCTCAAGGTCAAGGACCAAGTTTGACACGGCTGCGTCGAGCGCGCGCACGAGTTCGATCGTCTCGGTTTGCAATTTTCCTGAACCTGAGCTGGAGAAGCTTTGGAGATTGGTGATCATCGCTCGTAGCCGACCGCACGCTTTGGTGGTGTATCGCAGGTACTCATTGGCGTCCTGGTCGAGTTGGTCGTGGTACTTTCGTTCGAGCAATGAGACCATGCCGGTAATCGCACGAAGCGGTTCGGCGAGGTCGCGGGACGTGACGAACGCAAATCGCTCTAGTTCAGCGTTCGACGCTTCCAATCGACGGTTGCGAAGTTCCAATTCCCGGCGAGTGGAATCTAATTCGCGCTCAGTCTCCTTCAATTGGGCGAGACTTCGTGCGCGTGACAGGGCTCCGATAACTCGACCGGTCACGTTTCGGATTGGAGAGATGGTCTCTTCGACCAGAACGTGCTGGCCATCGCGTCGAGTCCGTTTCACCTCTGCTTGTTCTAGGGCCACTGCTGAATCTTCATTCAACACCGCGAAGAGGTCCTCGGCGATCGAGGGGAGTACTTCTTGCACTGATGCCGCGAAGGCTTGCTCGTAGCTAACCCCGTAAAGCAATTCGGCCCCTCTATTCCAACTCGTCACGCGTCCGTCAAGGTCGATTGACACGATGGCGTCTTCGAGGCAATTGAGAATGTCGCTCAGTACGACTTGCTCAACTTCGTTGCGCCGCACCGCGGAACTGGGCCAGTGCACGGTCATCAGGCTCGAGATTGCGGTATTGGTCACCCCGCTCACAACGTCGGCGTTTCGTTCGTTGGTCGGCGTGGTGGGTGAGAGGAAGAGCTGTTCGAGCGCGTCCAGCGAGCTCGTCACGTCGATGCAGGTGCAGACGATTTGGTTCGAATCTTCTCCATCGCCGGGGGCGACTTCAGCGACGACTTGCAGCGTGCGAAGCTCGCCGTTCGAACGTAGGACGTGAAGCACGAACTCCGAGTGGCCGGTGGTGGTGACTTCACGCAGCGTCGATTCGACGTACTCGCGATCGACGGGCGGCACGAAGTGCAAGAAGTCCACAATGCTTCCATCCCAACCTTCGCCCGAGATCCCAAGGATGTTGTACATCTCATTGGTGAGTAGGAACACTTGTGTGGTATCGACGTCAATGGCGAAGATTCCCAAATGTGTTTGGCGCATCGATTGGCCCGCCAGCTCGCGGCCGCCCGCACTCTTCTTGCGATCTCGAAGCGTTTGGATTTCGAACGCTAGATCGTCCGCGACCGCACGCAATTCAATCAACTCTCGCGTTTGGAACGCGTCCTTGGTGTTCGCGTAGACAGCCAGCGCGGCGATGACGCCTTCGTTGGTAATGATGGGAAGCGCGCACGACGACCGAATGGCCAATTTTGGGTTGTTGCTCGCGGGACCGTCGTTATCACTTGGCGTCGTATACGTTGCCACTTGGACCGTGCCGAGCAGGATCGCGACGCTGACCGCACTGTTGTAGGAATTCGGCCCACGCCAACTCAACTTGAGATTCTCGAGATACTCGGTGTGCCCTGCCGAAGCGACGGCGCGCACCGAGAAGTTGTCGTCGTGTTCCGGGACGCCAACCCACGCCAATAAGTATTTTCCTGAATCGATGAGTTGCATGCACGTCAAAGTGATTAATGAAGCTTCGTCGAGGCTCGAGTCGTCCCTTGGGGTGGGGATTCGAGGTTTCATTGCAGTGCTCCTGATTGGTGACGCGTTCACCATTTGTCGCGGATCCGATGAGGGAAGTTCTGATGCTTCGCTACACTTCAGGTCTGACGGTGCGACGTCCTTGCGAATCTTCGTTGTCGCGGCGCGCGCGAAGCACCATCGATAACATCACATTTGCGAAGGTTCCGACCACATTCCACGTATCAATTCTGCGCCGTCATGAGGTAAAAGACAATCGACAGAGTGTCCTATTGGGGTTGCGAAATGTCACTATTGCTTAACAAATCGAGTAATTCGACCTGCGAGTGAACACCAAATTTCTGGAATATCTCACTCAGCGTATNNCGAATCGCGCTCGGGCTGAGAAAAAGGGCTGCGGCGATTGACGCGACGCGCTCGCCCCTAAAAAGCCGGCGAAGGACCTCCCACTGGCGGGGATTCAAGGTACCGAGTTGCGGAAAGCGAGCGTTCGGTGTCAATTGGTCAAAGGAGTCAAGCACGCGACTCGCCTGAATCTCTTGGGCGATGCGCACCAGATGAAGTTCGAGTTGTGAGGTGCGCTGTGAGCGTTGCGTATTGAGGAAGACGGCGGTAGGCGAAATGATGAAACATCGATCGGTTGTTTCGGCGAGCGCGGTGAGTACGCAGAGTGGTTCCAACTCGGTCGTCCGCGTGTCACGTCGACCCATTCGCAGAGCGACCGAGTACGTGAGTTCTCCGTTGTTCTCCTCGGCGACGAGACTTCGAATCTGTTGCTCCTCACTCGCATTAAAGAGTTGATGACCGACCAGTTCCTCGGCACTGATTCCGAGCACGTCGTGGACTTGAGGACTCACCGAAGTGACGATGCCGTCGCCGTCAATCAATCCCACGACCAGGTTGTGCAACGAGTATTCGAAGTTCTCCGAGAAGCGGAACGATTTCGGTTCAGGTCCAATATTCATTTCGCAGAATGCGAAATTCCTGTCTTTGATTTCGAAACGCCACACTCGAGCCCACATGAACGACCCGTTCTCGGCGATGATTCGGGCATCGAGTTCGCGTTTGGTTGCGTAGAACTCGACGTTGTGCTCGCCGAGTTGCTTCAGCGCATTGATCATCTTTCTGCGATCATTTGGTGCGATGAAGACTGATACTGGTCGATACAACACCTCTTCGACCGGTAGTCCTGTCTGCTCGACGAAGAACTTACTGGTGGCGGCGAACGTCAGTGAATCGAGATCGATGAAGGAAATTGCGAGCGGGAATTCTCCGTTGAGTAGTGATGGTCGCTCGTCGTTGGTCTCCGTTGGACTGAAACTTCCATCTGTCGCCATTGCCATGCAAGCCGGTCCTTCCGACGAACCACTAGAGGCAAGTCAAGCATTCGCTTCAAAAAAATCTAATCCGACTCGCGCTCTAAATCAGGGATTTCATCAGCAACTTTGCCTCACTTTCTTCTATACGAGATGTCGACATTCACGATACGTTTCCATTCTGCCAGACACAGTCCACACGGACGAAGTGCTCGCGCACCAGTTGATATTTCACTTACCGAAACTTCTCGAGAGGGGCGTGTCGTTACCTTCGAGCTGGGGCGCTCGCGACGTCGCGCAACGTCATGCGACGTCGGCCGGTGATCCGTTCGACACGAACTCGTCGACGTACATTCGATTCATCGGTCGTTGCTCCTCGATATCGTTCGGTGCAGTCGTACGACGTCGAGTCCCAGTGTCGAAAGCGCGACCACGTGGCCTTGCCCCGCGGTGAAGCGATGCTCGAGGTAGCCGCGCTCATTGGCTTCCTCCCAGACGGGCAGACGAGGACATGATGTGCGCCACGCGTCGAGGACGTCGACGTAGGGTAGCGGACCTGGGCGCAGCCATTCAAGGAGATCCAAGATCAGATTGTCGACGGTGCTCGGCATGGTCCCTCCCAGCCAATTGTACGCGTCGGACCTGGATTGGTGCGACCTCAAAATAGTGCGTTCTTCAGATTGACAGCGTGATGCTCACCGGGCAGTGATCACTTCCCATGATGTCGGCATGAATCTCGGCTGACTCGAGACGCGGCGCCAGGTCCGAGGACACGAGAAAATAGTCAATGCGCCATCCCACGTTGTTGGCGCGGGCGTTGGAGAAGTTCGACCACCACGTATAGTGCCCATTGCCCTGGGTGAAGACTCGAAATGAATCAACGAAGCCAGCCTTCAAGAGCGCTTCGAATCCGCTGCGTTCTTCATTGGTGAATCCTGCCTTGCCGACGTTCGCCTTTGGATTTGCGAGGTCGTCGTTGGTATGTGCAACGTTGAGATCGCCACACACGGCGACAGGCTTCTTCTTCATGAGCTGTTTCATGTAGTCCAGGAATGCGGGATCCCATTTTTGATGCCGTAACCCGAGGCGGCTGAGGTCGCCCTTGGCGTTGGGCGTGTAGGCCGTGACCAGGTAAAAGTCCTCGAACTCGGCGGTGACGACACGGCCTTCGTCGTTGGGATTGCCGTAGGAATCGCCGTCAAGACCATGCTTCTTCGCAATGGCCCTGGGCAGGCCAGTCACGACCGACAGAGGAGTGATCTTGGACGCGATCGCCGTGCCGGAATATCCCTTCTTGGAAGCGGAGTGCCAAAACTGCTCGTAGCCTTCGAGGTTCGCGTCCACCTCGTGTTCTTGAGCCTTGGTCTCTTGCATGCAGATGATGTCGGGTTGAAGTGACTCGAGGAACGGGGCGAACAAACCCTTTCGTTCGACCGCTCGAATCCCGTTGACGTTCCATGACACGATGCGCATGCGCCATGGTAACAAGCAGCTTTGCGTCGCCGCTTCGCAACCATCACTTTAGTGAAACGACTAGGTTGAGGGGCGTGTCTGAGCATTCCAACGAGAGCGTGGTAGCAATCGAGAACACCCTCAATGAGGTCGACCGTGCGCTCGAACGGCTGCGCGTAGGAACGTACCGCACGTGCCAGGTGTGCGGCGCGCCAATTGACGACGCCGAACTTGTGAACAACCCGTTACTGGCGAACTGTCGGGCCCACCCCGAACTGTCGTAGCTCCTCGCGACGCGCGAACGCCTCGACGGTGTCGGGCTCGTTACTTCTTCGTCGCCCAGAAGATCTCGGCGATCGCGTCGATCTCACTCAGGAGTCGATCGGCGACGGTCACGTCGTTGGTCTTCTTCGCCTCACCCGCTGACTTGGTCGCCATCCAGAAGAGGTCGTGGAGGTTCGGATACTCCTTCAAGTGATCGACTTTGAAGTAGTCCGTCCACAGTACCCACAGGTGGTGCTTGACGAGATCGGCGCGCTCTTCTTTGATGAAGGTCGCCCGCACCTTGAAGTCAGCGTCGCTCGACGCGTTGTACTTCTCCATGCAGGCCTTGACGGACTGCGCTTCGAGTTTCGCCTGCGCGGGATCGTAAACGCCACAGGGTAGATCGCAGTGCGCCGCGACGAGAAGTGGGTTGGAATCCTTGTCGAGAATTGTGTTGATGCGAGAAAGAAGCGTCATGGCTTCACCTTTCGACTATCGAGGCCCGTTGTCGTAGGGCCGTTTATCCTCTTCGCAGGTTAGCGAAGCCGTGCGGATATCGTTCATTTTCGTGGTTCTCGTCCTTCGAATTTTCCTTCGCCGATTGAGCGTCGAGGGAACGTCAATGTTGCCCACCTACGTGCCCGGCGAAAGGCTCACCGCTATTCGACGCTGGCGTCGCGTAAAAGTGGGCGACGTCGTGGTGGTGCGCGATCCGCAGGTGCCAGAGCGATGGATTATCAAGCGTTGCGTGCGAAAAGAGGGACCGTTACTGGATCTTCAAGGCGACAACCCCGAAGCGTCCACCGATTCGCGCCATTTCGGGCTCGTGCCCCAAAAAGACGTCCGATGGATTGTCCTTCATGAAAGAACCCGTTGAACAGCCATTTCAACGACGAAACGGCATCGCAAGACGACCTTATTAATAGGAGAAGCGACCGGTATGCTCGCCCCGTGGCTCGTCTTTGCGTTCTCTCGTATCACACCTCGCCCTTGGCCCAACCGGGTACCGGCGACGGCGGAGGCATGAACGTCTACGTCCGCGAACTCTCGAGCGCCCTCGCACGTTTGGGCCACGAGGTCGACGTGTACACCCGTCGCGACAGCACCACCGCGCGCGACGTCGTGCACGTGGAGCCGGGACTTCGAGTCCACCACGTCACCGCGGGCCCGATGGCCCCACTCGAGCGCGACGAACTCGCTGATCATCTCGAAGTGTTCACCGACGCCGTCGCCGCGTCATTTCGCTGCCACGGCGTGCCCGACGCGATCCACGCGAATTACTGGCTCAGTGGACTTGCGGGACATCGTTTGAAGCACGAACTGAACATCCCCCTGATCATGACGTTCCATACGCTCGAGCGAGTCAAGGCCGACCACTTCGAAGCCGAGTCCGACGAGCGAGCCCTGCAAGAGGCGGCGATTTTCGCTTGCGCCGACGCGGTACTCGCCAGTTGCGAAGTCGAAGCCGAACAGTTCGTCACGTTCTATGACGCCGACCCACGTCGGGTGCACATCGTGCCCTTGGGTGTGGAACACGCGTTCTTCGCGCCGGGCTACCGACCTCAAGCTCGACGTGCGCTTGGGCTCGAACATATCGAGACCATGCTGCTCTTCGTTGGTCGACTCCAAGCCTTAAAGGGTGTCGACCTCGCTCTAGAGACGTTGATCGAGCTTCGCGCCCGAGGCCTCAACGCGATGCTCGCCGTCGTCGGAGGACCCTCGGGCTCGCAGGGGCGCGCCACGCTCGCCCAGTTGCATCACCGAGTGGCGGGTGCGCACGTCATCGAGCACGTTCGCTTCGTCGCCCCGCAGGGTCATCAACTCCTCTCCACGTGGATGCGCGCGGCGGACGTCACGCTGGTCCCGAGCCGTTCCGAGAGTTTTGGTCTCGTGGCACTGGAATCCTCAGCGTGCGGAACACCGGTCGTGGCGAGCAACGTGGGCGGGCTCACGACGTTGATCAAGCCGGGTGTGAATGGATTCTTAGTGAGTGAACGCGATGAGCACGCGTGGGCCAACGCGGTGCAGGTCGCGCTCAATCCCGAGACGACGACCGCCATGAGCAATGACGCGGTGTTGCTCGCCCGAAAGTACACGTGGCGAGCGGCGGGGTCGTCGCTTGCGGGTCTCATCGAGCAGCTCGCGGCGTCGGGTCTCGTGTCCTGCTAAATGCGCGCACCAATCGGCGCATCGAACGCGCCCGAAGAGCTCGACGCCGTCATAAGGGAATGGGAACGGCTCTGGCACGCGAATGGCTTGGTTGCCGACGTCGAGCACGCGAGTCACAGTGACAACAAGGGTCAGTATCACTGGATGATCAGGCTTCGCGGTGACGAAAAGGACGTGATTGCGTTGTGGCTGACGCTGCGTCAGCGTACTGTCCATTTCGAAACCCAGGTGATGCCCGCGCCCGAAGAGCAATTCGAGACACTGTATAAATATCTGCTCGTGAAGAACGCGGAACTTCGAGACCTGCATCTCGCGATTGGCCCCGAAGAGGGCATCTATCTGCTGACGCAGGTCCCTATTGGGGAGGTGACGCTCGAGCGACTCGACGAGATTGTGGGCGCGACCATGCACTACGTCGATGAGATCTTCCCGACGGCGATGTCGATGGGCCTCGCGTCGTTGTACCGACGCCGCCGGCGCAACCCAACGTGAGCGGTGAGACCATGAGAATGTCGAAAGGCACCTTGTAGCCTTGTCCCATGTCGTTTGAACTCATCATCGTCGGCGGTGGTCGCATGGGTAGTGCCCTCGCTGAAGGACTACTCGCCGCGAATTGGTGCCAACCCGAAGAGCTCGCGATCCTCGAACCATCGTCGACGCAACGCGACGTGCTCGCGAAGCAATTCGCCCACTCGAGGGTCCTCGCGTCTCTCGAACTCGAACACGTGGATCCTTCGAGCGGCGTGTTGTTGTGCGTGAAACCTGACCATGCGGACGCCGCGCTACGCAACATCGCCACCGTTGGCGCGTCGCGCGTGCTGTCGGTCGTGGCGGGACTCTCGACAGCCCGTATCGAGTCGAGCTTCGTGACGCCCGTTGCGGTGATCCGCGCCATGCCCAACACACCGGTGCTCGTGCGAAAGGGGGTCAGCGCAATCGCCGGGGGCGCGCACGTCACGAGTGAGGACCTCACGTGGGCCGAATCAATCCTCGCTGCGGTGGGCAGCGTGATTCGCGTGAGTGAACGAAACATCGATGTCGTCACGGGTCTGTCGGGATCGGGCCCTGCGTACTTCTATTTGGTCATCGAAGCCTTGATCGACGCTGGCGTTCATCAGGGTTTGTCACGCGAAGTCTCACGTCAACTCGTCGTGGGTACTTTCGAAGGCTCCGCCGCGCTCCTCAGCGAAACGGGCGAGACGCCCGAGGAACTTCGAGCCCAGGTCACCTCACCAGGAGGCACGACCGCCGCGGGACTTCGCATGCTCGAAGGTCGTGCCGTGCGAGCCGCGTTTCTCGAGGCGGTCTCCGCGGCGGTCGAACGCAGTCGACAATTGGGGCGCTAGCAAGTTTTAGTAGCGTGCAGACATGGCGACCCCCCGTCTGCGCCCACGAAAGCTGTCCGAACCCACGATTGCCCGCTTGCCCGTCTACCAACGCATCGCCGAGGGTTGGCTCGCACGCGGACAACATCGGATTGATTCCCAGCAGATCGCTGAACTAGCCGGCGTCACCGCCACCACCGTTCGTCGCGACCTCGCCGGATTAGGGACTCTCGGTACTCGAGGTGCCGGCTATGACGTCAACGTCCTCAACGACCGCATCGGCGAGGCACTCGGTCACGATCGCAAGTACGACGTCGTGGTCGTGGGAATTGGCAATCTAGGGCGAGCGCTCGTCAATTCGGCGAACTTCTTGATTCGTGGCGCGCAGTTAGCGGCGCTCTATGACGTCGATCCCGAGGTCGTCGGCACCGAGGTTGCCGGTCACGTCGTGCGCGCCTTGGATGGTCCGATCGAAACTGCGACGGTGGGGGTCATCTGCGTGCCCGCATCGGCGGCCCAGGACGTCGCCGATCGCCTGGTCGCTGCCGACATACACGGCTTGCTCAATTTCGCGCCTCAGGTGATCAGTACGCCGCTCGGTACGGCGGTGCATTACGTTGACTTCTCAATTGAGCTGCAGATCTTGATGTATCACCTCAATAACGGCACGGGACCACTCGGCGGCGGATTGCTGCATTCACTCGGAATCGCAAGTCCGCTTCGCGGCACCTAGCATTACTCTCAACAAGGAGAATTCGTGGCACTGATCTCACTGGGTATTGACCACGAGCACGCGTCACTCGATTTGCTCGATCTCGTCACGGTGCCCGAGCACGAGTGGAGCAAGGTGTTGCGCACGTTGCTCAGTCAGCGCAATATCCACGAAGCGGTCTTTGTTTCCACGTGTCTGCGTACCGAAGTGATCGCCGTGATCGATCGCTTCCACGGGGCGATCGACGAGATCACCGAAACGCTCGCCGAAGCGACCAAGGTGCCCGCGGCGCAATTCCAAGAGAAACTGACGGTGCACTTCGACCGCGGGGTCGCGACGCATCTCTTCAGTGTCGCCGCCGGACTTCGTTCGGTGGTGCCGGGCGAATTCGAGATTCTCGGACAATTGCGACGCGCCCTCGAGCTCGCCCAAGAAGAACACACCGCTGGTGCCGAGTTGACCGAATTGTTCCAGCGGGCCCTCGCGAGCGGTCGTCGCGTGCGAGCCGAGACCACTATCGCCCGCGGAACCACGAGCTTCGCCCAAGCAGCCGTCACGATGTCGCTCGAGGAGTTGGGCGCCGACGTACGTGACGCCGACGTGCTGGTCGTGGGTGCGGGTCAACTGGCTTCGGGCGTCGTCAAGAGTCTGCTGAGTTCGTCGCCGCACGTGCGCAAGGTGACGATCGCCAATCGCTCCGAGGGTCGCGCCGCCTCTCTCCGTGACGAGATTGGCGATCCACGAGTACACCTCAGTGCGTTCGATGGACTCGTCGATGAGCTCCGTGCGTCGCGACTCGCAATCGTGGCCGTGGAAGTACCCTCGCCGATCATCAGCGCCGAGGACCTCGTCGCACTGCAGCACCCCTTGTTGGTCGTCGACCTCGGTGTGCCTCGTGCCGTCGCGGGCAGCGTCGATGACGTCGCGCAAGTGCGTCGTATCGACATTGGCGACCTCCAACGTCGTGTCGAGCGTGCCATCGACCTTCGTCACGAAGCAGCCCACGAAGCCCAGGGAATCGTCGACGCCGACGTGGAGAAATATCTCAATGATCAGCGCGCACGAGGCGCGGCGGTCATCGTGAGCGAACTTCGCGAGTATTTCGACGAGGTCGTCGAAGCCGAACTCGCCAAGCGCGAAGCCGAACTCGCAGAGATGACCAGTGAGCAGCGTGAACGTGTACGTTCGCTGATTCGTTCGGTCGTCGCCAAGATCGCGCATCGTCCGACGGTTGCCTTGAAGGAGGCGGCGGGGACCGATCAAGGAATACGACTCAACGAGGCGACTCGCTCACTCTTTGATCTATGACGAGCCTGCGGCTCGCGACGAGGAAGTCCCCTCTCGCGCTGCTCCAAGCGACAATCGTCAAGGACCTTCTCGAGAAGCGCGGTGCGTCGTGCGAACTCGTGGCACTCGAGACGAGCGGTGATCAGCGTCTCGACGTTCCCTTGGCACAGTTAGGTGGCGAAGGCATCTTTGCCGTCGAGATCCAGCGCGCACTGCTTCGAGGTGAAGCGGACGTGGCGGTGCACAGCGCGAAGGATTTGCCGAGTGAGTCTCCCGACGGGTTAATGCTGGCGTGCGTACCCGAACGCGCCGATCCCGCCGACGTACTAGTGGGTCGCTCGCTCGCGGGACTCGGTCCGGGCGCGACGGTCGCGACCGGTTCGCCTCGTCGGCGTGCGTTACTGCTCGAGCGACGACCCGATCTACACATCGTGGAGTTACGAGGGAACATGGCGACTCGACTCGCGGCTGCGGGTCGCAACGGCATTGACGCGATCGTCGCGGCTGCGGCCGCGTTGGAGCGCCTGGAATCGAGCGACGTGGCTTCAGAGCGCCTCGACGAATCCTGGTTCATCCCGCAGGTGGGTCAAGGTGCGATCGCCCTCGAAGCGCGCATGGACGACCTCGAGACGCTGATGTCGCTTGAACAGATCAATAACGAGGACGCCTTCGCGTGCGTGCTCGCCGAGCGCTCGTTCCTTCGTGAATTGGGCGTCGGGTGTTCGATACCGGCGGGAGCGCACGCGCGAATCATCGACGGCATGATCGAAATGCGCGCGGTCATGATCGCCATCGATGGCACCAACAGCGTGCGCGGCGTTGCGACGGGCAAGAAGTACGAATCATTGGGTTCGCAATTGGCGCGACACCTGCGCGACGAACTCGGCGGCGGGTCCTTGCCCGGATGGGTTGGCGGCGCGTGAACATCGTGCTGACGAGAGAGAGCGGCATGAACGGCGAACTACGAGCCTTCACCCCTCCGTCGGCGCTCGTAAGAGAGGTCCCACTCACAAGGACCGAGTACCGTCGCCTCAGTGACGTGAAGGGTCAACTCGAAGCGTCGGGCCATTACGGATTGTTCGCCAGTCTCGTCGTCACGAGTGCGCGAAGCGGGGACTACGTCGAAACGGCGATGCAGTCACTCAAGCGAGGGGCCTCAGTGTTCAGCGTCGGACGAGCGACGACGAGACTGCTGTTGGGCCGAGGTGTCACCGTGACGGGAGAGGCGGCGTCGACGTCACGGGACTTAGCCGACTTCATCCATCGCGGACCGGTCGTGCTGCTCGGCGCGGCGCAGATGCGTCACGAGTTACCCGACGCGTTACGCGAGCGCGAACTCGAGGTCGTGCACGTCGCGTGCTACGAGACCGTGCCGGTCGAACTGAGTGATTTTGACAAGGAGGCGTTATTGAGTGCCCACGTGGTGTTCATCGGGGCCCCGTCCGCGTGGTTGGTCGCCCGCGACTACGTCACAGCGTCCGCGTGGGTCGTCGTTCCCGGCGCGACGACCGGAGACGTCGTGCGCTGCGATCACCAACAAGTCCTCGAAGGCTGGGAGCCTGCAATGCGAGACGTGCTCGCGTCACTTGAGGTGTAGGCGCGGAGGGTAATCGAGCGGTCGGTAATAGGCTAAAAGGATGTTTCCGACCGAACGACCACGTCGTCTGCGCCGCACCTCGGCGCTTCGTCGACTCGTCGCCGAGACGACGCTTCGCCCGAGTGACTTCGTCGCGCCGTTGTTCGTCGCCGAGGGTCGCCGTGAACCAACGCCGATCACCTCGCTGCCCGGACACTTCCAGCACACGATCGACTCGCTACGCAAGGAAGTGCACTCCCTGCAGTTGCGCGGTGTGCAGTCGGTGATCCTCTTTGGCGTACCCGCCACGAAGGACGAAACCGGATCAGGTGCCTGGGACCCGAACGGCATTGCCCAAGTGGCGCTTAGGGCGTTGCGCGATGACGTCGGCGACGAGATGGTCATTATGGCGGACCTCTGCTTGGACGAATACACCACGCACGGACATTGTGGTGTCCTCGACGCACAGGGCAACGTCGACAATGACGCGACCCTCGAGCTCTACGCGACGACCGCTCTCGCTCAAGCCCACGCCGGTGCGGCGGTCGTCGCGCCCAGCGGGATGATGGACGGTCAAGTCGCCGCGATTCGCCAGGCGCTCGACGCGGACGGTTTCGTGAACACCGTCATCATGGCCTACGCGGCGAAGTACGCGAGCGCACTGTATGGACCCTTCCGCGAAGCGGTGGGCGTGCAGATCGCGGGAGGCGGCGACCGGCGAGCCTATCAGCAGGACTACGCCAATCGACGCGAGGCGCTGCGCGAAGCGCGCGCCGACGTCGAACAGGGAGCGGACATCGTGATGGTGAAACCCGCCACGACGTATCTCGACATCGTGAGCGACCTTCGTCGCGAACTCGACGTGCCGGTGTGCGCGTACCACGTGAGCGGGGAGTACGCCATGGTGAAGGCCGCCGGCGCCAACGGTTGGCTCGACGCCGACGCGCTCGCTCTCGAACAGTTGACGGCGATTCGTCGTGCGGGTGCGGACTTCATCCTCACCTACTTCGCGGGCGAGGTCGCCGAGGTACTCGGACGTTGAGCGATACCAACCAAGCGTGGTTCGAGCGAGCCCTTCGAGTCATTCCCGGCGGCGTCGATTCGCCAGTACGTTCGTTTCGATCGGTGGGCGGCACGCCCTACACCGTGCGAAGTGGCCAGGGTGCCTACGTCACCGACGTCGAAGGTACGTCCTACATTGACTACGTCCAGTCGTATGGTGCGTCGTTGCTCGGTCACGCGCATCCTGACGTACTGCGAACGCTTCGAAGTGCACTCGAGCTCGGCACGACGTTCGGCGCACCGACGCCCGGTGAGGTACTGCTCTGTGAGGCGATGATCGAGCGAGTCGCGGGGCTCGAACAGGTGCGACTCGTCTCCTCGGGCACCGAAGCGGTCATGAGCGCGGTGCGGCTCGCGCGCGGCTACACGAAGCGCGACAAAATCGTCAAGTTCGACGGTTGCTATCACGGGCATTCCGACGCCCTCTTGGTCGCGGGGGGCAGTGGCGTCGCTCAGCTCGGACTGCCGGGTTCGGCGGGCGTGACCGCGGGCGCCGTCGGCGACACGATCGTCGCGCCGTACAACGAGGTGCCGACCCTCGACGACACGGTCGCCGCAGTACTGGTCGAACCGGTCGCCGCCAACATGAACCTCGTCGCGCCACTCGACGGCTTCCTCGCGGCTCTTCGCGCCGAATGTGATCGGGTCGGTGCGTTGCTGATCTTTGACGAAGTGATCACCGGTTTTCGACTCCGACTCGGAGGCGCCGAGGAGTACTACTCGGTGACGCCCGACCTGTGGTGTTTCGGCAAGGTGATCGGCGGCGGACTGCCGGTGGGCGCGTTCGGCGGCTCGAAGAAGATTCTTGCGTCGCTCGCCCCGGAGGGTCCCGTGTACCAAGCCGGCACGCTGTCGGGTAACCCTCTCGCGACCGCGGCGGGTCGTTGCGTGCTCGAGTTGGTGAGCCCTCGCGACCTTGATGTACTCACGGCGAGTGTCGCGGTATTCGCGGACGAACTGCGTGACGCAATCGGGGCGAGCGGGCTCTTTGCCCTGACGCCGACTGTGGGACCGCTGATGGGTTTATTCCTCTCTCGAGAGGAGTGCTGCGCGCCACGTAACTTTCACGAGGCCAAAGCGCTGTGCGAGAACGGTCTCTACAAGGCGTTCTTTCACGAGATGCTCGAGCGCGGCATCGCACTCGCGCCGGGTGCCTACGAGATCGTCTTCACGTCGCTCGCCCACAGTCGAGATGATCTCGCCACGACCGTCGCGTGCGCCCTCGAGGCGGCCGCGGTGACGGCAAAAGTAGCGACGTCGTGACATGAACGTGCGAAGTGAGCGATGGACTGTGCGGCCAAGTTTCGTGCCGCACGGCCCAACTTCCCCAGTCACCTTGCTGCTCGACGACGCGGGGCTCACCCAACTCGTCGGTGAACCGAGCGTCGCGTGGCAGACGCCGTGGTCTGCATTCTCCGGGCTGCAACTCGTACGCTTCTCGAGGGCGCTCGCCTTGTTCGCCAGCGTCGACGGCGTTCGCTATTGCTGGCGTACCTCGAACATGGCCGACTACGACGCGCTCGCGTCCCTCGTCACGCAACACGGTGGACAGGTACGTCGCCGCAAGCGTCGCGCGCTCGTCGTCGTCGTGGCGGTGCTCGTCGTGCTCGCGTCACTCGCCGGAGGGATCGCGGCGTCGCTCTCGGGTGGCTCCTCGTCGAACCAGGAGATCACCCAATTGCGCGACGTCAACCTCTCGCTGAAGGATCTGCCCAGTGCGTGGTACGCCACGTCAAAGAACAGCACGATCTTGAGTTACCTCTTCGGCACTCCCGGCAAAGTGGTTGCCCCAACGACCGTGACGACGACACCGGTGAAGAAGGATTCTGCTTTCGCTGAGATCTCCACGCTGTTCCAGCACTGCCTTGGGGTGCCGGCGGATAAAGACCGCATGTACGGTTCAGCGGGGCAACAACCCCTCGACCAGATCTCCTCCAGCGTCTTTGGCACCACCGGTGGCGGAGGACTCGAAGTCGCGTCGCTGAGCCAGTACTACTCGTCGACGACGATGGTGCAAAAGGACACCGCCGAGATGCGCGACGCGAACTTCGGTGCATGTTTCGCACAGTCCGAAGGCGGTCTCGTGCGTTACGTGGATGGTACGACGGTCGCCAAGACCCCCACGGGGATGAACTTCCAGCCCGTCACCTTCGTGAAGGGCTTCTCACGCGGTGGCGTCGTGAAACTCACCTTGCCCGACGTGTCGGGTCCCGTCTACCTGGTGATGGTGCAATTGACGGGAGGACATTACGAGACGACGCTTGGAGCGCTAATCACCAAGTGGCCCGTAGAGAAGTCCTTCGTCGACAACCTAGCTAACACGTTGTTGTCGCGCATGACGTCCACGACGTCCGCTGCTGTCTAGTTCGCGCTGCGCCACGCGCTCGGCGCGATGTTGGACGCGTGCGGCGTGGCTACCGTGTCGACTGAGTGAATAGAACATCACGCTACTGAATGCGACGTACGCAATCCACACGATTGCCTGCATCACCGTGGGATGATCGGCGTAACCCAGCAGTGAGTGCAAGATGTCCCCGAGACTCGAGGACTCCGAGATGAACCCACTCGAGTTCCACATGACGTGCGAACCGAGTTTGAGCCATCCGAGTTGTTCGAAGTTCTCGACCGCGTCGGCGAGCAGTCCCGCAGCGAAGAACATCAAGATGAGCCCGAGGATACGAAAGAAACGACCCAGGTTCAACTTGGCGCCCAGCTTGTACATCGCGTAGGCAATGGCGAGGGCGACGAGCAGACCGAGCAGTGCGCCGACGAGCAGGAGGTTGCCGTGCACGGGGGTGGCTGCTTGGCGCGAGCTCGCGAAGACGATCGCGAGCGTAAAGACCATGGTCTCAAGTCCTTCGCGACCGACCGCTTGGAAGGCGAGGACGCCAAGACCCCATCGCGTGCCCTTGGAGAGTGCGACATCGCTGCGGGCTTGTAATTCCTTCGCCATGGTGCGAGCATGCTTATGCATCCAGTACGTCATGCCCGTCAAGACGCCCGCGGCGATCAGATACGTCGCGGTCTCAAAGTAGGTCTGCACGTTTGATCCGTCGTACTGCGTGATCAAGAAGAAGGCGCCAAAGCCCCCCGCGAGTACGAGGACCATCGCGGCGGCGACGCCGAGCCACACGTCGCGAAAGTGCTTTCGCTGATTGACCCGACTCAGGTACGAGAGCAGGATCGCCACGATCATCGAGGCTTCGATGCCTTCGCGCAAGAAGATGACGAAGGTGGGAATCACGACTTATCACCCGTCTTAGAGAATCCCGGCATTCGCTCAGGTTAATGGTTGTGGAAAAGTCCACTTCGTAGGCGCAAGGGAGCAGCGGTCTTAGGCAGCCGTTGCTTCGTTGCCCAGCAAGAGGTCGAAGGCCCGCTCGGGCACGGCGTCCGCGAGACGTAGCAGTGCCCGGTAACCGACCTCAGCGGGCCCTCGATGATCGTTGCTCATCAGGTTCGCCATGATCGCGAGCAACTGTTTCATCAGGGGTTCGATGCGAAGCCCCGCGCCCACGCACACCGACAAGATGCGAGGTTCGGAGATAAGACGCACGAACGCTCGTGCGACCTTGTAGTACTCGCCGTAGGCGTCATCAAGGAGTTCGTCGTAGTGGGCGAGCAGCGTCGGGTCGTTGGCAACGAGTGCTTCGCCGAGCACGCTCGCGGCGAGACGTCCCGTCTCGTAACCGTAGGCAATGCCTTCCCCATTGAAGGGATTGACGGCGCCGGCGGCGTCGCCAATCGTGAGGGTGTTCGCGCCCACGTGGGGTCCGAGCGCGAGCCCCATAGGAAGGCGCCCTCCTGTCGCTGGGCCACAACACGTCTCGTCGTTGAGTCCCCAGGCGTCACCCACCTGGGTAACGAAGTATTCCTGGAGCTTGGTGGTATTGACCCCTTTCCAGGCGCCGCCCGTCGAGAGCAACCCCACGCCGACGTTGACCCGTCCGTCGCCTAGGGGGAAGATCCAGCCGTAGCCGGGCACGACTTTTCCTTCGGGGTCGCGAATGTCGAGGTGTGAGTCGATCCAAGGTTCTGCGTGGCGATCACTCGTGTAGTACCCGCGCAGCGCCATGCCCATAGGCCACGATTTGTTTCGTTCGACGCCGAGTTCGCGCCCGACGCGCGAATTTTGACCATCGGCGACGACAACGTAGGACCCACGCAGCTCTCCGGTTCGACCTGACTCCTTCTCCTTGACGACGACGCCCTTGGCGCCGCCAAGTCCTTCGCCGAGTGGTTCGCTCGGCTCGAGCAACGCGGTGACTTCGACGCCATTGAGCAAGGTCGCACCGAACTGCGAGGCGTGTTCGGCGACCATGCCGTCCAAATTGAAGCGCGTGATCGTGTAACCGTAATTGGGGAACGTCGGGTGATCGGGCCAGTTCATCTCGAGCGAAGCTCCAAATCCGAAGGCACGAAGTCCGTTGTAGCGATGCCCGTGTGCGGCGACGTCACGCTCGAGGCCCATTTCTTGGATTTGGTGCACCGAACGAGGGGTGAGACCGTCACCGCACGTCTTTTCGCGAGGGAACGTCTTCTTTTCGACCAGACACACCGACCAACCAGCTTTGGCGAGCCAGTAGGCGCACGCTGATCCACTGGGTCCAGCGCCGACGATGATGACGTCAAAGGAGCGAGGGGAGTCGAGTACGTCGTCGAGTTGCGTCACGCGTCGAGCCTAATGGGACCAGAACGTTCGTTCCTTTGAGAACTCTCCTTGCGATACTTACAATGTTTATGTGGCCAAGGAGCTGAGCGCCGTATCAATCGTGGCGGCGACGGGTCGCACGTGGGACGAGTGGCTCGCCTATTTCGAGTCCGAAGGTGCCGTCACGATGAACCACAGGGAACTCGTAGCAACGGCGTCGAAGGCGGGCGCTCCTGCGTGGTGGGGCCAGATGATCGCGGTCAAGTACGAACAGCACGTGGGCCGTCGCGTCCCGGGCCAAAGCACGAGCGGGACGTTTAACATTTCGGTGAGCAAGACCTGGGAGGGATCGCTCGACGAGGCGCTGAAGCGCTGGACCAAGGCCATGGCCCCTCGTTCGGAAGTCTCCGGGGTCGCGATCAAGCGTGGTCCCGACGTATCGCAAAGCGAGAAATGGCGGTACTGGCGCGCGGGACTCGCTGACGGCACCCGAGTCGTCGTCAACATCTCGGCGAAGTCGGCGGATAAATCTGTCATCAGCGTCCAGCACGAGAATCTTGAGTCCGACGACGACGCCCAACAGTGGCGCGGTTATTGGAAGTCGGTCCTCAACGAAATCTGAGGTCATCGATTCGCGACGACGTCGCAGCGCGGGCTCGCACGTCAAAACTGGTCCGTAGAACCCGAGTGGCGACAACCGTGACCATGTTCAAGTCTGATAAAAAGGTCTGGTGGACCAGTACTTACCAATACTGGGACTCCTGTTGCTGGGGGTGTTGTTCGCCTCGGGATCACTTGTTGCGTCCGCTTGGTTGGCGCCGCACAAGCGCCCGACCGACGCGAAGTTGGCGCCCTACGAATGCGGGATTGTCCCCGAGAATGAACCTCCACAGCGGTTTCCAGTTCGCTTCTATCTCGTCGCGATGATCTTCGTGATTTTCGATATCGAGGTCGTCTTCATGTATCCCTTTGCGGTCGTGTTTCGTCAACTGCACGTCTTTGGACTCATTGAAGTCTTGACGTTTTCGGTGACGGTGTTCGCCGCGCTCGTGTTTCTCGTGAGCGAGGGCGCCCTGCAGTGGGGGCCAGTCAAGTACCTGACGCCGGGGATGCCCGAGCGAACGAGCTCGTCGACCATCGTGCGAATTGGTCGAGACCCCGAACAGGCGGCGTAGTGGGCCTCGAAGACCTGCAGCACAACTTCCTCACCGGGCGCCTCGAGGACCTCGTGCGCTGGGCACGTCGGGCGAGCGTATGGCCTGCGTCCTTCGGTCTCGCGTGTTGTGCGATTGAGATGATGGCCGCGGGCGCCGCCGACTTCGATCTTGCGCGCTACGGCATGGAGGTCTTTCGCAATTCGCCTCGACAGGCGGACCTCATGATCGTTGCGGGACGCGTTTCACAAAAAATGGCACCAGTGCTGCGTCAGGTCTACGACCAGATNNGGAGCCCAAGTGGGTCATCTCGATGGGCGTGTGTGCTTCAACCGGTGGACTCTTCAACAATTACGCAATCGTCCAAGGCGTCGACCAGATCGTGCCCGTCGACGTCTACGCGCCGGGGTGTCCTCCGAGCCCCGAAACACTGATGCACGCAATCCTCACGCTGCACGAGCAGATCCGCACCGGTGAGATCATGCAGCGTCGCAGCGAAAGTCGACCCACGCACATTGAAGACAACCAGAACTTGTGGACTCCCGAGGTACCCGTTTCGGTAAGGGTGGGCACACCGAAGTGATTTCCCTTTCTCCAATGGCCCCCCCAGGCGTCGTGATCGGTGACGCTCTCGCCGCGGATTTGTGCTGTTTTCCAACGCGTGACCAATACTTCGCTCTCGTGCGATCCTTCAAGAACGACGCGTTCGAGATGTGCATCGACGTGTGCGGCGTCGATTACTTGTTGCACATGGAGCGACCACTGCCTGAGGGAATCGTGCCGACACGCTTCGAGGTGGTCACCAATCTGCTCAGTCTCTCCAAGCGTCAACGCGTGCGCATCCGCGTCCAAGCGGGTGACGACGAGCCCGAGGTCGCGTCGCTCTTCGAGCTCTATCCGGGTGTCGAAGCCATGGAACGTGAAGTCTTTGACCTCATGGGCATCCTCTTCAGTGGACACCCGGACTTGACGCGCATCTTGATGCCCGAAGACTGGGAGGGCCACCCACTGCGTAAGGACTACGGGGCGGGCAACGTGCCCGTCCAGTTCAAGGAAGCGCCAGGCCCGCGATGAGTGAACCGACCGTTCGCGCTATTGAGCGTCTCGACTTGCTGACGGCCGAAACGTCCGAAGGCGCGCAAGAACTCCAACGTCGCGAATTCACCAAACCGAGCGAACTGGGACGTGAGATCGGCGCGGTGCTGCTGGCGAACGATCTGCATATCGATCCCACGCAAGTCGACCTCGAACGCCGCGACGACGAGACGATGATCATCAACATGGGTCCGTCGCATCCGTCGACGCACGGCGTGCTTCGACTCATGCTGGAACTCGACGGCGAGTACGTGCTTCGCTGCAAGCCCGTGATTGGCTATCTGCACACCGGCATGGAGAAGACGGGCGAGGAACTGAGCTACATCCAAGGCGCGACCAACGTCACGCGCATGGACTACCTCTCGCCAGTGATCAACGAGCTCAACTACTCGCTCGCCGTCGAGAAATTGCTCGGCATCGAGGTGCCCGAACGCGCCGTGTGGATTCGTATGTTGATGAGCGAACTCAACCGCATCTCGTCGCACCTGGTGTGGATGGCGACCAACGGCATGGACCTCGGCTCGACGTCGATGATGATCTACGGGCTCCGCGAACGCGAACTGATCCTCGCGTTCTTCGAGAAGACCGCGGGACTACGCATGAACCTCAACTTCGTTCGCCCCGGTGGTGTCGCGGCCGACCTGCCCGACGGCTGGCAAGACGACGTGCGGGTGATTTGCGACACGATTCTGGAACGCACCTACGAGTACGACCAGCTGCTCACCGGACAGCCCATCTTTCGCCAGCGCATGATCGGCGTCGCCCCCATCACCGCCGAAGAAGCGCTCGCCTTAAGCGTGACCGGACCGGTGCTGCGTTCGACGGGCGTGCCGTGGGACCTTCGGCGTACGATGCCGTACCTCGCCTATGACCAGGTGGAGTTCGACGTCATCGTGGGCACCTACGGGGACAACTTCGACCGTTACTCAATTCGCCTCAACGAGATTCGCGAGTCGATCCGCATCGTGCGTCAGTGTGTCGACATGATGCCGCGCGGTGACTATCGAAGCCAAGACCCCAAAGTGACCCCGCCGCCGCGTGCGCGAATCGGTGAATCGATGGAGGCCCTCATTCACCACTTCAAACTCTTCACCGAAGGATTCCACGTGCCCGTTGGTGAGGTGTACTCAGCGGTCGAGTCCCCGCGCGGCGAGATCGGGTGTTACATCGTCTCGGACGGCGGCGCAAAGCCCTATCGCTTGCACGTGCGTGGTCCTAGTTTCGTGAACTTACAAGCCATTGCGCTGTTGATGCGCGGCGGATCGGTGTCCGACGCGATCACCACCATCTCGACGATTGATCCCGTCTTGGGCGAGGTGGACCGGTGAGTCATTTTCAGCCCGAACTGCGCCAGCGTGCCGAGGAACTCGTCGCGCTCTATCCGCGCTCGCGCTCGGCGATGCTGCCGTTGTTGCACCTCGCACAAGAACAAGACGGGTACCTCAGCGAAGCGGGCATCGAAGAAGTCGCGAGTCTCACCGGCACGACGAGTGCCGACGTGCGCGGCACCGCGTCGTTCTACGACATGTTCCACTTAGAACCGGTGGGCAAGTACGTGGTTGGAGTGTGTACGAATATCGCGTGCCTGCTCGCGGGGGGCGAGGAATTCCTCGAACACGCGTCGAGCACGCTGGGCTGCGCCGTGGGCGCCACGTCCGATGACGGTCTGTTCACGTTGGAAGAGACCGAGTGTCTCGCCGACTGCGATAAGGCGCCGTGCGTGCAGGTGAATCACCGTTACGTGCGCACGACCACGCCGGAGAGCTTCGACGCGCTCGTTGGCGAATTACGTGCGGGTGCGCACGACGCGGACATTCCCTCGCACGGCACGCTGATTCGAGTTAAGCGAAGTGGTGGACTTCGCGCCTCGCACGACGAGATCAGAGAGCAGCGCGCCAGCTCCAGTGCCGCACGCGCGAAGCGCGCGGAAGGGACCTCGTGATGGCGACCCTTGACGCCCCTCGCATTGTCTCCTCGCGCGCCGAGCTCGCTGACTCCTACACCCTGTCGCGCTATCTCGAGACGGGTGGGTACGAGGGACTACGCAAAGCCCTGACGATGTTCCCCGAAGCGGTCGCCGCCGAAGTCGACACCGCCTCGTTGCTTGGTCGCGGAGGAGCGGGATTCCCCGCGGGACGCAAATGGTCGATGTTGCGCAAGTCGCCCGTCTCGTATCTCGTGGTCAACGGCGACGAGTCTGAACCCGCGACGTTCAAAGACCACTTCCTCGTCGAGCGCGATCCGCACCAACTCGTCGAAGGTGTGATCATCGCCGCCTACGCCCTCCAGGTCGCCCAAGCCTTCATCTACATCCGCGGCGAGTTCGCCCTCGGACTTGAGCGCGTGCAGCAAGCGGTCAACGACGCGTACGCGCATGGCGCACTGGGTTCGAAGATCTTCGGTTCGGACTTCTCTCTTGACATCGTCGTGCACCCTGGCGCGGGCGCGTACATCTGTGGCGAAGAGACGGCACTGATCGAAGGACTCGAAGGCAAGCGTGGTTTCCCTCGCATCAAGCCCCCGTTCTTTCCTGCGGTCACCGGGCTCTACGGTGAACCCACCGTCGTCAACAACGTCGAGACGATGTCCAACCTTCCGTGGATCATCAACAACGGTGGCGCCGCTTTCGCCGCGTTGGGCGTTGGAAAATCAACGGGCACGCGACTCTTCGCGCTGGCGGGTCGCGTGAAGAACCCCGGTGTCTACGAGATCGAGATGGTGAAGAACACGTTTCGCGACATCATCTTTGACCCACGCCTGGGTGGTGGCATCATCGATGATCGGGCGCTGAAGGCATTCATCCCCGGCGGCGTGTCGGCGCCATGGTTTGGTCCCGACATGCTTGATCTCGCCCTCGGTCAAGACGAGGTCGGCGCGCAGGGTTCGATGCTCGGATCGGGATCGATTGTGGTGCTCGATGAGACCAGTTGTCCGGTCCGCGCAGCGTGGCGGATCACCAAGTTCTTCTCGCGCGAGTCGTGCGGTCAATGCACGCCCTGCCGTGAAGGTTCGGGATGGATTGAACGGGCGATGTATCGACTCGAACACGGCGGCGGTCGCGAAGAGGACCTCGCCCTCGTGCTCGACTTGTGCGACAACATCGCGCCGGGTCTTTCGTGGCCACCGCAACAGACCACGATTTGCGTGTTGGGTTCCTCGATACCATCCTCGGTGCACTCGGCGATACAGATGTTCCGCGATGACTTCATTGCCCACGTCGAACACGGAGGATGTCCCCATGACTGACGTGATCAAGACGACGGTCACCCTCAACGTGAATGGTCGTGCCATTGAGGTCAAGCCCGGTGAACTGTTGATAGAGGCAGCCGAACAGGCGGGCGAGTACATTCCCCGTTTTTGTTATCACCCCCGAATGGAACCGGTCGGCATGTGTCGCATGTGTCTCGTCGAGGTCGACGGACCACGCGGGGCGACGCTGCAACCCGCGTGCTACATCCACGTGAGCGACGGGATGAACGTCACGACGAATTCTGAAAAGGTGAAGAAGGCCCAGGACGGCGTGCTGGAGTTCTTGCTCGCGAATCACCCGCTCGACTGTCCGGTCTGCGATAAGGGGGGCGAGTGCCCGCTTCAGGACCAGACGCTCACGCACGGATCAGGCGAGACCCGCTTCATCGAAGAGAAGCGCCATTTCGTCAAGCCCATCGAGATTGGCGCGTTGGTCCTGCTCGATCGCGAACGTTGCATCCAGTGCGCACGCTGCACGCGTTTTTCCGACGAGGTCGCCGGCGACACCGAGATCGCCTTCGCGGGTCGCGGTGACCTCATCGAGGTGGCGCCGTCGCCGACGAAGCCCTTCGATTCAGTGTTTTCGGGCAACACGGTCCAGATCTGTCCGGTCGGCGCCCTTACCGCGAAGCCGTATCGCTTCAGCGCTCGTCCGTGGGACCTGGAGCAGGTCGAGAGCACTTGCACGACGTGCGCGGTGGGCTGTCGGGTCGCGGTCCAGTCCTCGGGCAATCGTCTGACCCGCATCCTCGGTGTCGACAGCGACCCCGTCAATCACGGTTGGCTCTGCGATAAGGGACGATTCAGTCTCGACTCGATCGACGGCAATGAGGAATCGCGTGACGTACTGTCAGCCGCCACGCGCATTGGCCAGCCAATGGTGCGCGTCGATGGTGTCCTCAAGGAAACGACGTGGGATGAGGCACTCGCCGCGGCGGCGACCATCATTCAAAACGCCATGCGGTCTTCCAATGGCGTCGGCGCAGTGGGTGGCGCGTCGCTGACGAACGAAGGGGCGTTCGCGTGGGAGCGTCTCGTGCGAGGCGTGCTCGCGAGTGAACACCTCGACGCGCAGTTCGGTGACGGTCTCGACCCCGTCTTGCTCCAAGCGCTTCCAAAGGCCACCATCGACGAAGCGACGAACGCAACGACTGTCGTCACCTTGACCGGTGACGTGCGCGAAGAACTTCCCGTACTGTTCTTGCGTTTGCGCGAGAACATCGTGCGTGGACGTACTGCGCTGGTCGAATTCGGATTCGGACCGTCCGCGTTGCGTTCCCTCGCTCGCGTCTCGCTCGCGGTTCGACCGGGTGAAGCGCACGTGGCCGCGCGCGCCATCGCCGAGCGCTCGGACGCGCCCAAGGGCGCAGTGTTCACCAACGAGGAACTCGACGACGCGCGAGGTCTCATTGGTGAGAGTGGCGAGGGCGTCGTTTTCGTCGTCGGTCGCCCCAATCTCGTCGAGGACTCCTCGGTGCTCGACGAGGCGGTACGCCGTTTCGCCGATCGTTACCCGGACGCGAAATTCCTCGTTGCACTGCGACGCTCCAACGTCATGGGTGCCCTTGACATGGGTCTGGCTCCTCGCCTTCGCCCGGGACGGGGCGTTGACGTGGGGGCGTCAGGACGCGACACGCTCGCCCAACTCGCGGCGCTTCGCGCCGGCGAGCAAAAGGCGCTGATCGTCTTGGGTGGTTGTCTTCTCGGTAACGTCGCCGACGTCGTGGGTGCGAAGGCCGCGCTCGAAAATGCTGACGTCATCGCCGTGACGGGTCACGGTGGCGCCACGCTCGCCTACGCCTCGGTGGTGTTGCCCGCCGCCGTTCAGCATGAGCGCCGCGGCACGGTCACCAACATCGAAGGGCGCGTGACGGCCGTTACGCCCAAGATTGTCGCGCCAGGTTCGGCGTGGCCCGACGTCGCGATCGCGGCAGAACTTGCCGAGTCCCTGGGTCAAAGTATCGGTCTTACGTCGGTCGAGCAGGCCGCCAAAGCGATCGAAGAGACGACCGGGTACCCAGCCTTGTCGGTGATGAATGATGACGTGCACGACGGCGTCGTGGTGGGACGCGATGACGCATCGTCGCTGCGCCACGCCCTCGACCCCATGGCATTCCCCGGCATTCGCTCGACTGAGACGGTGGGTCTCGCGTCCTACACCGGAACGACGACCATGGAACGCCCAACGAGCAGTGGGGTGACGACCGGTGCATCATTGCGTGACCTCGGTGCGTTGCCCGAGATTGCGGTGGGAATCGCCGACGCGTACTCACTCACGTTGTACGCGTCGCGTCATCTCTATGACCGCGGCGTCGCCATGCAGGGTTCGCCGGCGCTTCACCCGTTCATACCGACGAGCGCGCTCGCCCTGCACCACGTCGACTTGGACCGCCTCGGCGTCGCGAGCGGCACCGTCGTCACCGTGACCGGTGCGCGCGGATCGATCCTCTTGCCGGTCGTGCTTGACGACCGTGTCACGCGCGGGAGCGCGAGCGTCGTCATTGGGACGTTGAGTGCGTCCGGCGAGAACCCACTTGACGTCTTGTTCGATCCCACCCACGTCATCAGCCAAGTTCGATTGGAGACGCGATGAATCCATTGCTCGCNNTGATGATCTGGTTCGAGCGCAAGGCGATCTCTGACATGCAAAGTCGAATCGGCCCCCAACGATGGGGTCCCTTCGGGCTACTGCAGACCATGGCGGACGGTCTCAAATTGATGGGCAAGGAAGACCTCATTCCCGCCGAAGCAGATCGATTCGTGTTCAAGTTGGCGCCGTTCCTCGTCGTGATTCCCGCCTTTATCACCTTCGCGATCGTGCCCATCGGCGGGACCATGCACATCGCGGGTCACGTCGTGCAGTTGCAGATGGCGAATCCTCCCATGGGCATTCTGTTGATGCTCGCCATGTCGGGTATCTCGGTCTATGGCGTGATGCTCGCGGGTTGGTCCTCGGGATCGAAGTATCCGCTCCTCTCGTCGGTGCGCGCGAGCGCTCAGATGATTAGTTATGAGGCCGCGCTGGGGATGACGATCGTGATCGTGATTCTCGTCACCGGCTCGCTGACGACCCACGACATCGTCCTCTCCCAGGGTGGCAACATCTTGCACTGGAACTTGATCCGCCTCGGCCTCGTGCCCTTCGCGATCTTCTTGATCGCGATCACCGCCGAACTCAACCGGCCGCCCTTCGACGTCGTCGAAGCGGAGAGTGAACTCGTGGGGGGGTTTCACACCGAGTATTCCTCGTTTCGCTTCGCCATCTTCTTCCTCGCCGAGTTCATGAACACCATCACGATGTCGGCGGTGATGGTGACATTGTTCTTTGGCGGCCCCGCCGGTTGGGTCCCACCCGTCGCTCACTTGAAGTGGATATTTCCGATCGTGTGGTTCCTCATCAAGACGACGATCTTTTGTTTCTGTTACATCTGGTTCCGTGCGGCGTTGCCTCGATTTCGTTACGACCAGTTGATGGACCTGGGTTGGAAACGCCTGATCCCGCTGAGTCTCGGTTGGATGCTGGTCGTGGCGGGCTTCTTGATCTCGTGGCGCTGGGGACTGCTGATGGGAAGCGTCGTGATCTTCGCGTGGCTCGTGCTGACGCGCGCGTTCGAACTCGGAAAGACGCGAGAGTCCGGACCCGAACGGGTGCTGCCCACCATTGGACAGCGCCCCATACCCGGACCGGTCATTCGTAAATTGAGCGACGGAGATTCGTGATGGCGAATCCCTTCAAGTTCTTCAATGGCTTCAACCTCACCCTTCGCCATATCGCTCGTCCGACGGTCACCACGAGTTACCCCCAGGCGAAGCGCGCGAAACAACCCCGCCAGCACGGTCGCCACGTGCTGAATCGTTACGAGGACGGAATGGAGAAGTGCATTGGCTGTGAGCTGTGCGCCGGGGTGTGTCCGGTCAACTGCATCTACGTACGAGGGCTCGACAACCCGCCCGATCATCCCGTGAGTCCGGGCGAACGTTACGGCTACGTCTACGAGATCAACTACTTGCGCTGCATCCACTGTGATCTGTGCGTGGAGGCGTGCCCCACACAAGCGATCACTGAGTCAAAGATGTTCGAGTTCTCCTTCACCAATCGAGCGGACGCGATTTACACGAAAGCAGAATTGCTCGTCGATGATCAAGGCAACCCTCAGCGCCTGCCGTGGGAAGACTGGCGAAGCGGCGAAGCGGCGATGACGGGTGGATGGATGCGCGCGACGTCGCCCGCCGGTGACGCGTCGTTCGAAGGTGTCGTGCAATGGACGGCTGACTTGGGCGAGGGTGTGCGAGCTCCCGAAGCCGGACAGTCCGAAAATCGCGACGACGTCGCGACAGGTTCGAAGCAAATTCGCGAGGTCTTCTACCGGCACCTCCAGCCCGAGGACGTGCCGCTCGATCGACGTGGACTGCAAGGATTGGTGCGCCAGGCCAAAGAGAAGATTCCCGAAGGGATGCTGGAGCGTCTGCCTCGTCGTCACCGGGGGGAGAAGTGATGGTCGCGACGAGTTACGCCGTGCCGAGCATCATCGTCTTCGTCGGTGCGGCGATCATCATCCTGGTTGGCGCCATCGGCGTTATCACCTTCAAGAATCCGGTGCACTGCGCGCTCAGTTTGATCATGACGCTGTTTGGCGTCGCGATTGCGTTCATCGCGCAACAAGCCGATTTCCTCGCGGCGGTGCAGATCATCGTCTACGCCGGGGCGATCGTCGTGCTGTTCTTGTTCGTGATCATGTTCCTCGGGGTCGATCGCAACGAGCACGTCCGCGTCGAACCGCTCGTCGCACAGCGCCCGCTCGCGGCGCTCGGTGTCGTGATCACCTTGGGTGGTCTGATTGCCTTGATGGCGGAGTCGCATTGGGTGACGGGCGTCATGTCCGCGTCCACGAACGGCAAAGCGCTGCAGAGCGGACAGGCCAACGTCCATCAGCTCGGCACGGCGGTGTTTACGACGTACCTCTTCGCCTTCGAAGCGACGGCGGCACTGCTGGTGATCGCGGTCGTTGGAGCGGTCCTGCTCGCTCGTCGCGAGCGCACCCTGCAAGCAGACGAGGTCGAGGTATGAACGTACCTGCGTCGTGGTACTTGGTCTTGGCGGCGGTGCTCTTCGGCATTGGCGCCTTCGGGCTCTTGACGCGTCGTTCGGCGCTGATCATGTTCATGTGCATTGAATTGATGCTCAACGCAGTGAACCTCACGTTCGTCACCTTTGCTCGTACGCTCAGTGACATTGGAGGTCAGGCGACCGTCTTTTTCGTGATGGTCGTCGCCGCGGCGGAAGTCACCGTAGGTCTCGGCATCGTCGTGGCCGTCTTTCGCCGACGAGCCTCGACCTCGGTCGACGAACTTTCAGAGTTGAGGGGCTGAGATGGCGCACGTATCGACGCTCATTGTCGTGTTGCCACTCCTCGGGTACCTCCTCGTGCTCGTGAATGGCTCGCGACTCAGCGAGCGCCAGATCGGCCTCGTCGCGACCGGCGTCGTGGGACTTAGTTTCGTCGCGTCCGTCGTGGCGTTCATCTTGTTGCTCCATCGGTCGAATCGACAAGTCACCGTGCACTTGTTCAATTGGATTGACGTGGGGACATTGCACGTCCCCGCGGCCCTTTTCATTGATCCACTGTCGATCACGATGTGTTTGTTCGTGACGGGCATTTCGACGCTCATTCATCTCTACTCGATCAGCTACATGCACGGAGAGAAGGATTTCAAGAAGTTCTTCTTGTACTTGAACCTCTTCGTCTTTTCGATGCTCACCCTCGTCCTCGCCAACAATCTGGTGCTCACCTTCGTAGGTTGGGAGGGCGTGGGCGTGTGCTCCTACTGGTTGGTGAGTTACTACTTCGACCGTGATTCCGCGTCGAGTGCGGGCAAGAAGGCCTTTATCTACAACCGAGTCGGTGACGTCGGACTGTTGCTCGCGATGTTCCTGCTCTTCTCGCGCACCGGGACCCTCACGTACGTCGGGGTCTTCGCCAAGGCTGGGTCGCTCAGTCCGACGGTCGCGACGTTGGTGGTGCTCGCTCTGCTGTTGGCGGCGACTGGAAAGAGTGCGCAGATCCCCTTGTTCAACTGGTTGCCCGACGCGATGGAGGGTCCGACGCCGGTCTCGGCACTGATCCACGCGGCGACGATGGTCACCGCGGGTGTGTACCTGCTCGTTCGTATGTCGCCCGTCCTCGCACTCTCATCGTCGGGGCGCATGACGATTGCCATCATCGGAGGCGCGACTGCTTTCGTCGCGGCGACGATCGCGACGTCGCAAAAGGACATCAAGAAGGTCCTCGCCTTTTCCACCGTCTCACAGATTGGCTACATGGTCCTCGCCGTTGGCGTGGGGGCCTACGCGGCCGCGATCTTCTTGATGGTCAGTCACGCCTTCTTCAAGGCACTCTTGTTCCTCGGATCGGGATCAGTGATTCACGCGTTGAACGGTGAACAGGACCTTCGAAAGATGGGCGCGTTGCAACGTTTCTTACCACTGACCTTCCCGACGTTCCTCATCGGGTGGCTCACGATCTCGGGCATCCCGCCGTTCGCGGGGTTCTGGTCCAAGGGCGACGTGTTGACCAACGTGTTCGAGCACAACAAGATCCTTTGGGTCGTGGGCGTGGCGACGGCGATCTTGACGGCGTACTACATGAGTCGACTCTTCGTGCTGACGTTCCGCGGCACCGAACGCTTCCGCCAAGTGACCCACGGTCACGATCCGCACGAATCACCCTGGATGATGACGCTGCCGCTCGTGCTCCTCGCGGTGCTCTCGGTACTTGGGGGGCTCTTGGATCTGCCGTGGATCCACCACAACTCACTCGCCGGATTCCTTCGTTCCACCTTCGGATACGTCGCGCCCTTGCACGCCCAGAGCACGGTGAGCCAATACGGACTCGCCGCCGTCGACATCGCCGCAGCGTTGATTGGTCTCGCCGCGGCGTTCTCGATCTGGCGATCACGGTCCGAAGACGAGCGCCTGACACCGGCATTCTTAGAACACGTCTGGTACTGGGACGATTTCTACGACGCGACCATCGGACGGCCGCTCGAGGAGCTGGCTGTCTTCAGTGACGTAGTCGTCGAGGACGAGGTCATCGACGGTGGCGTGATGGGTATCGCGGTGGGCATCAGTCGAAGCGCCGAAGGCGTTCGAAAAATACAGTCGGGATTCGTGCGCCATTACGCGCTCGCGATGATGCTGGGTACCGCGGTGCTCATTGTGTTCCTCGTGGCGAGAGTTAGTTAGTCATGCATTCATCCCTTTGGCTGAGCGCGCTTCTGGTCGTGCCATTGCTTGGATCGCTGGGCGCCATGCTCGTGCGAAAGCGCGAGGGGCGTTCCTACGCGGTCGCGGTCGTCGCGGCGAGCGTCGAGGTGGTCCTCGGCATCGTCGTCTTCTTTCTCTACAACAATCACATCGCGCACGCGCAGACATTCGACTTCGCCTCGCGCCACGTCCTCTCGGCGCCGCTCGGTCTCGCCTACGACGTCGCCCTCGACGGTATCTCGCTGTTCTTGGTCGAACTCACGGCGATCGTGGTGTTGCTCGCGCTCCTCGGTGGTCGCGATAAGCGTCGCGAACCATCCTTCGTCGCGTGGTTGCTGGTGCTCACCTCGCTCACGATGGGAAGTTTCGTCGCACACGACCTCTTGGAGTTCTTCGTGTTCTTCGAACTCACCCTGGTGCCGTGTTACTTCATCATCTCAGGTTGGGGTGGAAAGCAACGTGACTTCGCGGCGCTCAAGTTCTTCATCTACACCTTCAGCGCGTCGGCGTTCTTGTTGATCGGGGTGTTATACCTCGGATTCGCGCATCAGCACCAGAGCGGCGGAGCACTCACGTTCGCCTACGGCGTGTTGCAGTCGACGTCGATGAGTCACGCGACGGCGACCTGGCTCTTCGTCGCCTTCGCCATCGCTTTCGCCGCAAAGGCACCCATCTGGCCACTGCATACGTGGTCCCCGCTCACCTACGCCGAAGCGCCAACGGCCGGATCGATTGAACTGTCGGCGCTGTTGGCCAAACTCGGATCCTATGGTTTGTTGCGCTTTGGCGTGGGACTCTTCCCACTCGCGCTCGCTGACGTGCGTCCGGTCGTCCTGACGCTGGCGGTGATTGGGATCCTCTATGGTTCGCTGCTCGCGTGCACCGCGAAGGACCTCAAGCGCTTCGTCGCGTATTCCTCGCTCGCCCAGATGGGATTCATCACGCTCGGTCTCATCTCGGGTTCTCAGATCGCCACCGTGGGTTCGATCCTGTTGATGTTCAACCACGGCATCATCACCATTGGTTTCTTCCTCATCATTGGTTTCATCGAACAACGCCGAGGCAGCTACCAAGTGGCGGACCTCCAAGGACTCCAAGGACCAGCGCCCGTGATGGCGGGGGTCTTCACCGTCGTGATGCTCGCGTCGATCGGACTGCCGGGTCTGTCGGGATTCGTGAGTGAGTACCTGATTCTTATTGGAACCTTCGCGGTGCACGCGTGGTGGGGAGTCGTGGGTGCCTTCGGCGTCGTGGCGGCGGCGGTCTACCTACTCTGGGCCTATCAGCGGGTCTTCCAGGGCAAAGCCGTCGGCGCGAACGCGACGATGCCTGACGTCACCACGAAGGAGCGTTGGGTCCTCGTACCGGTTGTCGTCTTGATCGTCGCCCTGGGTGTGTTCCCCCACCCAGTGCTTGAGCGCATCACGCCCTCGGTGCATCAATTGATTGAGCACGTGGCGCCGAGCGGGGTGTCCAAGTGACCACCACCCCCACCGTGACGTCATCGATCGCGATTCCGTCGATTCACTACCTCGCGATTCTGCCGGTCATCATCTTGCTCGGTGCGTCCGTGGTGCTCGTTTTTTCGACCGCTCTCGTGCGCACGAAGCTGTCGCAACTGGTCGCCACGTCCGTGACAGTGAGCGCGTCGGTCGCGGTGCTCGTCGTCACGTACTTCCAGTGGCGCTGCCTCGATAAGTCCGGACCATCCACGACGATCGCGCACGCGATCGTGCTCGACGGATTCAGCGTGGTTGCGACGGGGGTCGTCGCGGTGAGTCTGTTGATGGCGACGTTGGTCGCCCACGACTGGGCGATTCGAGAACGCATCGTGGGCGCGGAGTATCAGATTCTCGCGCTCGCCGCATCCGCGGGTGCGGTGTTGATGACCCAAGCGAATGATCTTGTCGTCATCTTCCTCGGCCTCGAGATCCTCTCGCTGGGTCTCTACGTACTGGTTGCCTTCGACCGGCATCGCCACACGTCAGCTGAAGCGGCGCTCAAGTACTTCTTGCTGGGTGGATTCGCGTCGGCGATCTTCATCTACGGCGCCGCGTTGGTCTACGGCGCGACCGGGTCGACGAACTTGTCGACGATGTCGTATTTCTTGGCGAGCAACGTGTTGACGCACCCCGGGCTCCTGTACGCCGGTTTCGCGTTGTTGATCGTGGGTTTCTCGTTCAAGATCGCCGCGGTCCCGTTCCATCTGTGGTCGCCTGACGTCTATGAGGGAGCTCCCACGCCGGTCACCGGATTCATGGCGTCGATCGTCAAGGTGGGCGCGTTCGCCGCCTTCGTTCGCGTGCTGATATCCGCGCTGGGCTCGCAGATTGATACGTGGCGACCGATCTTGTGGGTCCTGGTCGTGCTCACGACGGTGATTGGTGCGAGCGTCGCGCTTCTGCAGCGCAACGCGAAACGCATGCTCGCCTATTCGTCGATCAATCACGCCGGTTTCATACTGCTTGGCATCTGGGCGGGCACGACGCGCGGCGTCGCGAGCACGCTGTTCTATATCGTCACCTACGCGCCGACCGTCGTCGCNNGCGGCGTATCGTGGTCTCGCGCGACGTCAGCCCTGGCTCGGCGCCTCGATGTGCGTGTTGTTGCTAAGTCAGCTCGGCGCGCCGTTGACGTCGGGCTTCTACGCGAAGTACTCCGTGCTGGCCTCGGCGATCGACGTCGGGGGAATCCCAATCGCCTTGATCGCGCTGTTGAGTGCCGCGATCGCCGCCGTTTTTTATCTTCGCTGGTCGAGCGCGCTGTACTCCGACGAGACGGTTGAAGCAACTCGCGTCGTCGTACCCACCTCGACGGGTCTCGTCATCGGGGTCGGGGTCGCGATGACGCTGGTGTTCGGCATCTGGCCCGGACCACTCATCACCCTCTGTCAGCACGCGACACTCCTGTTCAATCCGTGAGTCGTATCGCGGTGGCGACGTGCCGGGGAGTCGACACCGATCCCCACTCCGAATTTCGCGGAGCCAACGTCGATCCCGATTCGCCGTATCTTCTCGCCGCCCTCGAGGACGTATGCCTCCACGGTGAACTGTGCGTGTGGGACGATCCAAAGGTTGCGTGGGACGCGTTTGATCTGGTCGTCATTCGTTCCACCTGGGATTATTCGTCGCGACGCGAGGAGTTCCTTGACTGGGCGAAGGGCATCTCACGCCTCGCGAATCCGTTCGAGGTGCTCGAGTATTCCTCGGATAAGCACTATCTCGAAGATCTCGGGAATGCGGGACACCGCATCGTTCCCTCCTTTTTCTGCGACGTGGGAATGATGCCGATCTTTCCGAGTGGTGACTTCGTCGTCAAACCGAGCGTCGGGGCCGGGTCCATCGACGCCGCGCGCTATGGTGCGCACCAGCGTGGCGAAGCACGTGAACACGTTGAACGATTGCACGCGAGAG
Organism: Acidimicrobiaceae bacterium; assembly: GCA_003163875.1. Lineage (GTDB taxonomy): Bacteria > Actinomycetota > Acidimicrobiia > Acidimicrobiales > RAAP-2 > RAAP-2. The sequence continues at coordinate 1,912 of PLRK01000047.1, read as the reverse complement.
GTCGTGACGTCCTCATTCAACCCTACGTACCGTCGGTCGATGTCGTGGGAGAGAGGGCCCTGGTGTTCATCGACGGCGCGTTCAGTCACGCCATGACGAAGGGTGCCATGCTCAATACACCAGAATCGGAGCGCGGCGCGTTGTTTCGCATCGAACAGATGTCGGTGGCGATCGCCGAGCCCGACGCCGTGAACTTCGCCTCGAGGGTCCTGAGCGACCTCGACGTCTCGAACCTGCTCTACGCGAGAGTCGATGTCGTGGGTACCGATACGGGGTGGGCCCTGATGGAACTTGAACTGGTCGAGCCTTCGTTGTTCTTGCAGTTCTGCGAACCCGCACCCGCGCGTCTCGCCGAAGCGATCGCCAAGCGAGTCGCCTCGTAGTTCACGCAGCGAGCGCGCCGGCGTCGCGTGGTGCGTGGCGGATGAACGGTCCTTTGAAGTTCGCGCTCGTAGAGTCACCGCAATGGCGGACCTGCAATGAATCAGGGCCAGTAACGTTGCAAGCAATGGACTATTCCGATCCCTTCACTCCTCAAGAACCGCCCGAGAATCCCGACGATTGGACGGACGAGCAGTGGATTGCGTGGCTGAAGGCGACCGACTCGGGTCCCTATAAGGGTGACGAACTTCCGGTGAGCACCCTCGGCGCCAAACTCGCCCGCTCGTCATCTGGTCAAGCCCTCGGCCAAGCAATGCTCGGCCTCGCCGCGGCGATCTATGGGCCCAAGGATGACGATCAGGTCATTATCGTTGAAGGCAACTCGTCACCGGAAGACGATGAACCTTTTGCGGTCCTCCTCGACTTCGATCATCCCGAGCAGTCGTCCATTGTCTTTAGGGCCGACGAGAAGGATGACCATTCAGCGCCCTAGGGATTGGGGCGCGGCCAGTGCGAGTGGCTCTCTAGGAGATTGCCCGGCGTGAAAACTCGTGCATCACTCCTCAAAATTTCACGGGCCGAACGACGACGGTCTTGGCGAACTTGTCGTGGAGGGTCTGGTTCTTCGTATCCCAGAGCGGCCAGAGGAGATCGATCACCACAGGAATGAACAAGATGATGACCAGTAGCGCGTGTCGAGAGTTGAGCATCTTCTCATGGGCGTCGGGGTGAAGATACCTGGTGTAGTGATACAACGAACCCAGCACGTCGAGGACGCAATAGAGGGCAGTGCGCATGATGGCTTGTTGGTTCGAGATCCTCGATCGCGAGCGCTCATCGACGCAACGAATCCGAACGACTCGCATGCCGAGCGTTTGGCCGTTCGAATAGATCAACAAGAGGGTCGCGTAGAGGAACACGATGACGATGTTGATGAAGGTCGCAGCGTAGGACGTCACGCCGATAGCGCGTAGCGGGAACGTGACGACGATGCCCAAGATGATGAGGTCGATGATGTAGCCAACGGCGCGCCACAGATAGCCCGCGAGCGCCACGGTATCGCCGCGCTCACTCTCAGTGACCGTAGGCATCGGTGCGAACGTGGGCGAACCTGGCGTTGCCTTTCCGCACGTGGGACAGAACTGCTGGTCGGCCGTGTTCTCGGCGCCGCAATTGGAACAGTAGGGCATCGTCTCTCCAGCGTTACGAGGTCGTCAACGGAAAAACTAACGCAGGTTGTGCGCCGGGTTGTGACCCGAGCGCCCGAGTCGATCAGTGCGCGGCGATCCGCTCATCTTCACGTTTCGCCGCTTCAAGCACCTCATCAGGTACGACGGTGCCCGGTCGGTTCGAAGGGTCGTTCGCCAAGAAGCGTCCGAGCACGGGGATCTCGGTGATCGACTCGGCACGGAGAATCGCCGCCACCACCGGTACGAAACTCTCGGCCGCTGGATAGACGAGGTAACGCGCGAGCCACGACGGGTGGTACTTCGCGTTAAAGGTCCACAACGATTCGATAGGTAACACGCCC
>PLRK01000067.1 GCA_003163875.1 Acidimicrobiaceae bacterium | reverse complement strand
GAAGAAGGCAGCCGCAAAGAAGATGTAAGTAGACGTCCGTTCGCGGACGTGCATTCGAGGGGGCCCTTTGGGCCCCCTCGAATGCGTTAAAAGTCCAGTTCGAGGTCGCCAGGCTCGTCGATATCGAGGCGCCAAGGGCTCGAGGAGAGGACCTGGCAGGGCTGAGCCAATCGTTGCGCTTCGGCTTCGTGACGAGACCGTGAGTCGTGGCCATAGGCAAACTCGAACTCCAGTCCTGTCGGCATCATCAGGACATTTGTCCCACGGCCGTGGCGGTCCGTGACGATCGTGATACCCGGCTCCGGTTGAAATGCGCCAAGACCCTGCGGACGGGCGAGATCCCCATGCGCAATGATCACCCGCGAGAATCGGTGTCCCAATGCGCGATACGCGAGCGAGACCGCTTCGTTGAGACCAGACGCGTTTGATTGAAAGACTTCTACACCGTGGTCGCGCGCGAACGAACCAATGTCGTCACTCTCGGCGNNACGGCGGCGACGATGACCGGGCGAGGCGCGCTAGCCAAAATGACTCCCACGGCGAGATTCTTTGCGAGCTCGCCGGCGTCGCGAATTCCAGCCACACGAAGACGATCCTTCGCGAGCGAGAAGTCTTTTAATGGGATGAGAACGGCAATTTCACTCACGAAAGAGAATGCTAGGTCGTGCGGATAAGTACCCTTGTCACGTGAGTCTCATGCTGGAAGAACTTTTGGAGTTCGAGAGAGTATTGCTCGACGACGGAGAGATTGTCGTGGGGATTGATGAAGTCGGTCGGGGAGCTCTCGCTGGCCCTATGCTCGTGGGTGCTGTAGTGCTGGGATCACTTCGTTCACCGCCAGCGGGACTGGATGATTCCAAACGACTCACTGCCGCAAAGCGTTCGTCGCTCGAAGTGCCCATACGAACGTGGTGTGATGATTGGTCCCTCGGTTCGGTGAGTGCGGGCGAGATTGACAAGTGGGGTTTGCGACTCGCGCTCAGTGTCGCCGTCGATCGAGCCCTCCAGGAGCTTCGAGTAGCACCTACGCACGTACTCATCGACGGACCTCTCAATCTCCTTGAGGTCCCGAGCGACACGTTGCCAATAAATGAGGATGCGCCCGCCCTTACTCACCGCCATTTGAGCTCTACGACCATCGTGAAGGGTGACCAACGCAGTGCAACTATCGCTGCGGCGTCGGTGCTTGCCAAAGTCGCTCGCGACGCGATGATGGTGATGCTCCACGATGAGTGTGGCGCCTACCAATGGTCGTCCAACAAGGGTTATGGGACCCAAGGACACATTGCGGCACTTCGACGTATTGGTCCCCATGCGCAGCACCGTATTTCGTGGAAGTTAACTTAGGACTCGTACATCGACTTCGGCCCGAATCTGGTTGTTTTCAAGGGACTTCGCACTAAATACCTTTTGCCCAAAAGGGTAGGATTGTCTAGTTATGGCGCCGTTGCTGGAAGTGAGCGATCTACAGGTCCAATTTGCCGGGAGAAGCATGCTCGCGACGGCGGTCAACGAATTCTCACTGAACATCGAACCGGGCGAAAGCGTGGGTCTCGTCGGTGAGTCAGGTTGCGGAAAAACGACCACTGGTCTAGCGATTATGCGGCTGTTGCCACCAAACGGAAAGATCTCAAGTGGCACGGTGTCCTTTGATGGGGTCGATATGGCGTCACTCCCGGAAAAGGAGATGCGCCGATTCCGCGGTAAAGCAGTGGCGCTAATTCCGCAAGACCCCTTAAGTTCGTTGAATCCCACCATGAAGATTGGGCGTCAAATCGGTGAGGGGTTGCGAATCCATGAGGGTGCCTCCGAGGCGGAGGCGCGAGCCAGGGCCCTCGAAGTGTTGGAAATGGTCGAGATGCCGCGACCCGCCGAGCGCCTCGATCAATATCCCTTCGAATTGTCAGGTGGACTTCGCCAGCGGGTCATCATCGCAATGGCTCTGGTATGTAGACCGAAGTTACTCATCGCCGATGAACCTACGACGGCGCTAGACGTCACGATCCAGGCACAGATCCTCGACATCATCGACCGCCTCCGGTCTGAACTCAACATGGGACTTCTCTTGATTACCCACGACATGGGAGTCATCGCGGGTCGTACGGATCGAGTCGTCGTCATGTACGCGGGCAAACGAGCCGAAGGCGCGTCGACCGACGATCTGTTTTCCGCAATGCGACACCCGTATTCCCAGGCGTTGCTCGCCTCGATGCCCAATCTGGAGAACACCGCGAAGCACGAGTTGGCTTCAATTGCTGGCATGCCGCCGGATTTGACGAAGCCAGTCATAGGGTGTCCTTTCGCTCCTCGATGTTCGTACGCCCAAGATCGGTGTCGACGAGAGGATCCCGCACTTACGGTCGAGGGCGATCATTCGTATGCCTGCTTCTATCCGGTGAACGGCCCTTCTCGAGTCGAGATTCGCCGCGAAGCGATGGCGGCGTCGGTTCGGTCGCGGACTGAGATTATTCGAGTCAACAATCTCGTCAAGGAGTTTCCCATTAAGGGCGGTCTCGTTCGACACAAGATCGGCGCCATCCAAGCCGTCTCCGACGTCTCTTTCACCATCAGCGAGGGGGAAACGTTTGGCCTCGTCGGCGAATCGGGCTGCGGAAAAACGACAATCGGCAGGATGTTAGTTGGGATCGAGACCCTCACATCGGGCGAGATTTACTTCAATGACCGACTGGTGACCGATGGAAATCACAAATTCACCCGTGCGGACTACCGCGATCGTCAGATGATGTTTCAAGATCCTTATTCATCACTTAATCCTCGAATGAGCGTCAATGGCATCATTGGCGAACCGTTGCAGGTGCAGCATCAAGGGACCAAGGAAGAACAACAAAAGAGGATCTACGAGCTCCTTGACATCGTTGGTCTCAATCATCGTGCCGCCGATCGGTATCCACACGAATTTTCTGGTGGCCAACGACAACGCATAGGTCTCGCTCGCGCGTTGGCGCTCAATCCGCGGCTCATCGTCGCTGATGAACCCGTTTCAGCCTTGGACGTTTCGGTCCAAGCGCAAATCCTAAATTTGATGAAGAGTTTGCAGCGCGAGCAGAATCTCTCCTACGTATTCGTAAGCCACGATCTTGCGGTTGTGTACTACATGGCCGACTCGATCGCCGTGATGTATCTAGGAAAGATCGTTGAGATAGGCGACGCGGAGTCGGTCTTTCGTTCTCCAGCCCATCCGTACACGCAAGGTCTTCTGGATGCGGTGCCGGTGCCCGATCCCGCTGAAGCACGAAGGAAGCGCGGAATCCAAGTCAAGGGTGAATTGCCATCGCCCGTGAACCCACCGTCGGGATGTCGATTCCGCACGCGCTGTCCGCGAGCGCAAGATGTCTGCGCAGACGTCGAGCCGCCCATGGTCTCGTATGGCGAACGACACCAGGCGGCATGCCACTTTCCCTTAAGGACCCCAGTACACATCTCTGCGTAGATCTTCGCAGGTTTGTTTTTGCTATTGGGCGGGCCAAATTCACCACGATTCGATCATTACCGCGTGGTTTTCAGCGCAATCGGTCGGCTCTAGCGTTCCAGGAGTCGAACTTCAAAGGCGTCACGCAGGGCGTCGCCAATGTAATTAATGGCGACGATAACCAAGATAAATACAAGCGCGAGAGGATACACCTCCCACCAATAGCCATTTTGTACCTGATTCGCGCCCGCTTGGAGCATCGTGCCCCAGTCCGTCTGTGGCGGTTCGATGCCGAGTCCGAGGAATCCCAACGCCGACAAGAAAAGAATCGCGTCAGCAACTGAGAACGTGGCGACGGTGACGATATTGCTGATGGAATTGGGGAACACGTGACTTCGAATGACGTGCAACTTGCTCGCGCCCATAGATGTTGACGCCTTCGCGTAGTCAAGATTTCTTATGAGGAGCGCGTCTCCTCGAATAATGCGCGCATTGGTAAACCACCCCGTGAAACCAATAATGCAGATAAGGAACACGGTCGATCTACCGAACACGGTAATCAGTGTGATCAACAAGAAAATGTAAGGGATAGAGAGAAAGGCGTCAATAAAACGCATCATCACCGCATCGACGACACCGCCAAAGAAGCCCGAAATCATCCCATACGTCGTGCCGACGAAAATGGTGATCACGCCGGCGAGGAAACCCAACGTCAGCGAGTACTCGCCTCCGTAAAAAATTCGACCCAACTCGTCAAAGCCGTTGCTGTCGGTCCCGAGCAGGTGAGCACCCGACGGAGCCTCATTCTGCGGTGTGTTGAAGGCAATCGCTTGGTTGGTTTGGTTTGTAGGGTGCACGTGGGGAACGATGAAACATACGATCGTGAGAACGATGACGTAGATGCAGGACGCTATCGCCAACTTGTTTCCCATAAAGACCTTGAGACGCTGACGCCAAAGCGGAATCGGTACGTCTGCGTCACTGAATGCGGCGGCGTCGGTCGCGGTTGTTGTCATTTTGCGGACCCTCCAATGCGGAGTCGAGGATCAACGATGCCGAGTACCAAATCGGCTGCCAAGTTTCCGAGCAGAGTGAAAATTGACACGAGAATCGTAATCCCGAGAACTGTGGGTACGTCAAATGTCAAGGCGGCGTTCAACGTTTGAAGGCCCAATCCTGCGTAATTGAAAACAGACTCAATGATGAGTGCGCCACCAAAGAGTGCAGGAATCGACACGCCAAGAATCGTGACGATTGGCCCGAGGGCGTTTCGCAGCGAATGGCGCCAGAGGACGCGAAGTGGACTACAGCCCTTGGCCCGAGCCGTGCGCACGTAGTCTTGAACGAGCACCTCAAGGACTGAACCGCGCATGAATCGACTGATTCCCGCCACGCCCAAGAGTGTGAGACATCCAACCGGCAGAATGAATGCCTTTGGGTCCGTGAAGATTGCCCACGGCGCCACGCCTTCAGGCGGCGATATCGGAAGATGAATCGTATGGAATCCAAAGAGGTCGATCACCAAGATGCAAAGGAGAAATGCGGGTACTCCGTAGAGAATGAAGGCCGTGCCGGTTGCGACGTAGTCGATTGCCGTGTTGCGTCGTGAGGCCTGGAACACGCCCAGCGGAACAGCAATTATGACCGTGTAAATCAGCGCGCTGAGAGCGAGCCACACAGTTCGAGGTACGTAGAGAGCGATGATGCTGCTGACGGGGAGCTCTTGCTTGTAGGAGTAGCCCAGGTTGAAATGGACTACCAATTGGAATACGTATTCGTAAAGACGAGTCCAATACGGTCGTAACAACCCATGTTGATACGCCCACACATGAACGTTGTAAGGACTACTGCGGCTACCTAACACGGAATAGGCGGGGGCCAGAATGCCGTGCGGTTGAAAATAGGGCAATGTAAAAGTCAGGATGATGACGATGAAGAGGACGATCAATGACTGACCCAGTCGCCGCAATATGTAAGCAATCACGGGCTTTGCCCACCGTCCATTCTTGTCGGTAACTGGAAGAGGGGTCCATTTGGACCCCTCTTCCAGTTACATCATCAAAGCATTTTCACATCACCGTGAGGACTTCTAGAAGTGGAAGTACTCCGGCGTGAAGGTCTCCAACACGTCCTGGAAGCCGATACTGCTCTTCAGGGACTTCGCAACTTCGCTCGTGCTGGCGTTGATCGGATCCCACAGCACGGGCAGATTGTCTGCCGTGTACTGGGCGAATGTCGTCAACTTCACGTTCGTAGACAACGTCGCCTTGATGAGCGAGTCCATGGTTGGGCTCGAGTACAAACCACTGTTCGATCCGGCGCCAGTCAAGTAGAGCGGCTCACCCGATGGGTAGTAGTCAGGTGCGTACAGCCAGCCACCACCCCAGTTGCAGATGTCTTCGGTAGTTGACGAGTTGTACGCCGCGGGGCATGAACCAACGGTGTCGTTGAACGTTCCAGTCTTCTGGGTGACGTTGATGCCGAGACTCGTCCAGTCAGCGATGACTGCGTTCATCTCCGTGGTGAGTGAAGGAACGCCGCTGTAGTACTCGACGGCCAAACTCAACTTCTCACCCTGCGTGATACCGGTACCACATTCTCCCGCAGCCGTGCCCGGACTCGTGCACGTCAGTTGACCACTCGAGTTCGTCCAACCATTTGACGTGAAGTCCTTCTCCGCAGCCGTCAGGTTGTATGGGTACGGCTGGGTGATTTTGCCAATTTCTGACGAAGGTGTCGCCGGTGGAACAGCCGCAAATGAAGGCTCGGCGTAGTTCTTGAAGGCGCTCTTGTCAATCGCGGCTTGGTCAATCGAAGACTCCAGTGCTTGTCGCACGTACAACTGGTCGATGAACACAGCACCTGGGCCGTCGGCGAAGTTGAGGTTCATGTAGTTGTTGGAGAACGGAATCGTGCTCACCAGATTGAACTTGGAGGCCAACGGACCCCAGTTTGCTCCGACCTTCCCAGGCGCAGGCGCCGGCGAGGTGAGAACTGACGGGTCAACGTATCCGAGATCAATGTTTCCCGCCTCAAGTTGGTTCTGCTCAGAGGTCGTCGACGTGAAAGCCACCAACTTGACGTAGGGCACTTGGGCCTTTTGAGGACCGGAGTAGGTGGGGTTCGCCTTGAATTCTGCGTTGCCCAGGTTGTCCATCTTGATCAAGGTGTAGGGACCATCGACACCGCTCTGCCAGAGTTTGCCGGTGAAGGAACCAATGACCGACGCTTCCTTGTTCAGGTACGCCTGAACGGCCTTGCAAGCGGCAATCGTCGAAGCAGCACCATACGTACCAGTGGCACAGTCGCTCTTCTTGGTCGCACTCGTGACGTCCCAGGTGTTCGCCATTGGTGTGATCACGGCCAGCTCGTTGTCAGTGAACCAGAGGGGACTCACTGGACTCTTCAAGTGAATGACCACGGTGTTTCCGGTGCCGGTTGCACTCGCGACCTGGTCGGGGATACCGAGACCCTTGGTGTACGTGCAAAAGCCCGAAGGTACGGCGTCGTACATGTTCAAGAAGAACATGACTGATTGCGCGTCCACGGTTTGACCGTCAGCGAACTTCCAGCCCTTCATGTTGATGGTGACCGTCTTGTTGCCGTTGGAGTACACGGGAAGGTTTCCCGTTGAAAGCTTCGGCTGGAGCGCGGCGCTCGCACCGAGTCCAAAGAAATACAGCGGCCGATACATCATCAACTGGAACTGTGAGGTGTTGGTCACCGTACAGTTCGCCGGAGGATAGAAAGGCAAAATATAGTTCGGTGTGGCGTTCGCCCCTTCGGCGATCGTAATTACTTGTGGGGTCGATGCACCACTAGTCAGCGTCGGCGTGATTAGCCCGACGGTCGCGGCCGTTAACGCGACTCCTAGGGTTAGTACTGCACGAATCCTGCCCTTTTGAAACATATTGCCTCCCAGTGCCACCTAAGTGGTCACAATTGTCAAACCGGCGAACGTCGGCTCTGTTGCCCTTACTGTACCCGAGGGTAAGTTCATCGACAAGTTCAGACAGCAGGAATAACACTGCCGAAATAGTTCAAAAGATGGATGAAACACAAGGTTTGCCCGTTTTGTTGTTGAACTATTCCTAATGTTTTGCAATTCAGCGACGTGTGTTGTCGGTGGAGAACCCGCGTCAAATCTTGACCTGGTACGTCACGATTCGTTCACCGCGAAGTCAGCCAGGCTTTTGCCGCTACGAACTAAGGACCGTGCGAACGATTGCGTTGGTGTCGGGGTCATCAAAAGTGAATCCGCTCGCGAGCAGCGCCGAAGGGATGACGCGTTGGGACGCGACGACTGCTTCACTCGTAAGTTCGGAACCTAAGACGAGATCCAGCGCAAACTTTGGCACCCGCGACAGCGCCGGCCGGCGCATCCGGTGCGCGAGAATCCTCGTGAACTCGTGATTGGTACTCGGGTTCGGACACACGGCGTCGACGGCGCCGTCAAGACGGTGATCGATGATCCACAAGATGGCTCGTACCTCGTCACGAAGCGAAATTGGACTGAGCCATTGGTGACCACTCGCCAAGTCGCCACCAACTCCGAAGGTGAAGAGGGGCAATTGGCGCTTCAACGAGCCACCGCGTCGGTCCATAACGATGCCGGTGCGAAGGAGCGCGACCGTCGAACCGGCCACGCGCAAGGCGAGCGCCGCTTGCTCCCACTCAACACACGTTTGAGCGAGAAATCCCGAACCAGGCGAGGAGGATTCATCTAATTGCTCATCGCCTCGCGACCCGTAGAATCCAATCGCCGAACCGCTGACGAGGTGCGCGGAGGCGTTCGGCATCGCTCTCATCGTCTCAACGAGCAGAGAGGTGGACGTGAGTCGTGAATTGCGAATCTCAGACTTTCGAGCCTCATTCCATCGCTTGTCAGCAATACCGGCGCCGGCGAGGTTCACCACGGCATCGAAGCCACCGGCGATCTTGAGATCGGCGTCGTCGACGATTCCTCGCGACGGATCCCAATGAATAACGTGCCCTGAAGCGTCACTTCCTGGTCGAACGAAGCGTGTGACGCTGTCGCCTCGCTCCTCGAGTGCCGACACGAGTGCGGTGCCGATGAACCCGGATGAACCCGTTACGCCGACGTGCATACGCGTTCCCAGGCGTCGTAGATCGCCCGTGCGATTTGATCGGGGTTCGAGAGGTGCGCGCCGTGACCAGCATTGGCGAGTTCTTGGGAGCGAATAAGCGGGTTCGCAGAAGTGAGTAATCGACCAAGTTCACGGTTGTACTCGAGATAGTGCTGGTCGCCGTGAAGGTAGAGGGCGGGGACTTGAAGATCGCCCAACTCGAAAGGTCTTGCACCGTTGCGCAGTACGGAAAGGTCGCTGAGCAGCGCAGGACCGTCAAGTCGGCGCGATTCTCGCTCGCGTTCACTTAGTCGTTCCCACGCGCTGTTGGAGACCATCCGTCGAAAGAACACTTCGGCCTCGTAGCTCGGATCGCTCGAAAGCTGTGGTCTCGAACTCTCGCGACGCAAGACCCACGGAAGGGGCGATTCGTACGCAATCGCCAATTTCACGAGTTCGGGTCGACGCGACGCCGCCGCCCACGCCACGGTCCCACCGAAGCTGTGGCCAAAATACAGGACCGGATTCCTGGCATTCTCGTGATCGCTAATGGCGACGAGGTCCTCCACGTGATGCTCAAAGTCAACCGGCGTGAGCGAGCGCGAGCCTTGGTAGCCGCGTCGATCGTACGCCAGTAGGTCAAATCGATCACTCCGTCGGGCTAGTCGGGCGAAGGAACCACCTCGGTCGAGCCCTCCGTGAATGCAGATCAGCGTGGCGAGTGGGTCTGACACGCGGCGCTCCGCGAGTGACAGGCCTTCGACGGGTGAATTGGCCACGAAATGTAGGCCCTGGGGGAGCGCACTGCCCGATGTCATAGAGGCAACCTACAGGAAGACAGATAGGTGTCATTCCTTTCGTTAGCAGGGCATACGCCCCTAGGCTGGAGGGGTGACTACGCCCCAAGACTCTCTTCCAGCGCGTCCGGTCAAGGGCTCTTTTGGACCCAACGCCTGGCTCGTCGATGACATGTACGACCGCTTTATCGCTGACCCGAACTCGGTGTCGGCGAGTTGGCGTGAATTCTTCGCCGATTATCAGCGTTCGACGGTGCCCTCGGTCGCATCCTCGGCCGCGCACGCAGTCCCCGCAACCCCCTCCAAACCAGCAGTAGCGATTGATCAAGAAGCGACACCGTTGCGAGGTGCCGCCGCGCGCATCGTCACCAACATGAACGCCAGTCTGGCGGTGCCCACGGCCACGAGTGTACGAACGGTCTCGGCGCGATTACTCGAAATCAATCGTGTCGCGTTAAACGAATCGTTGTCGCGCTCGAGCGGCGCCAAGGTGTCCTTTACGCATTTCATTGCCTACGCCATCGTGAAAGGCCTCGGGCAAGTCAAAGCGATGAACTCCACGTTCGTGGAAGCCGTTGACGAGAAGGGCACGCCCGGTGTGCGTCATCACGAACACGTCGGTCTCGGTCTCGCGGTCGACGTCGAGAAGCCTGATGGCACGCACGGACTGCTGGTGCCGGTAATTCGTGACGCCGACACGTTTGACTTCCGAGAGTTCCTCCTCGCGTACGAGACACTGATTCGAAAGATCCACTCGAACACTTTTGGTGCCGACGACTTCGTGGGAGCAACCGTGTCGCTCACCAATCCAGGCACGCTGGGAACCGTTCAGTCGGTACCTCGACTCATGCCGGGTCAAGGGGCAATTTTTGGCGTGGGTGCGCTCAATTGGCCCGCGGGATTCGAAGCTGCTGATCCGCGCGCTCTCGCCGAGCTCGGCGTTGGTAAAGTCATGACCCTCACCTCGACCTACGACCACCGCATCATTCAAGGCGCCGAGTCGGGATTGTTCTTGAAGTTCGTCGCAGAATGTTTGACTGGAGAACACGACTTCTACGAAGAGATCTTTGCCTCACTCGGCATTCCGTACGAACCAGCGCACTGGGCGAAGGACCACAATCCAATCGCGAGTGAGGATAACGCCGAACGAATCTTGAAGCAGATTCGCGTCCAAGAGCTCATCAACATGTATCGCGTGCGTGGCCACCTGAACGCACATTTGGACCCGTTGTCGAGCGAACCGCCCCCCGTGCACTCCGAGCTCGAGCTCGCGACGTACGGACTCACCATTTGGGACCTGCAGCGAACCTTCGTCGTCAACGGTCTCGCCGGCAAGAAGGAAGCGACGCTTGAGGAGATATTGAGCATCCTTCGTGACGCCTATTGCCGCACGACGGGCATCGAATACGGGCACATCATGGACCCCGAGCAAAAGCGCTGGATCCAGCAACGTGTCGAGGGTGTCAATCAGACCATGAGCGTCGACGAGCAGCATCGGGTCCTCGAGGCGCTCAACGAAGCAGAGGTCTTCGAGAAGTTTCTGCATTCGCGTTACGTGGGCCAAAAGCGGTTCGGTCTCGAAGGTGGCGAGTCGACGATCGTCGCCCTGCAATGCATTCTTGACGTCGCCGCGGACGAAGGCCTACGAGAGGCGGTCATTGGCATGGCGCACCGCGGTCGTCTCAACGTGCTCGCGAACGTCGTGGGTAAGTCCTATAGCGATATTTTTTCTGAATTCGAGGGCAATCTCGATCCCGAGAGCGTGCAAGGAAGTGGTGATGTCAAGTATCACAAGGGTTCGCGCGGCACCTTTAAGAACCCGAGAGGCGCGACGATTGAGGTATCGATGGCATCGAACCCCTCACACCTCGAGGCGGTGAGTCCGGTCGTCGAAGGGATCGTACGAGCGAAGCAGGACCTCGTCTGTCATCCGAGCGATGGCACGCAATGGGACAACATGCCTGACGTCTTTCCGTATCTCGCCATCCTCATCCACGGTGACGCGGCTTTCGCGGGTCAGGGCGTGGTCGCCGAGACGCTCAACATGTCGCAACTCTCGGGGTATCGAGTTGGCGGCGCCATCCACATCGTCATCAACAATCAGGTCGGATTCACGACGGCCCCCGAAGCGGCGCGCACCAGCTATTACCCGACGGACGTCGCCAAGATGATCCAGGCACCGATTTTCCACGTGAACGGGGACGACCCCGAAGCGTGCGCGCGCGCGGCTCGTTTGGCCTACGACTATCGCGAAACGTTCCATCGTGACGTGGTGCTCGACATTGTCTGCTATCGACGCTACGGCCACAACGAGGGCGACGACCCGAGTTACACCCAACCTCAGATGTACAAGATCATCGACCAGATGCGGTCGGTCCGAAAGATCTACACCGAGACACTTGTTCGGCGCGGCGACATCAGTATGGAACAAGCCGAGTCCGAACTCGATCAGTTCAACGCTCGCCTCCAGAGCGTCCTCGACGAGGTTCGCACGGTGCCCGTGCCCAGCCTTGACGGCGTGCCGGTCGCCGAAATCCCAGAAGACCTTGCAGCTCCGCAAACCGGTGTGGAACGCTCGATCTTGCTCGAGATCGCCAAGGTGACGATGAGTGCTCCCGAGGGATTCACGATCCATCCAAAACTGGAGCGACAATTCACGCAACGCCAAGCATTGCTCGACAGTGGCGAAGTCGATTGGGCCCTTGGCGAGGCGCTTGCCCTCGGCACCCTCGTGAAGGGCGGATCGAACGTCCGACTCACGGGGCAGGACTCACGAAGGGGCACGTTCTCGCATCGTCACGCGGCCTTAATCGATTACGACAACGGCACTCAATACGTACCGCTCGCCAATCTTGATTCCAAGGCGTTCTTCACCGTGCGCGACTCACTCCTCAGCGAATACGCCGCCTTAGGTTTCGAGTACGGCTACTCCGTCGAGTCAACGAACACTCTGGTGGCATGGGAAGCACAATTTGGTGACTTCGTGAACGGCGCCGAGATCATCATTGACAACTTTCTCGTCGCCGCTGAGGACAAGTGGGGACAGCACGCGAGCCTCACGATGCTCCTACCCCACGGGTACGAAGGCCAGGGACCCGAGCATTCGAGCGGGCGAATCGAACGGTTCTTGTCATTGAGTGCGCGTAACAACATTCGCGTAACGCAACCCTCGAGCGCCGCACAGTACTTCCACTTGTTGCGTAGCCAGGTTCTACGAGAGAACATAACGCCACTCATCGTTTTCACACCCAAATCGATGCTGCGCTCGGTGCAGATGCGCTCGAAGCTTGAGGAATTCGAACAGGGTTCATTCCAGACGGTCGTGGAAGACCGAGCCATTGAACCTGGCGACGTCACCCGTGTCGTACTGGCGACGGGCAAGATCGCTCACGAGGCGATCGCGCGACGTGATGAACTGAAGGCTCCGGTGGCGGTCGTGCGCGTAGAACAGTTGTACCCCTGGCCCCTCGAGCGTATCGAAGAGATCATTGACTCCTATCCGAAACTCGAAGAGGTGTTGTGGCTGCAAGAAGAGCCCGAGAACATGGGTGCGTGGCCCTTCGTGCACCTTCAGATGCATCGTCAATTACGTGACACAAAGGTGCGACACGTGGCGCGCGCCGAATCCGCGAGTCCCGCGACGGGCAGTGGACTCGTCCACGCGGCCGAGCAGGCCGACCTGTTGCAGCGGTCTATCGGGTGAGTCCGGTAAAGCCTGGTCGACTTCGCGTCGTCGTCGACGGTTCGAATCTCGCGACCGAAGGACGCACCGTACCGAGTCTTGTACAACTGGACGAAGCCGTGCGAGCGTTCATCGAGGAGTATCCCAAGAGCGAAGTGATCGTGGTGGTGGACGCGAGCTTCGAGCATCGAGTCGCCGTGAGTGAGCGCTCACGCTTCAAAGAAGCCGAGATGGCCGGCGAGATTGTGACGCCGCCGGCGGGCGCCATCGGGCGCGGCGACGCATTCATCTTGAAGATCGCCCAGCGTATCGACGCCGTGGTGTTGAGTAACGACTCATTCCAAGAGTTCCACGAGGAATACCCGTGGCTCTTCGACGCGCACCGTCTCATCGGTGGAAAACCGGTCAAAGGCGTGGGCTGGGTCTTCACGCCGCGGATCCCTGTTCGCGGTATCAAAGCGGGGCGCGCAGCGAAGAAATTGACACTCACGTTGCCCGACGGCAGTCAACCAATCGTCGGCACCACCGTCACCCCGGTGAAGGCGCTCAAGGCGGCGACGAAGAAGCCAGTGAAGGTCGCTAAGCCTGCCGCGAAGGCTCCAAAGAAGGCCGCCAAGCTCGTCGACGCGCCAGTGAAGCAGAGTGACGTTGCGACCAAGAAGGTGGCAAAGAAGGTGGCGACCGCGAAGAAGGTGGTGTCCACCAAGCCCGCACTGAGCGTGAAGAAGAGCCCTAAAACCCCGAGCACGCCCACGAAGAAATCGCCACCAGAGCCCGTCGTCGCGCTGCGTCGAGGACGTCATCCGGTGAACCCTGAAGCAGACTTCACCCTTTTCACGCACGCGTATCGCATCGGTGCCAAGCTTGAAGGTGAGGTGACCGCGTTCACCAGTCACGGAGCGGTGATCAACGTGAAGCTCAAAGGTTCAAAGCACGTCGAGTGTTACGCACCGACCGCGTCACTGGGAACACCGTCGCCCGCAAGAGCTCGCGACGTTTTAAAGCGGGGCGATCGACGCACGTTCAAGTTAGTGACCGTCGACAGCGAGCGACGAATCGCGGAATTGGCACTGGCGTGAGTGACCTCTCAATGGACCCGGTCGACTATCTTCCTCACCGCGCTCCCTTCCTTTTCCTCGATTCGTTGCTGAGCCTCGAGCCAGGACTTCGAGCGACGGGCATATGGACGCTTCGAGGCGACGAATGGTTCTTTCCTGGACACTTTCCGGGTCGCCCCACGACACCGGGCGTCCTGCTCTTGGAATCAATCGCCCAATGTGGTGCCGTCGCGGTGCTGAGTGATTCCAGGTACGCAGGGCGACTACCCCTCTTCGGCGGTGTCGAATCGGCTCGTTTCCGTCGTCAAGTGCTTCCCGGAGATTCGGTCATCGTGGAATGCGAGATGACTCGACTGTCTGCGAGGGGTGGCAAGGGTCACGGCCGTGCCAGCGTTGAGGGCCAACTGGCCGTCGAGGCGGACTTGTTGTTTGTCATCGCCGACGCCACATGAAGATCGCGACGTGGAATGTCAATTCGCTGAACGCCCGTTGGCATCGCGTCGAGCCGTGGCTGCGCGAGCAATCCCCTGACATCGTGATGATCCAAGAGACAAAGCAGACCGACGAGACATTTCCCTTCGTCGAACTCTCGACGATCGGTTATGAAGCCGCTCACTACGGACAGGGCCGCTGGAACGGTGTCGCCATCTTGTCGAGGGTCGGACTTGTGGACGTCGTACGCGGCTTCGGGGATGACGACGAGGAGGCCCGGATCATCGCTGCGACGTGCGCGGGAATCCGCGTGCACTCGTGTTACGTTCCCAACGGACGCGCACTCGAGGATCCCCATTATCAGTACAAACTCGAATGGCTGGCACGCTTAGCGCACGTGGCCGAGGACCGTGATTTTTCCCAACCCGCAATCTTCGGCGGCGATTTCAACGTCGCACCCAGTGACCTCGATTGCTACGACCCGAGTATCTTCGAGGGAGCGACGCACGTCAGTGAACCTGAGCGTGATGCGATTCGAACGCTCGAGGCGACGGGCCTCATCGATCTGACACGTCGGCTCAATCCGGGTGAGCCCTGCTTCACGTGGTGGGACTATCGACGTGGATCATTTCATCGCGGCTGGGGATTGCGAATTGATCTCTTGCTCGTCGACGAATTACTATCGGCAAAGGCGACGGCGAGTTACGTTGATCGAGAAGCTCGAAAGGGTGAGAAACCCTCAGACCATGCGCCAGTCCTCGCAGAATTCGCCGACTAGGTGAGGCCTTTGGGTAACAGCGCTTCAATGAAGAAGGGCCCCGGCGTCGCGTAGGAATTGCGCAGTGCCCGCACGAGTTCTTCGGCACTCGACACGCGAGTCGCGGGCACGCCAAGACCGCGGGCGACCGAGCACAAGTCGAGCGCCGGTTCGTCGAGTTCGAGCATTCGCTGACTGGTGGAGCCGTCGTGCACCGCGCCGACACGCTGTCGCTCGAGGTTCAAAATGGCGTAGCTCCTATTGCTCAGTGCGACCACGGTCACTGGGGCGCTCTCGCGAGCCATTGTCCAGAGAGCTTGGGGTGTGTACATCATGGACCCGTCGGACTCGAGACAGAGGACGCGTTCGCCGCTCGCCACCGCAGCGCCTAAGGCGACGGGTAGTCCGAATCCGATTGACCCTCCCGTAAGGGTCATCCACTGGTGTGGGGGCGAGCATTGCGTGGCGCCAAAGAGGTGCACACCACTCGTATTGGACTCATCGGCAACCAGCAGTCCCTCGGGCAACGTCGCGCCTATCGCCGCCGCAAAACTCTGGGTGGTGAGGGCGCCCGAAGGTTCACCCACTCTTTCGCCTCCCGCGACAGTCACGTCGGGAGCCTCTAATGCGTCGACGAGACTCTCAAGGGCCAGCGTCGTGTCGGACCCCGGCGGTGCAAGGTTGATGACGTCGCACTGGTCTGGGATGAGACGACTGGGAACATTGGGATATGCGAAGAAACCAACAGGCTCGGAAGAACCAATGAGGACGATGGCGTCGACGTCCTTCAATTGTGCGACGGCGAATTCGCTGAGATAAATCAATCGCTCGGGGTTGGCAATACCTGCGCCGCGGTCCACAATTGAAGGAAACGTCTCCATAACCATTTTGGAATTCGTCGCTGAGCAAATCCTTTGAGCGAGTTTTAATTGTGTCGCGTCAAGAGCGCTACCACCAAGAAACACCGCGCTTCGCTTGTGGCGCAAGGCTCGCAGGGCCTCACCGAGAGTTCCTTCGTCCAACTCGAGGGCAGGACTGCGTGTCGCGAGCGGCCACGAAGGAGGAGTCTGCACTTCACCCCACGACGCGTCCGCGGGAAGGATCAACGTGGCGATCTGACCAGGTGGCCCAAAGGATGCGCGCACTGCGTCGGCGGCGTCGTGGGCGACGTCATCTGGTCTCGCCGAGCGGCGTTGCCATCCTTTCAGCGCCGAGGCGAGCGAATCAATGTCGCTTTGTAGTGGCGCGTCGAACTTGGTGTGATACGTCGCGTGGTCCCCGACGATGTTGATGAGGGGTACTCGCGCGCGGCGAGCATTGTGAAGATTCGCCCACCCATTCGCGAGACCCGGACCGAGGTGCAGCAAGGTGGCGGCAGGCGTTTTGGTAACCCTGGCGTAACCATCAGCGGCACCCGTCGCGACTCCTTCGAAAAGGCAGAGAATTGCGTTCATTCCTGGCGCGTCATCGAGCCCAGCGACGAAGTGCATCTCTGAAGTGCCGGGATTGGCAAAACACGTCGTAACGCCATTGGCTTGTAGCGTCGCGAGCAGCGCGTGCGCACCGTTCATGCGAGGGGTCGATCGTCGACGTGACGGTGAGGATTGAGCAGCAATTGGGGATCAAAGACCGCCTTAATGCTTCGTTGGAGTGATAGCACGGAGGGATCGGTCAAGGCTAGGTAGGGAGCCTGCTTGTCACGACCAATGCCGTGTTCGCCCGAGATCTGCCCACCGATACTCAGCGCGTAGGAGAAGAGCTCAAACAGCATTGACGCGCGCTGTTCATCATCGTCTAAGAACACCGAAAGATGCACATTCCCGTCGCCGACGTGTCCGCAGCCCGACACGAAGGCTTCGTAGCGTTTCGCAATATCTGACGCCTCGTCTAGAAAAAGCGCCACACTCGAGCGAGGTACGACGACGTCAACGATTTCGTTCGCGCCTGCGGCCTTCGCGACCCAGAAACCTCGCTCTCGCGCTTCGACGAGTCGAGCCCCGGCGTTGGACGTCAGAACGTAGACGTCGAGTGCGCCCGCCGCGTCGACCAGGTTGGCGAGCGCTTCGAGGTCGCGGTCGAGCTGCTCCGAAGTTCTCGTCTCGAGCACGACGATCAGATACGCGTGCGTTCGCGCAGCAACATCTTCCGCCACGCCCAATTCCAGCGACGCGGCATTCGAGATGCCCGCCATAGTGAGCAGGTCGAGATATTCGAGTATTGACGGTTCGAGTCCGGACGCGATGATCGTCGGTACGACACGGGTGACTTGATCGAGAGTCGCAAAAGGAACGAGCACGGTGGAGGACGACGCCATCGTTGGCGAAAGTCGAAGGGTCACTTCGGTGACCAGTGCGAGCGTCCCTTCACTCCCGATGATGAGTTGGGTGAGGTCGTAGCCGGATGACGATTTCATGACCCGTCCACCGGTACGAAGGATCGTCCCGTCCATCAATACGAGTTCGAGTCCGAGTACGTGTTGACGTGTGACGCCATGGCGAACCGCTCGCATCCCACCGGCGTTGGTGTTGACGTTGCCACCGATCGATCCGGACAGTTCACCGGGATAGACCGGATAACGCAGGCCACTTTGCGCGAGTAATTCGCCCAGCTCGCGCAACGTACATCCGGGTTGCACGACTGCCACGTGGTCATCAATATCGAGGTCGAGGAGTTGGTTCATTCGGGCGAAACTTACGACGATGCCTCCCGCCACCGGCGTCGCCGCACCCGAGAGCCCGGTACCCGAACCACGAGGCGTCAATGCAACGCCGTGGCGACTCGCAAGCTTCGCGAGTTCGCTTACTTGATGGGTGTCCGCCGGTCGAACGACGGCGAAGGGCTCGACGTGCACTTGGTGCAGAGACTCGTCGTGAAGGTCGTCAGGGTGGTGCTCGTGCTCGAACGTCGCCGCATCCGCTCCCACGAGGGATATGATTTCGTCACGTAACGTCAGATTTTCCATTCGACGGCAACGTTAGTTCTCGTTGCGCTTGTTCAAGTTCATGACGGATTGCGGCCAGCCGAGCCTTTCGCGCTTCGCCAGTGAGCGGTGCATTTCGCCTTTCGATGTCGGCAATCACCTTTTCAATGGGGGCGAGAAAGCGAGAGGGCGCTCGATCCGGATAGCGCGGATCGTTCCTGCCTCGACTCCACGTGATGAGCAACGAATCCTCGGCCCGACTCAACGCCACGTAGGCGAGGCGCTGCTCCTCGGCGATCTCCGCCGAAGACGTTGCGTTGTAGTTGGGAAGTTGTCCTTCGGCCCACCCGATCACCGCGACACTTTGAAACTCGAGCCCCTTCGCGCGATGGATGGTGGACAACGCGACTGCGTCACGCTGCTCTTCGTCATTGCGACGCAACCACGTCTCGGGTGAGGTGAGAAGGTCCGACGCGGGTGAGTGCTCCGGACCGCGTCGTTCGTTCGGAATGTCGTGCGCGTCCAGATACCCAGCGACGAGTTCAAGCTGCGCATTCGTTCGAGCGAGCACCGCCATTGACTTCCACGGTGCCCCCGGTTGGTGCTTGGCCCCGAGCCACGTCGCGACGTGGTCCGCCTCTTCTTCGTCGGTGTTGTAACTACGGACCATTGGCACGTCGCCTTCGTCCT
The DNA here is from genome assembly GCA_003163875.1 of Acidimicrobiaceae bacterium. Taxonomy (GTDB): domain Bacteria; phylum Actinomycetota; class Acidimicrobiia; order Acidimicrobiales; family RAAP-2; genus RAAP-2. Next base: position 9,777 of record PLRK01000067.1, on the reverse strand, counting down.
TGGCGGGGGTGATCCCCTGGGCTCCTCGTTCGAGCAGCGTGTTTGCCACGGCGATGATGTTGGCGGTCGAACGGTGGTTGCGAGTGAGGTCGAGCACGAGGGTGTCGGGCCATGTACGTACGATGTCGAGCATCAGCTGGGGATTGGCGCCGTTAAAGCCGTAGATCGATTGATTGGGGTCGCCCACGCAAAAGAGATCGGGATCATCGCCCGCCATGTGTCGCAACATCATGAACTGCAGTGGGTTCATGTCCTGTGCTTCATCGACGAAAAGCGCCTTCGAGCGATGGCGGAACGACGCGAGCACAGCGGGATCGTCGCGCAGCAACGCAATCGCTTCACTCAAGAGAAGATCGAAGTCAAGCACACCGCGACTGTGACAAAGTCCGACGTAGCGATCGAGCACGTCGGCAAATTGTGCTGGAGGAAGTGGGGCGTCACGCTTGAGCTTTCGAGCGCTTTTTGCGTAGAGTGCTCCGTTGAATCCCTGACTGAGGGCCCAGCCAATTTCTTGATCTAATCGAGGTAGTTGCCAGTCTTCGAGCCGTAAATCGCCGCTCTCTCGCATTTGGGTCGCGAGCGATGCCACGAGTTTGCGACGATTGGCCTCGATGACGAGTGGTTTGAGCTGATGGTCCTCGCGATACTGATTGACCAGCGTCAGCGCCGCGCGGTGAAACGTCCCTGCCCGGAGATCTCGAATACCGGCTCGAGCCAAACGACGACGAAGTTCGTCGCCCGCTTTTCGCGTAAAGGTCATCGCGAGCACTTGGTCCGGCTGCAGTTCGCCGCGCGCAATTCGCCGCTGAATTCGAAGGGTCAAGACGTGCGTTTTTCCCGAGCCGGCGCTTGCTCGCACCAGGAGGCGCGGCGCGGGTGACATGACCGCTTCTCGTTGCTCGGGCGTCAACCCGACGAGCATGTCATCGTTGAAGGCCATCAAATCGCTCATCGTCCTCTTGACGCTACCGGCAGCGCGTGACGTGTCCTGGCCGACGCTGGTCATATCAGTAACCTGAAGTACGTGCTGCGAGCGTACGGTGGAGGAAAATTCTTTGGTGAGCAGTACGGTCCGGGCCCGGTGCAAGTGGTGTTTCTCCACGGATGGGCCCGTCAAGGACGTGATTTCGCCGAAGCCGCCCAGCGGCTGGCGAACGAGGGGATCGGTTCCTTGACCCTTGATTTGCCGGGTTTTGGGTCTTCACCCGCCCCAACGGTCGCGGGCGGCGCGCGCTTGTACGCGCACGAACTGCTCGCGCCGATGGAGGAGATCACGTCTGAACCCGTCGTGCTCGTCGGGCACTCGTTTGGTGGCAAGATCGCCACCGTGTTCGCGGCGAATCAGCCGGCCTTGGTCAAGGCATTGGTATTGACGGGTGTGCCGCTCGTACATTCTGGCGTGCGTTCGAAGCCGGCGTTGCGGTTTCGGTTCGTGCGCTTCCTACACGCCAAGGGACTGGTGGGTGATCAGCGGATGGAGGAGGCGCGCCAGCGTCACGGATCAACTGACTACCGAAATTCATCAGGAATTATGCGCGACGTCCTCGTCGCGGTCGTGAATGAGAGCTACGAGCACGAACTCGAGGCTGTTCACGCGCCTATATATATGGTGTGGGGCGGCGCTGAGACGGTCGCTCCGGTCGCCGACGTCAGCCGAGCGACACCACATATGCGTGTACCGCACAGTTTGCGGGTCGTCACTGGTGTGGGGCATTTCTTGCCAATCGAGGCACCGGGCGAACTAGTCGCCGCGATTGTCGAAGCGATTGCGTGCTCGAGATGAGTGTCGCGATTGACACGTTCCTTGGCGTCGGGCTCTTGGGGGCATTTCTCCTTCAATTACTTCGTTGGCTGCGGGTGGCGCAGCGCGAACACTACGTCGCCTCGTCGCTTCTTAGATTTCTGGCACGTTGGTCCGTTCCCAACGTCACGTCGTCAAAGATGGCGCGCTTCTGGCGGTACCGACCGATCACGCTCGGTCAAGTCCTCGTGGTGCTCCTTGTGTTCACGCTGACACTCGATGCGCAACGATGGGCGGCGCTTGACGCGATTGCCTACGGAGTTTTTTGTCCGGTCGGCTTGTCGATTAAGGGACGCACCAGCTCATTGGACTGGACCAGGCGACTGAAGACAATTGCGTGCGTCGCGACAGTGCTGGGCATCATCATCGTCGGTGCTGGGTTGCTGAGTCCTCGCGTGTTGATCGCGCCTACCGCGCTCGTCATTGCGGTCCCACTATTGATTACTCTCAGCGTGACGATGCTCGCACCCGTCGAAGATCGAGCCGCGAGGAAGTACGTCGATCAAGCGAGCGAACGACTTCGACGCGTGCGACCCATGGTGATTGCGATCACCGGTAGTTACGGAAAGACCAGTACCAAGAATCATCTCGCGTCGCTGCTAGGTACAGGGGAGGGGGTCGTGGCGTCGCCGCGTAGTTTCAATAATCGCGCAGGTCTCAGTCGAGCTATCAATGAGAATCTCGCTGACGGCACGCGTATCTTCATCGCCGAGATGGGTACATACGGTCGTGGCGAGATCGCGGCGTTGTGTTCGTGGTGTCCGCCCGAGATTGCCGTCGTGACGGCCATTGGTCCGGTTCATCTTGAGCGCATGAAGTCGCTCGAGAGAATCGAGCAGGCGAAATTCGAGATCACGACACGGGCGCGTGTGGTCGTGTTGAACATCGACGACGAGCGCCTTGACGGTTGGATTGGCAAACTCGTCGCACAAGGAAAGACAGTCCGCACTGCGGGATCGACGTCGATGGTCGCTTCGGTGCTCGTGAACGAACGGGAAGAACAATGGCACGTCGTCGTTGAAGGCAACGAGGTCGCGTCGATGCCGCGTGTCGCTGGCGTCCAGGCGTCGAATGTGGCGTGCGCGTTTGCCGCGGCCCTCGAAGCTGGTCGCAGCGTGGAATCGTTGGTCGCAAACCTCGGTGCCATCGAGCCGGTCGCAAATCGTTCGAACGTCGTGGTCGCTCCTTCGGGCGTCACGGTGGTCGATGACACCTTCAACGCGAATCCTGCGAGCGCAAGCGTGGCCCTCTCGCTGCTCGCTTCACTGCGGTTGCTGGGGCGAAATGTGGTCGTCACGCCTGGCCTCATTGAATTGGGCCCCTTGCAAATTGGCGAGAATAGAGCCTTGGCCTCCAAGGTCGCCACGTTCGGCGCGGAGTTGGTCATCGTCGGGCGCACGAATGCGAAGGCTCTCGGTCAGGGTTTCATTGGCACTCCGCGTCGATTCGACACGCGCGAACAGGCCGTCGCGTGGGTGCGAAGTGCGCTGATTACTGGCGACGGCGTGTTGTACCTCAATGACCTGCCAGACCACTACCCTTGAATGCTTGATGACGGCTCGACGAGGTGAAGGTGACTAGCGCAGTACTTTTCGGCGGCCCGAGCCCTGAACACGACATTTCCATCCTCACCGGACTCCAGGCGCTGCGTGAACTTCAGAATGCGGGTCACGACGTCACGGGTATCTACTGGACCAAGACAGGATCGTTCTTCCAGGTGCCCCCCAACGTCGAAGCGGATTCGTTTCTCGATGGACTCCCCAAGGGATCGAGTGAGTTGACGCTGCGCGCTGGCGAGCGAGGCGGTTTTTTCGTCGCCGGTGCCAAGCTCGGTCGTGAAAAACGAGTGGAGTTCGACGCCGCAGTCCTCTGCACCCACGGGGGACCAGGCGAGGATGGTTCCCTCCAAGGCGCCCTCGATCTCGCTGGCATTGCGTACAGCGGACCAACCGCCCAGGGAGCGGCGTTGGGTATGGACAAATGGGCCTTCGCATCGGTGGTCACGCTCGCCCAGCTTCCCACTTTGCCGAGAGCTCTTCTCACCGATCAGACGGAGGGGCTCTCCTTCGATGGCCCTTATATCTTGAAGCCGCGATTCGGTGGATCGTCAATTGGTATCGACGTCGTCGATGACCTGACGACGGCGCGTGCCCGGCTTGCGACGAATCCTCACCTCGCACTCGGTTGTGTCGTCGAGCCCTATCGCGCGGATCTCACTGACGTGCAGATCGCGGTGCGCACGTTCCCTGAGGTACGACTTTCCGCCATCGAAAAACCCCTTCGGCGCAGCACGACTTCCGAGATTCTCGATTATCGCGATAAGTACGTGGGCGGCGACGGCATGGTGTCCGCGCCCCGAGAGTTGCCCGCACTGCTTGGAGGTGATCAAGAAACACTGATCCGCCACTACGCCATGGTGATTAGCTCGATTGCCTCGGTGCGAGGTGTTGCTCGTATCGATTTTCTTTGGAATGAGAATGAGCTCTACGTCAACGAGATCAACACAATTCCGGGCTCGTTGTCCAAATACCTTTTCGTTGACCCGCCGCTCAGCTTCTCGCAGTTATTGACTGACCTGCTTCGTGAAGCCGTCGAACGTCCATCCCATCGTTACAGTGCCGCGGGAGCTGACGGTTTGGTCCTTCGCTCCGCCGGATCCATCGCCGCCAAACTGGCGTGATCGAGGCACTCGTGCGAGGGCGTCACTGAGCGCATCGCTATAGGGATCGACTAAGAGGCCCTGGCACAGCGACCAAAATGCGAGCTCGAACTGATCGTGCAACATCGCTTCGTGGTGCAACACCAGCGCCGCCCATTCCGCATCTCGCTGAAGACGAGCGAAGTAGCCCTCGGCGAGAAACCATTCGAAACCACGTAACGCACTCGCGAGCGGCTCGCCATGAATCAACTGCAGCGCCTCGTGGGCGAGAGGCGCGGCGTCAGTGCTCGTCATGTTCCGTGCGCGGCTGATGAGGGAATGAAACGTCTCTATGTCGCTCGTGACGCCGTGTGTGGCGTAAAGGCCCGAGGACGTCACTTGATGAAGTCGCGGTCCGTCGCTCGTTGACCCAAGGCTCTTGCGCACGGCGCTCGCGGTGTTTGCCAACGTGCGCGAGGAGGCATCGACGTTGGCGTAATTGAGAACGCGGGTTCGAAGTCGATCGCCCGTCACCGGTTCTGTTCGGTGCAGGGCAAGGTACGCCACCATCTCGATGCAGCGCCGACGCAAGGTGGCAACGAAAGGTTCGTCGATGCCCGTGATCTGGGGATCTGCACGCAATAACTCGACACGTACATCGTGTGCGGGCGAAACGGTAGCCGGCGCCGGTGTGGAAAACTTTGCAAACTGATACGTCACGTCAATGTCCTGCGTGGCGACAGGCTTGAGGGTGATGCACGACGCTCGGAGTTCCTCGTCGAGTTCCTTCGCTGCTCCTAGGTAGACGACGACACAATGACGAACGGCGCGCGTCGCGAGCGATCGAAGTAGTCCCCTGGTCGTTTCCTCGAAGACCATCTTTCCTTGGTGCAGCGCCACGCACGATGCCGCGATCTGGTCGTGGCTCTCATTCGCGTGAATCGTCAGTACACCGCCCTCCTTGGCGAAGGCGAGGCGCGTCCCGTGCTCGTCGCAGGAGAGAATTTTGACGACGACGGCGTCGTCACGATCGGCTGCGGGAAGGGCCTCGTAGTCGAGGGGGACGACGACGACACCGCTGACCACGTCGCCAATGAGGTAGCGAATTTGCGAGAGGAGTCGATTGTTACCGTGACGCAAGAGATCAATGACTTGATCAACCTGATCATCGTGCGGTTCGAAGTCCTGCTGGAGGATCTCGTCGTAGCGCCGCTTCGCCATCAGGGCGAGGGGGACCAAACTCGACGTCGCGAGGGGAGCGAGAGGAGGTAACGAGTGTCGTGGTTCGTGTGAAGCGTGTCGCACGAAGGGCATGACGTGTGGCGTATGGGCGAAGGACGTCGACAGCGTACTGGCGCCGCTTGGATTCGAGGACACGAGGAAAGGGAGAAGCGCGACGACCAACCCCGCCAACCAAGCACTTCCACCGACATTCAATCTCTTACCGTGACGCAGGCGCACCACATTCATGACGACGTGTGCGAGAAACGTGAGCCAAAAGATTCCTAGGGCAACAAGCAGGACTCGAACGATTGCCCCGTTCGATTGGTGTTCGGACTCGCTCCATTTGGTGATGACAACGTAGGGGAGCAGCACAAAATAGAGGGCAAGTGCCGTGCCTTGGAGGGGGCCCGACGAGAGGCGTCTTACGGTGCTGGAATAAGTTGCCACGTAAGTGACGCCCCCGCGTTCGCTGAGGTAATCACGAGTTGGCAGCTCAGTTGATTTTGAAGTGCGAAGTAATTTTGGACCGCGCGGGTGACTCCGTTGCACGTCAAGAGATTGGTGCTCGGACTCGACGTCGTGAGCAGCCAGTCGCCCGGACCTGTCAGGGGAATATCGGCGCCGCCGAGGGAGGGACTTATCAGTCCCTCCAGGTCGTCGTTGGACACGTTGGCGCCGGGCGTTGGCGCGACTGTTGTGACGGTGCGCTTCACGATCGAGGCGGTCGACCTCGCGGACGGTGCGTTCGTCGTCGCGGGTGAAGATTGTGGTGGTGTCGACGTCGTCGTCGTGGATGGCGACGTCGTTGTAGTTGTCATTGGTGTGTGCACCAGGGTCGTCGCGACGTTCGCGCTGAGTGTCACGCGGTGGTCCTTGGCTGGCATCACTTTGTTTGACGTGGTGAGCGTGAAGACCAGGACGAGCAGCAAGAGGGGGCTCGACCACATCAACAAGTGGGTACTTTTTAATGAAAAACGGGGTTTTGACATGGTTCTCGAAGGTTAGGGGGATTGGTGGAAAATTGCTATTCACGGTGAAAAGTCCTTTGCAGGCTCTAAATGAGATGGCGCACAGCGAAGTGCTGCAGCTCGGCTTGAAGTGAGTCTGGAGCGCTGTGGTCCTGTTTGGCCAGTTCACGTAACGAGCGTCCCTCGAAGACACGAGCGTACGTGAGTTGCGCGATTCGTTCGTGTTGACTACCACGAAAACTGATCAGTCGCGTGAGCAGTGGTGATTCCTCGCACGCGGGCTCGTCGTAGGGCTCGTAAAACGGTACGAGTCGCATGGCGTCTTTTTCTTTGAGGAGCCATCGACGAAGTCGACCACGTAGCGCCGACAAGATGTCCGGAGCGGCATACTGGCGCGACTGTCCCGACCAGTCGGTGAGTAACTCGCTTGCCAAACTAAGCGCCATCCCGAGGGTTTCGCTTGGATCGTCGATGATGCCGTCACCGAAGCGAAGTTGGCGACATACCGACACAATGCCTGGCAGCAACGTCTGCAATAGGGCGCGTCGAAGTGTTGGATCGTCCGATTCTTCGAGGAGCGCTTTGACGATCTCTGCTCGCTCGAGAACACATTTTCCACCACCTTGTTCAAGGACCTTCACTACGTCACAAAGGTCGTCAAGTGCGTCAAGTCCCAAACTGGGATGACGAGAATCCAATATCTTGAGGGCCTTTCGTGCCTCGCTGGTTCGTCCTGCCCGATCCCATTCTCGTCGTAGCTGTCCTAATACGTCTGATTTAGTTGTCATGGCGCCTAGTACAGAGCCCCTGACGCACTTAGCGATTACCTTGACGACGCCACGACCGCGTCCATTTCTCATAACTTCGAGCGTGCTACATAACGCGCACTTTCGAACGCACATAGTTCCAATTAGGCTGTGCGAATGGACATCGAAGCCTTTTATGAACAAAACGAGGCTCGTCGTGAGAGCGCTGAGTTTGAGTTTGGTTCGGAGTGGACCGACGCGTCGGACAATGAATATGAGTTGTCGTGGGTTGAAGCGACGGGCGAACTATATTTGATGGTGGAGCCTGAAGCGTTGGTGAACGAAGACATCTTTGGAGATTTTCTCGTCGCCGATGGAGCAATCAGTGACCTCACGGTCGTGGTGATAGGAAAAGCGCCGTCCCTCGCTGCCTTGGAGGATCAAATCCTTGGCTGGGAAGATGCGATGCTCGAGGAGAACTCGTTGAGTTGGCTCTACGAGCGCTTTCCGCAAAAATAGTTAACCGCCCAAGTAAGGGCTCGCAGAGTCGGCGACCTGACAGATTCGCGTAAGCGATGCGACTAGATCTTGGAGAGGTACGCGCTCGGCTTCGTTGATGGTTGTCTGCAGTGCATTCCAGCTGCCGTCAATTGATGTCGCGTTCGCGGCCGATTGTGTGCCTTTAAGGAGTTCACCCTCGGCATCGTTCTTCAGCGTATTCTGCTGATTCGTGCTCAACCCGGGGCGTCCACTCTGCTTCTGCAGGGCGAGTGCTTTGTGGACGTAGGTGCAAGAAGTTCGAGCGTCGGCGACCGCGCCACCGACGCCGCACGAACTGAGGATGACGCCCGTGAACAGTAACGCGATAGCAATCTTCAGCGAACGTTTCAGCCGAGCCACGAATCGGCAGCTTGCAACAAGAAGTCACTGACCCGGTGTCCACGCTCGAAGATGTCACAGAGAGGATCTTCTCCCTTGGCAACTTGACTTAGCGAAATTGCTCGACGAGCGACGATGGAAATTCGACGCTCGCTGGTTTCGGTGGGTGACGCAAACGAGTCTGTCGCGGTCACTTCGAGTGGCATTTCCATGCCGCCGATCGGCGCGAGGTCGATGGCGAGTCGTAGGAGATCGGGGCTATGGGGCATGGGAGGAAGGCTCCACGTGAGCACGAGAGGAAAATGGAATTCGTCTGGCGGGTCAACGTCATCGGGAAGTCCTAGGACGGCGTCCTCAAACGCGAGCAACGTTCGCGGATCGACGTCGAGTTCAATGTGCAGATCGATGGGCCCGCCACAGCCGTCTTCGGGATGTAAATCGACTTCCCAAGCTTGACGAAGCGAATACGTCTCCACAAAGTGGCGCTCGTCATGAACGTGAAAACCGTGGGTAACGGCATGATCCTTAAGGTCTGCAACGAAACCAGCGACATCGATGGCGGCCATTGCCCTTAAGGATAGCCCTCAAAGGAACTAGCGTGACTACGTGCCCGACGACATTTTGGCTCCTCTCCGAACGTGCGCAATTGAAATCGGCGAGGCCGTGAAGAGCTATCGCCGACGTGGGTTTTCCGGACAACGCGAAACGCAATACCACTTGGACCTCGTCGCCGATGAAGTAGCGCTGCGTGTCCTCCACGGAGCGGGATTTCAAATTGTGAGTGAAGAGTCTGGACGAAGCGGCGAGGGCGCTCTGACCGTCGTCGTTGATCCAATCGACGGTTCAACGAATTGCGATCGAGGAGTTCCCTTTTACGCAACAAGTCTGGCTGTATTGCGAGACGAGGAGCTCGTCGCTGGACTCGTGATGAACCAGGCGACGGGCACGATTTTCGAGGCCGAACGTGGCGCCGGCGCAACGCGAGACGGCGAACCAATTCGAGCAAGCGGTCAAGAGTCGCCAGCCCGCGCGTTGATGAGTTTTTCCGGACTTCCTTCTCGTCATTTGGGTTGGGCTCAAAGTCGTTCGATGGGTGCGGCCAGCCTCGAGATCTGTCTCGTCGCCGATGGCTCGCTCGACGTCTACGCCGTGGCACAGCACTCAACGCTGAATCCTTGGGACTACCTCGCGGGACTGCTCATTCTTCGAGAAGCGGGAGGTGTAGATGGCGACTATCTGGATGAAAAACTCGTCACTTCAGAGTCCGTGCTGCGTCATCCTGTCTTTTGTGCGTCGAGATCTCTCCTTCAATTCATGATTAGCGCGGGGCGCGTATGACGTTCAACGGCATCGGAAAATACGTCGTTACGTACACCTTCTAGGTTTGGATTCCGATTTTGTGCGCGAGGTGCTGTCGTACTCGAATGTGTAAGACCGAAGCGTGAGTAGGGAAGAACTCCGCTGTCGTTCGATAGGGCGAACTAGACTTGTCTTCTTACGGGCGCTTAGCTCAGTTGGTTA
>PLRK01000119.1 GCA_003163875.1 Acidimicrobiaceae bacterium | reverse complement strand
GTACACCTCGTCACTCTTTCAACGCCTTCGTCTACTTCGGTCGGAGGTGGCGAGCAAGAACGACCTCAGCCATTAGGGCTGAGGTCGTTCGGGGTGGGTGGCTACGTGATTGAAGGCCGGCGAGCAGAGAAATGTCGATGACAAGGTCGGCGAGATACTCATCGTCAGGTGCATGCCGGCGCTGAGCGGAAGTTCCGTCACGAAGGAGCCGGCCGCCACAGACTTGCCACAGGTATGAAAATGTTGCGAGCGGCGAGTTGAGGCGGGGTTGTGGCTTCGGCGGATTCTCGCATTCGAGGTGTCCCCATTCCTCGCCAGACTTCCTGGAGTACGCCGATATGTTTCGTCCAGGCCGGCCGTGACGCTCCGGCGTCGTCGGCTACTTTCTCGGCGACACCGGCGAGCAAGTTGTCCATAAACGTGGATCCCGATGAAGGAACTCTTGCTCGAATTGCCGCTTCACTAAGTTGTGGATTTCGGGCGAGGTAGTCAAGAAAAGCTCGCAGTCGAGTCCAGTCTGGCTGTTCCTGCCCATTTCGATCGGTCGACCACGCGTCAGTGAGTTCGCCAAGCTGGGGAATGTAGGGCGATGGTCGGAGGCTGAATTCAAGTTCGTGTCCTAGGGCACTCAAGACTTTTTGCACCGTGCCAATGGTTGGATCAATCCGACCACGTTCAATGCGGCAGATCGTTGTGTATGACACGTCGGCACGGAACGACAGCGCACGTTGCGACAGACCCGCTTCTCGTCGGGCGTCTCGAATCAGAACCGCTGCTTCGTTCACGAGTGTTAGCATAAACGCTAACAGGGCGGAGGCAAATGGGGATGTCGGTCGTCTCGGTCCCTCGACCGTTTTGACGACATTCTCTGTCAACGGCTCCGATGTTGACAGGCCGCGGGGCTGTTGCCAAATTCGCGAGCCGTGGTATCGGGGAGGAACGGTCCACGATGCACTCGTCAGTCCAGCAGTCGAGAGCGGCCTCGTCCTACTGAGGCCTATGTTGCTTTCCGAAGCACCGAAGGCTTCTCGCTGGACCGGTCTTTTGCGAGGGCCGCCGCGCCGATCGCCCCGGCCTCCGGTCCAAGTTCCGCACGAACGATGTCGACCGGGAGATAGAAGCCGTCGGCGCGGGTCAGAGATTGGTTCATCCCTGAACTGAATAGGTCAAAAGTATTCGCGACGGTCCCTCCGATAACGGTGACGCTAGGCCCATAGACCGTGTGTAAGAGCGCAATACCGCGGCCCACTTTTCGACCATATTCAACAAACGCTTCCGTCGCCATCTCATCGCCGCCTCGAGCTTTAGCGGAGATCAGGCTGATCAACTCCGTCGGGGAGACCTCGCCACTATGGAGGGGGCTGAGCGCTCGTTCCAGTGCGAGACGAGAGGCGCTTTGCTCCCAGCATCCCGTGAGACCGCAGTAACAGATCACGTTGTCGCCAAATACCGGGATATGACCTGAATCGGGGTGTTGCCCGTTGAATTGACGAAAGGGCTGCCCATGCTCCAGCAGCGCGACGCCGATTCCTGTCCCCAAGGTAACGAGCAGTAGACGTTCCGCGTCCCGACCCGCGCCGTGTTGGTACTCACCAATCGCGGCGGCGACGGCGTCGTTCTCAATGAACACCGGCACCCCGGAAAGCGCTGCCATGAGGCCAACGAGGTTGAAGCCAGAAAACCACTCCAGCGTGTCGGCGTTCTCAATAATTCCCGTGCGAACGTCGATCGGTCCACTCGCGGCGATACCGATAGATGAAAGGTCCATGTCCGTCGAGACGATGTCCTTGATGACCGACCAGAGACTCCGGGCCCTCTGGTCCGGTGAGCCCTTGCCGAGATCACTGGTCGTCACAGTCGTGTGCCCGACCGTGACGTCGTCGTGGCGCACCACTACTCGCGTCGCGGTGCCGCCCAGATCGACCCCAACTTCTACTACCGCACCCGCACTCGTCACAGAGACGAAGTTATCTTCTTCCCGAATCGAAACTCTCCGGGAACGAATCCTTGGGCGCGCGCGAGCTCGACACTCAAGAGTTGTGTGAATACGGTCTCCAACATCATCTGACTCAACTCACTCGTTGACGCTGTGACGATCTCGCCCCCGCGCGCTGCTCCAATCTCAATGACCGTCGATCCGCTCTCTCGGAGATCCGATCCAAGTTGCTGGAGATTCCGGCTCTCACCTCGACCCGTGTAGAGCACTGCGGTGAGCCCGGGGCCGGCCATCTCCAAGGGACCGTGACGGAACTCGCCACCAACGAAACCTTCCGCGCTGAGCTTCGCTGCTTCTTTGATGACGAGTGCTCCCAGCAGCGCACTCGCGGATTGGTTGCCCGAGCCGATGAGGGCAAGTCTCGGTGCGTCGAAGGCGAGCGCACCCGTCGCCATTGCTCGAATGGCGTCAATTGGCGCAGTCCAACTGGACAGCTCGTCGGCCGCGGTGAGCACGGTGCCGAGCGACTCACTCTCCTCGACCCCTATCAACTTCTCCGCCAGCACATGATGGGCCGCCAGGGAGTTGAGGTAGCTCTTGGAACTGACCGTGGCCTCTTCGCCAGAACAGAGATCGACGACCACGTCACTCCGCTCGGCCAAGGGACTCGCGAGGTCATTCGTCACGCCGAGGGTGAAACTGGGGCGACAACCATCAATCTCGTCGAGGAGTGCCACGATTTCGCCACTCCGTCCAGATTGCGACGTGATCCACAACAGGCTGTTGCTGGTGAGGAGAGCGGGCGAATCTAACNNTGAGCCACCACGCCGGGTAGCCGCGTGCGACGAGTTGTCGCCACGTGGGAAGTGCACAGTGGTGGGATGCCCCCATGCCCGTGAGGATGACGCGATCAAAACTGTCAAGCTGGATCTTTTCGACGCCTTCAGCCAACGGCAGTCGTGCGAAATCTCGCAGTGCACCGGGCTGCTCCGCGATGTTTGCTTCGAAGGGACTCGTAGTAGTCATGGGCGACCTCTCGGATGCGGAATTCTTGTCAACTCGCGACCACTAGATCTGCACTGAGTGCGTCGAAAGTTAACTTGGTACTGGTTTCGAGGTTGTCGTCGGTCACGATGTCGTCCACCGCGTCGATACCGCAGATGCGCGCAAAGGCAGTTTGGCCGAATTTGCTGGAATCGCAAGCCACGATGATTCGACCAGCTGAGGCGAGCGCGGCGCGCTTGATAGCAGCGTCCTCGATGTTCCACTCGGTCAACCCGTTGACGGCGTCGAGCGCGCTGACCGTCATGACGTAGACGTCAAAGTGATACGACTCGAAGATCGATATCGCGCTTGGACCAACCAGACTCTGTTCGTGCGGTCGCACAATGCCGCCGGTCACCATGAGGCGAATGCTGGATGAGGGAAGCAGGGCATTGGCGACACGCAAGGACGGTGTGCAGATGGTCAGATCCCTCTCAACCAATCGCTCAGCAATTGCCACGCCCGTGGTCCCGGCATCCAAGATGACCGTTTGGCGATCCTCAAGCATGGCGTTAACCGTCTCGGCAATCTTGGCTTTCGCCGACGCATTGATCACCGCGCGAGCGGGAAACGGCGGTTCGTAACTGGCGCTCGTCATTCGGCGGGCTCCCCGGTAGACCCGAAGGAGGGCCCCTCGTTCACCGAGGGCTGCCAAGTCGCGACGCACCGTTGCGGGCGACACGGCGAACTCCGCGCTCAACGTTTCGACGTCGACGTGTCCACCTTGTGAGATGATCTCAAGAATCCGTTGGTGTCGCGCGCCTGGTCGCAATGCGTACTCTTTCCCTATTTTCCAGAAAACAAATCGATTCAAATCACGTTCAAATACGCACGTCATTTGCGAATTAACAGAAGAATAACAAAAAGTTGCTCCTTACGAGCAGATTTTCTGCACAAGTGCGCAAAAGTGATGTAAACATTAGACAGTGTTGCGGCGGTGTCGTCGACGGTGGGCGATGTGTCACTGTGGGCGGCTCTGGTGAAGGGCACAACGAGGAGGATCTATGAGGAGATTTGTTGGTCGGTACGGAAGGGCAAAGTCCGTTGCGCTCTTTGCCGCCGCGGGAGTTTTGGCCGCTTCGGCGGCGCTCTTACCGTTGAGTGCGGGTGCGTCTTCGAAGATTCATCTCACACTGTGGCAGCAGTGGGGGAGTACGGGGCCCAACGCGGTGGCACTCAACGCAGCGATTAAGCAGTACGAGAAGCTGAATCCCAACGTCACCATTACCTCGACGTACGTCACGAACGACGCAAAGATTCTCGCGGCGATCAGTGGTGGCAACCCTCCCGACCTCATTGACCTCGGAACGTCCATCCAAGTTGGTGGTTGGGCAGCGGCCGGTGCACTGTTGCCGCTCAACTCCTACGTCAAGGCGAGTGGCCTGAAGACGAGTATCTACGCGCCCGCGGCCGTCAAAGCGGTCACCGAGGGTGGCAGTCTCTACGGACTCCCGTTCATGGACTTCAACGCGGGTCTCCTCTACAACAAGAAGCTCTTCAAGGCGGCGGGCCTCAATCCGAACGACCCGCCCACGACCACCGCGCAACTCTACGCGGACGCGGTCAAGCTCACGAAGACGAACAGCAGCGGGGAGATCACGCAATTGGGCTTCCTTCCCGCGTGGCCCGGCGTCGCCAACGGTCAGACCGCGACGCTAGAGACGCTCGGATGGGTGTTCGGCGGCAACTGGACGTCCGGTTCGACCCCCACGGCCACCAAGGCAGGAAACCTCGCTGCACTGAAGTGGGAGGACTCCTTCTACCAAAAGTTTGGCGCGCAAAAGATGGCCAGCTTCGCCAGTAGCGCGGGCGCCTACCTCACCGCGACCGACCCCTTCTTCACCGGAAAATTGGCGATGACCTTCGACGGTCCTTGGGTACTCGCGTTTATGAAGAGCACCAATCCTTCGATGGTCCCGAACATTGGCATTGAGCCATTCCCGGCGACTCCAGGGAAGCCGTCGTCGGCGGGAACGACCTTCCTCGACACGAACCCTCAGGTCATTCCGAGAGGATCGTCGAATCCCCAGGCGGCGTTCAACTTCATCAAGTGGGAGACCACCAACGTGCCGCTGGCGACCTCGTTTGCCAATACTGTCTTTAACGTCCCCCAACTCTTGAGCGCCAAAGCGCCCAGTTACCCATTCGCTTCTATCTTCGTGAAGGAAGCGAACTCCAACAACGCCCACTCGTGGAACCAGAGTTGCTACTCGTCGACGTACCAGATCGACCTCAGCAACGCCGAGAGTCAGGTCGTACTCGGTAAGTCAACGCCGTCGGCGGCGCTGAAGGCCCTCCAGTCGAGTGCCCTCTCCGCCCAGTCGTCGTGCCCGTGACCACACTCGCGCACGACGACGAGTGCTGCGAGGGAACGGCGCGTCAGCGAACACGACGTTGCGAGCCACGGCGAACCAGGAGTTGAACCATGACGAAGAGTGAGGTTCGTTGAGCGAGATCGCCACGGCCCCACCGACGGCGCGCCTCGCTCGTCGTCGAAAACGAGCCGACGGTCGACAAGCCATGGTGTTTTTGACACCGTGGCTTGTCGGCCTGGCCGGACTCGTCATGCTGCCCGTTGGACTGGTGATCTATTGGAGCTTTACCAACTTCAATCTGATCGAGGCTCCTTCGTGGGTGGGTCTGCACAACTACTTCTCGCTGGCCCACGACGGCGACTTTTGGCTCTCGGTGCGCAACACCATCTACATCACGGTCATCGGTGTCCCACTGGGGATCATATTGCCGCTGGGCGTCGCGCTGTTACTCCAGCGAAAGACTCGCGCCGTCGCGATCTATCGAACCGCGATCTTCTTGCCAGCGATCCTCCCGCCGGTAGCCGGTGCGCTCGTGTGGATCTGGATTC
>PLRK01000120.1:6094-6732 GCA_003163875.1 Acidimicrobiaceae bacterium | reverse complement strand
GGTGATCCAAGTGGCATCACCGCGACGCAACCAACTTGCTCGAGACGCTGCGCGACAATGAGATCGTCGGAAGTGTACGCCCAGACTTCGAAACCATCACTCGTCAATTTCTCCGCCGCAATCAAGGTCTCGCTCGTGTCAGGCAGCAAGGTGATGTCGTCACCGATCACCTCAAGTTTGATGACGTTGGTGTCGAATGCCTCTCTGGCCAGTTGGGCGTACTTCATTGCTTCGCTCGCGCTAAAGCAACCGCTGGTATTGGGCAGGAGCGACACGCCGATTTTCTTCAAGAGGTCATAGATCGAACCTTCGACATTCGGGTCGACCCGGCGAAGCGCGACGGTCGCGATCGAAGTGCCCGACGCCAGCAGGGATGACTCGAGCACGTCCAGCGAACGAAATCCTCCGGTACCCATCACCAATCGAGACGACGAATCAAGCGATCCGACGCGCAAGAGATCATTCACTCCCCTAAGCGTACTGACCATAAGGGCGTTGGTTAAGGTAAAACCCGTGCAGCCCGTGACCGTTTTGTCCATTGCGGGATCGGATTCGGGAGGTGGCGCCGGAATCCAAGCAGACCTGCGAACCTTCGCCGCCTTCGGGGTGCACGGCACGACCGTCGTGACCGCACTCAC
>PLRK01000120.1:0-6031 GCA_003163875.1 Acidimicrobiaceae bacterium | reverse complement strand
GCGTATCGCGACGCTCTCTTCGCCTTCGCCACGATCGTGACGCCGAACCTCCGTGAAGCGGCTGTACTCGCCGACGTCGACGTGCGTGACATCAAGGACGTTGAGGACATGATGCGCGTCGCGGCAACGATTTTCGCTTTCGGGTCTCGCTACGTACTCGTGAAGGGTGGCCACTTCAGCGACGCTTCATCGATGCACGTTCCTGACGTCCTCGTCGGCCCAGAAGGGGTGAGCGTCTTTGACGCTGGTCTCGTCGAGACGCTCAACGATCACGGCACCGGTTGCTCGCTCTCGGCCGCGATTACCGCGGGACTTGCTCTCGGCCGCAACGCACCCGACGCGGCGCGCGATGCCAAGTCCTTTGTCCTCGCTGCTCTCAACGGCGCTCGCACGTGGCAGCTCGGCAAAGGGAGAGGTCCCATCGACCACCTAGGATGGGGTTGTGAGTGAGCGTCCAAAACCGCCACTGACGACCACCACCAGTATCTGGCCTGCCGCCGCGGTGTTGATATTAGGTGTCGTCATGTTGGGAGTCTTTCTTCTTATCAACTCGGTTTCGGACCAGAGCGTGACCACGACCACCACCATTCCCATCGTCGTCGGCGGTCTCAGCAGCGAATCATCCTCGCTCTTATCGGGTTGCAAGCAACCAGACAATCCTCCCGCCAACATCGAATCGGCGATGGTCTTACCCGAGGCGACGCGCGCAATTGGTTCATTCGTGTTGCCCAACGACGGCGCCGGTGACTACGACTGTTATCGCGATTTTGCAACCAGGGCCCCGGCGGACAAGGTGCTTGGTTACTACAGCGCCGAACTTGTGGCGCGAGGTTGGAGCCTGTTTTCCCAGGGTGCTCCCAACGGCGATCCCGAGGACCTCTTCCAAAAGGCCGGAAGTGACACATTTTATTGGGTGATAGGTATCACGGTCACTTCACGTGATGCGAACTCCTGTGACTGGACCTACCGGATCTATCAGAACTCCGAGACGCTCTGAGCCGACACTTCAGCGTACGGCTGGGTGCTGTGGCGTTCGTCGCATGCCCACGCCCACAGTGCGAGGTTGATCGGATAGATCACGTAGCCAATGCGCGTCGCTGACGCCACGCACATCATGGTGAGAAAGACCCACGCCATGATCCAGAGAAGTTGCGAAAGGCTAAGCGGCCAGTGTCGCCTCGCGTACTTGGTGAGGAAATAGCCCCCGATGAGAAACGTCACGGGTGCAAGGAAGTGGCCAAGTACTGGCAACCACGTCGTGAGCACGTGACCGGGAAGGTCGCTGGCGGCGGGCGAGGCGACGTGCGCGAGGCCCAGGGGGAATGCGAAGACGTTCGAGACGAAGGCCCAAGGTGCCTTGAACACGAATGGCAGCACCGTCACTGTCACGATGCCCGCGACCCACAACGCCACGCGTAACCACGCCGGGCGGTTTTTATTATCGCGAGCGACCAGCAGCGCACCGAGCGCGAGCGGCCACGCCGTCAACTTCATCGCGGCCGCAATGCCCAAACTGATCCCCGCCGTGGTGTTCGCGCGTCGTTGCAACGCGGCGACACTTAACAACATGAGCGCCAAGATTGGCATGTCGTCGCCTCCCGTCGAGAGAAACAATGCTCCCGTGGGCAGGGCGAGCAGCACCTGGGCGATACGAATTTTCTTCTTTCCCGACGCGCGCAACATCAATAGAGCGGCCCCGCTCGCGAGCAAAGTCATCAACGACATGACGATCCTCGCGTCGCTCAGCCCGTGGGTCTCGTGGGTCTCGGCGGACGGCAAACCGAAGATGCTCATCAGCGGAAAGTACGGGAAGAACGACTCGTAGGCGGGAACGCCGGGCACTTCGTCGACGACGCGCCCGTCGGTGTAGTACGACCGGTAGGGATCCTTGCCGTGACTGACCCAGGTGGCGGAGCGCTCGATAACCGAGACCTCAGGTTGCGCGTAACCCTGGCTAGGATCTTCCGCGCGCCAACGCGCTTCGAGCCCAAGCGGTATCACGATCGCCCCGAGGATGACGATGATGAGCAGCGCAATTCGCACCACCATCGCGCGTCGCCAACGAATCCGACTGAAAACGATCGCCGCTACGGTCATGGCGCCGTAGGGCACCGCGGTCAGGTACCCCCAGTGCCACTGGGCGACCTGCGTGGAGGTCATCCCGAGAACGAGTGCGAATACGCCCGAGATGCCATAGAGCACTGCATCGCTCTCGAGACCAGCCAACGACTTCCAGCGCTGCACCGAATTGCTCCAGGAGGCTTCGAGTTGGCGCAACATGAGCGTCAGTCTAGGTTGCTCCCCTTTTGATGGGGTTGCACCCGACTATGAGTTCTTCGCTCGTCGAC
This sequence comes from Acidimicrobiaceae bacterium, assembly GCA_003163875.1. GTDB lineage: Bacteria > Actinomycetota > Acidimicrobiia > Acidimicrobiales > RAAP-2 > RAAP-2. The sequence continues at coordinate 3,683 of PLRK01000120.1, read as the reverse complement.
GCAAGGGTGCGGTCGTGACCGGCGGGATCTCCCCCTTGAGGAAGTCGACGATCAGCTTGACACTTAGCTTCGTGTGCTCCTTCAAGAGTCCGTGGGAAGCACCCGGAATGATCGCCAGTTGCGCTTCGGGAATCGCTTCGTATATCTGACAGGTGTGACGCAACGTCGCGACGTCGTCGTCCCCCGCCATGACCAACACGGGAACCGCAATAGCGCGCAAGTCCGTCTGGTGTAGGAACGGTTCGTGCGCGTAGAGGTAACGCGTCTTCTTCGCGACGACGCCGGCGTGTGAAATGCCGTCGGGCGAGAGCGCCGCGTATTTCTCGGCCCACTCGTTAAAGCCCGGTGAGGACTCCGAGAACTTGGGCATTGGCAAAAGACCACGGTGGTTGTAGTTGGCGCCAATGACGACGACGCGCTTGAGAAGGTCGGGGCGTTCGAGGGCCACCAGTAACGCGACGATTCCTCCATCACTATGACCTACGAGGTGAACACNNCGGCTCATCATTGTCGGGACTTCGTCCGTGCCCGCGCCGATCGAAGGCCGCCACGCGAAAGGACTTCTTCAATTGCGGTCCAATGGAGCCGAGCATGCTCGCACTGCTACTGAGTCCCCCGTGCAACAAGAGCACCGTCGGACCTTTCTTTGGCTCGAGAGCCCAGATTTCTTGTCCCCGTAGCGTGATCATCGTCATACGCGAATCGTATATGTTCATCGACTCGCTCACCAGTGCCTCTACAGTTGCGTCGTGCGAGGTTACGTGATTCGAGAACGCGACGCGACGCTGACGACGGGCGTCGAAGAACGAGAGGCGACCGCAAAGAGCGACGACGACGTCTTGATCAATGTCGAGTATTCGGGCGTCAATTTTAAAGACGCCCTCGTCGCGAGTATCGACGGTCGTGTGCGACGCGTTGACGAACTCATTGGCGGCGTCGACGCGGCGGGATCAATCATCTCGTCCACGGACCCGGCACTACCCGTGGGCACCAAGGTCGCCGTGCACGGCGCAGACCTGGGCGTAGGTCGCGACGGAGGATTCGCCGAGTTCCTCTACGCGCCGAGTCGATTGATCAGCGTCTTGCCCGCCGCGATCACGACGCGAGACGCCATGGTGATAGGTACTGCCGGTTTCACCGCCATGGCGAGTGTGCTCGCGCTCAAGGAGCACGGTCTCGCACCTCACAGTGAAGTCCTCGTGACGGGGGCGACCGGCGGGGTCGGATCGCTCGCGGTGTCGTTGCTTCACGCCTACGACTATCAACCCGTCGCGTCGACTGGTTCGCCTCAAGAGTCGCAGTGGTTGTTGGAACGTGGAGCCGCACGCATCATTGGACGCGACGACATCGCTGACCGTCCCGATCGCGTCTTGGCGAGCGAACGTTGGTCGGGTGCCATTGACTGCGTTGGCGGCACGACCTTGGAACAAATCCTTCGCTCGCTTCGTTACGGCGCCGCCGTCGCCGCGAGTGGACTCGTCGCCAGTGCCGAACTCCACACGAACGTGTATCCCTTCATTACTCGAGCGGTGGCCCTGCTCGGCATTGACGCGGTCGAAGCGCCGAGCGCCACGCGCCAGCACGTGTGGGAACGGCTCGGGGACGTCGCGCCCCACGTAGATTTTTCGGCATTGGTCGATCGCGAGATCGGACTCGAGCGATTAGACGACGCTCTCGCGACGATCAAGCGCGGCGGCACTCGCGGACGAATCCTTGTCCGCCCAGCGTTCGCGAGGGATTAATAAAAGGGACTCACCCACAGCGTCGCGTTGTTGCATGGCTGCAGCGCATAGCTCGGGGTCACTGACACCGATGACGCACCCGACGCGAATTGCACGGCGAGCGACGTCACTGACGCGCACGTTTCGTTGCCTTCGGGGACGTCCGAATAGCCGAGCGAGAAATTGATCGACATCCCGTCACTGACGCTCACGAGCGTGGGCGGTTCGTTCGCCTTGGTGGCTGGGAACTGCACCGGGCTGGAATCGAGCGTTCTGGACGCCAGCACGCTCCCCGAAAGATCCTGGAGCGTAAGGAGTGGGTAACCCTTGACGGTGCAACTTCCTGCGGTGTTTTTGGTCAGGGTCACGCTCGCAAGAATCGTGCCCGCCGCACCCTCTCCTTCATTGAAGACACCTGTGAAGTCCCTACCTTCGCACGTCATCGCGCCTGCGATCGTCGTGACCGTGGTCGACGACGAGGTTCCAGTGGTCGTCGTGGTAGTGCTCGATTTCGCGTCAGCGTAATGACGACTAATCGTGAAGATAACCGCAAAGGCGAAAAAGATCGCCAACGACTTCAACGCTCGACTCACTTATTGAAGTCCTCGGGACGGATGTTCTCCAAGAAGTCGCGCAATTCAGCGACCAGTTCGGCTTCACTCGGCGCTTCATCGTCAGACTCGTCGAGCTCGTCGCTCTCCTCGGTCTCGTCCAAATGCATTATCTTTCCGCGTTCGTTCATGAGCTGGTCGTTGACCAAAATCGGCGCTCCCACGCGCAACGCAAGCGCCACGGCGTCACTTGGCCGCGCACTCACGTTGATCTCGGAACGCTCCCGCAAGAGACGAAGGTTGGCGTAATAGGTATTGTCAACAAGTTCGGTGATTTCGACCGCGAAAAGTTGAGCACCGAGCGCGGCGATGACGTTTCCCAACAGATCGTGCGACATCGGTCGAGGCGTGGGCACATTTTGCAGCGCGTAGGCAATAGCGGTGGCTTCGGGTGCGCCCACGAAGATTGGTAGAACACGCTCGCCACCCACCTCTTCGAGAAGTAGCAGTGGCGTCGACGAACCCACATCAACACGGACTGCGCGAAGAACGACTTCAATCATCACACCAGCCTAGACCTCGCACTGGCGGCCTTGACTGGTTCAAACACCCAGATATTCTTGCAGGGCTCGCGCGAACAGATCTGCGCGCAACGCTTCGAGTTCAACGCCCACAGCCTGCGCGGTGTCGCGAGCTTGGTCAACGCTTAATCCGCGCTGCGGGACACGAATGGGTTGCGTGACGTCATTCAAGAGCCCAATTTCACGTTCGACGTTGCGACGGAGCGAACCCAGGAAACGAACGTCCACGCCGCGAGCCAAGAGCGCCCCCGCGCTGCGAGCGACTCGAAGGTCCAACTCGTCAAACGCACTCTGTTGGGCAATGACCCGTGGACGTAAAAGTCCAGACGCCAACAATTGGTTCATGGTCGGCGCATCGAGACCTGATGCGTCAAGGAACTCCACCGTCGTGAGGAATGTACTTGGTTCGTCGACGCTCCCAGGTGCACTCAGGACCGCTTCCACCTCAGGCGTCGGCTCCTGCTCGTCCACGCCAAACGGCGACGGCTCCGACGAGACGATGGATAACACTGGCGACGCGTCGTCATCGTCGTTGGTGGTCAGGTCCGTGACGTCGCCACGCCCGGGCGACGGTGATTCGCTCGGCGCGGGCATCGAAATAACACTCGCACTGGACGCTCGCGCGACCTGAAAGTTCGACGGCTGCGTCCTTTCGTCATCGAGTAGACCCTGCTCGATCAATCGCAGGCGCACGACGCGTAATGGCACGAACTCTTCGTTGGCCAATCGAATGGCCTCGCGGAGACACTCGACGTCACGCTGTGAGTACAGGCGGTACCCCTTACGACTCCTCGTCGGCCGCACCAAACCCTTGTCCTCGTAGTAGCGGA
>PLRK01000028.1 GCA_003163875.1 Acidimicrobiaceae bacterium | reverse complement strand
GTCCATCGTCGCCCGTACTGGCTTTTGGCTCTCGTTCTTCCGTTTTCAAGGAGCGACAACACACGCGACCGAAGTCGGAGGTGTGAAGTACACCACTGCAGGATCGCTCCCGCAGATCCGTCGTCAAGTCTCCTTAACGACAGGGATGCCTACCTTAACAGCGCGGTCTACCAGGGTGCAAATACGCCCGATCGCCGTCTCCGCTGGTGGGATAACCATACTAACAGGTCCTCTTTAGGAAAAAGTCCCTTTTGGCGACCAAATTTCGAGCCCTTGAGGTCTCGCGCCAACGCTGGACAGTGGTGCCAGGTCCGTCGCCTGACTCGCCCTCGACAATCCACCCTGGATCAGGTTTTTAACGTAGGGCGTGCTCCACGAAGGCGCTCAGGGTTCCTATCAGACGCATTTCTTCAAGGGTCCGCGCTCGCGAGTTCAAGAGTTCATCGGTGCACACGAGGAACGCGAGACAACGCGCCCTACTCACGGCGACATTGAGTCGATTCCTCGAGAACAAGAACTCGGGGCCACGAGGCATATCGGCCGCTGAGGAGGTCGTCATCGTAAAAAACACGACGGGGGCTTCTCGCCCTTGGAATTTGTCGACAGTGCCCACTTGGACATCTCGCAACTTGACATCTCGATCACACATCGCGCGCAGTAATCGCACTTGATCGTTATACGGTGCCACCACCATGAAGTCATCGGCGGCAAGCGCCTTTGACTCACCGTGTTGATTGATCCACGACGTACCGAGCATGGCTTCAATCTGCGTTACCACCGTCGAAGCTTCCTCAACTGATTCAGTTGAACAGTGCTCGTGGTGGACTTCGATCCAACGCAGGCCAGTTCCGAACTCCGTCGCCTGCTGTGCGCAACTGGCGTGACTCGTGAGGCGACCTTCGTAGATTTGCCGTGAGATGAATGAACATATATCGGGGTGCATGCGACGCGTCTCGGAGATGAATACGCCCTCGCTTTGTGGCAACGTCGGATGACCACCCAACACGTGCTCGAGAACGCTGGCACCAGAACCACGCGGGTGCTCCGCCTGGGAGACTTGCGAAAGTTGTAGCGGGTCACCCAGCAATATCAGATTTCGCGCGCCATTCGCCGCTGCGACCGCGTCAGCCAGGGCCAATTGTCCCGCTTCATCAATCACGAGATAGTCAACAGCGAAAGCCCTCATGCCCGGCCGTGCCCACAGCCATGTGGTGCCCGCAACGAGGTTATAGCGATCACTCTCTGCCCCGTCACTCGAACTTTGGTAGGTCACACCTTCGAGTGCGCCCGACTTTGGTTTCGGGCTTCGACGCAGTACCCGCAATCGATCGCGGTCCCCCGCTTCGTCGAACACCTCAAGCGTCGCGGTGAGAAGATTATCAATCGCTGCATGACTCATTGCCGTGATGCCCACTCGTTTGCCCGCACGAATCAATGCGTGAATGATGTGTGAGCCGCTATAGGTCTTCCCAGTGCCGGGCGGACCTTGAATCGCGACGTAACTCTCATCGAGGTGGCCAACCCACGAAAGTATGTGCGGTAAGTCATCCACGAAAACTCCTCGGTCGGGCCCACCGTGGGAGTCAAAGCGAGGCTTCTCGCGAGCGAGCAATGACATCGACACTCGACTTGGCGCATCATGCACGTCACGGCGGAGCACTTGCTCCGCCAGGTGCACTAAGACACCCGGCTTTTGTTGCGGACCAATGTAATCATCCAGCGTAAAGACGAGCGGCATGAGATCCAACTCTTCGTCGCTCTCACGCCAGCGCATCGACAGTTCGCGACGCGAAAGATCGACCCTCGGCAAGTAGCCAAATCCGTGTTCGATGCCCACGCCGGTAAATAACACGCGACATTTGTCGACAAAGAGAGGGCTCACCTCTTGTGGGGGCCACGAGAACACGGCGTCTCGCACGTCGACACCGCGAGACTGCGAATCCTCGAATCGGACGAATTCGACATTGGCAATGAAGTCCGGATTTGCGTAGATGGTCGCGAAATCCGATGACGCTTCGGCAAACTTTGGTGTGATGTTCGCCGAACGTTCACGTCGCCAATAATTCAACAAGTCGCCGATCAAACGCTCGGCACTTTCGTCAGGGAATTGTTCGAGTTGCGCGACCAACTCGTCCGTGTCGTACGCGAACTCGTCGACCTCCAACACCGCTTCTCGCCACGCAACGTCGTCGGGGCGCTGCTCGTTAAGCCAATCGCGTAGGGCCATAGTTGCCGCGACGTCATCGCGATTATACGCAGCGATGTCGTCGAGTTTGGTGAGATCACCGGTCTTCATGAAGTGCTCATACTCAACGACGGCGCCCGCACCTTGTTCGATACCGCCTCCACGCTCATAAGCGGCCAGGCGCTCGAGATGTTTGAGTCCGTAGGACTCGGTTCCCACGAGGACCGCGTTTTTAGTGATCACGTAGAGGTCAACGAAGAGTCCACTATCGACGAGGGACGTCAGGAGCGATTCGGACTCGGTCCCCGCAGTGAGGCGTTCTAAAGCGGAGCGTTCGGTGTGGTTGTAGTGATACACGTGCATGTCGGGAAATGCGAGGCGACGCTTCGCGAGAAAGTCAACGAGTTCTCGAATCATGACACGCTCTTGACCGCGGTCATGGGCCCAGCGCGCGTCATAGGTCCAGACGCCCTTCTCGTCTTGGAGATACAAACCAGCGAGGAAGAAGAGATCGTGTTGCGGCGTCCAGAAGGGGTGCCCTTCGAAGTCAAAGAATACGTCTCCCCTATCGGGCGCTGGCATCAAACTGAAACCGTGACCGAAGACCGGATCGTCGCTCTCTTCGATTCGCTCGAACGCCGGCGTGTGCTCAGGATGTTCGCGCGAGCGAACCTGAAGGGCCGCTTGGCGTACGAGCCGTTGGAGATTCTCATCATGAAGAGACGCCACTGGCTCGTTCCTCATGGCGAGCGCGGCCACCGTCGCCACGCCGGATGATTCGAGCGCTTCGCGTTGCGTGGGACGAATGTTTGCCACGTAGACGAGTGAATCCTCCCTACGCCATTCATTTTCACAGCGCCCCTTGAATTCGCAGTAATCGCAATGATCGCAAGGCGACGGTCGGGTTTCCGAGATCGCGTCCTTACCCAGGAGTTCGACTAACTGTCGACGTAGTCTTCGCCAATACGGCAGGAATTGCCCCACCTCGAGAGTCTCCTGGACGCCTGTACCCAACCAAAGGTGCATATGCCGTGGTGTACGGCCCGTCAGGGCTTGGATGGCTTCGACGTAGAAGCACAGTTGCAACACGTGTCCGGGTTTGCCCTCGGAACGAGCGAGTTTCGCGTCGATGGGCTCATACGTGCCGCGTTCACTCTCTTCATTGGAATCCACGCGCACCAGAAAGTCAGCGATACCTCGAATGCCCTGGTCGACAAATGGCATCTGGTAGATCACGTCGTGACCTTCGTCCAGCACACCGTTGACTCGAGAGACCCAATGCTCAAAGGACTCGTCGCGGTTTCGTCCCGGAACTTGATAGACGCTACGACCTTGATTCTCTAAGTCCAACAAACACTCTCGCTCGTGGGTCGTGCCCTTCTCGATCAAGAGATCCGCAAGTGACCCCCGGGGCGTCACGTCGATCGTCAATGTGCCCGCGTCGACTTGATTGCGCAGCGACAAGAAATGATCACATTCGAGCCACGCGGTGATCTTCGATGGGGTCAAGAGCCGTTCAACCATGTAACTGAAGCGTAGGTGGGTACCGTGACATCCCAGTGAATCGTTGGCGACGTTAGGTTTCACCCTCCAGCAAATTCTTCAGCGTCCTCACGCGTTCATCGAGCCGACGCCGCTGTTCATCGCGAGCGAGCGGACCCGATGCACCGGGCGACGAGCGACGACGTAGCGACGTACCCACGTCGAAAAGTCCCGAAAACCGAGAATATTCCTGATGACGAAGGACCACGTCACGAAGCGTCTCTCCGCTCGCCACCGATTCCGCCACGAGCTTTCCCACTTCTTCATGGGCCTGGCGAAACGGGACGCCTTCCTTGACGAGATCTTCGGCAATGTCGATCGCCACCAGCGCCTGATCATCGGCGCCAGCCTGAGCCGTCGACGAGTGAAAGCTGAGCGCTCGGTAAGCTCCCGTCAACGCGGTCAGTACGAGCATCACCTGGCGCAACGAGTCGAAAAGCGGCTCCTTGTCCTCTTGCAGGTCACGGTTGTACGACAGCGGCAGACCCTTGAGCGTCACCAACAGTCCCGTGAGATTACCGACCAAACGACCCGCTTTTCCTCGCGCGAGTTCGGCGACGTCGCTGTTCTTCTTTTGAGGGAGCATCGATGAACCCGTCGTGAATTGATCCGCGAGCGTGGCGAAGGCGAATTCAGAACTGGTCCACAGCACGAGTTCCTCGCCCATTCGAGATAGATGCACCCCTAGCAACGCCACGTCAAAGAGCGTCTCGGCGACGAAATCTCGATCACTCACGGCGTCGAGTGAATTGGCGAACGTGCTTTCAAATCCCAGAATCGTCGCTGGAATCTGAGGATCGAGATCGAGCGAAGTGCCAGCCAGCGCGCCGGCGCCAAGAGGTGACACGTTGCAGCGTCGTCGAGCGTCGCCCAATCGATCGACGTCGCGCAAAAGTGCCCAGGCGTGGGCGTTCAAATGATGCGACAAGAGCACTGGCTGGGCGCGTTGTAAATGCGTGTAACCGGGCAGATACGCCAGTTCGTTCGCGTCGCCCAAGGCAACGAGGGCATCGACCAACGCGAAAATCGAACGAAGGACCTCGCCAATGGCGTCGCGCGTGAACAAACGCAACGTCGTCGCGACCTGGTCATTGCGACTCCGTCCGGTGTGGATCTTCGCGCCTAGTGGACCCAGGATCTCGGTCGCACGGCGTTCGATCGCCGTGTGGATATCTTCGTCGCTACCTACGCGAACGAATGCGCCACGATCGAACTCGGCCTCGATATCGTCGAGAACCCCACAAAGTGTTGACGCCTCCTCGTTCGTCAGAATGCGTGCGTGCTCGAGCCCACGAACGTGCGCTTTCGATCCCATGATGTCGTGATGATAAAGAATGTGGTCGAACGAGTAACTCTCCGAGAGATCCCACAGCGTGGTATCCATTGACGATGAGAATCGGCCGCTCCAGAGCGTCATGTTGATGGTGGCGTCGCGTGTTTCGCCCCCTGGCGAGCAGCCCACGTCTTGACGCCGAGTCCGTAGATCTTCACGTAACCTTCCGAGTCGGCGTGCTGGAACGTGTCTGCGGCGTCATAGGTCGCCAGACCGTAATCGTAGAGCGCATGAGGGCTGCGCCGACCAACGATTCGCATCAAACCAGGCGCCTCGAAACGAAGCCGCACGTCGCCGGTCACAAAACGTTGTGTGTCGAGCATGAACGCGTCAAGCGCCTCTTTGAGTGGTGAAAACCACATACCGTCATAGACCAATTCGGACCAGCGTGATTCGAGGCGGGCCTTCTCGTGGTGGACGTCGCGCTCGAGCACGAGGTCTTCGAGGTCCGAGTGCGCCGCGATGATCGCGAGCGCCGCGGGACATTCGTACACCTCGCGACTCTTGATACCGACGCGACGGTTCTCGACCATGTCAAGACGTCCGAAGCCCGTAGCACCTGCTCGATGGTTCATCTGTCTGATCAAGTCAGCGAGGGATATGGGCACATTGTCAATCGCAACCGGCACACCAGCTTTGAAACTCAGGACCAATTCAACCGGCTCGACGTTGGTCACCCGCGTCAAGGTGTAGGGCTCCTCAGGAGGCGTCGCCCACGGGTCTTCCATCGCACCACACTCGATGGCTCTGCCCCAAAGGTTCTCGTCGATCGAGTAGATCTTCTCCTTGCTCGCTCGTATCGGAATATCCCACTTCTCCGCGAAATCAACCGAATCAGCTCGGGTCATGCCCCAGTTGCGAGCTGGCGCGAGCACCTCGAGGTCAGGCGCGAGTGCGTGCGTTCCAACTTCAAAGCGGACCTGATCATTTCCCTTTCCGGTGCAGCCGTGCGCGACCGCGGTCGCGGAGAACTTACGAGCCTGGTCCACTAGGTGGCGAACGATGACTGGTCGCGAGAGTGCTGACACCAGGGGGTATTTTCCTTCGTAGCGAGCATTCGCGTAAATCGCGTTCGCGCAGAACTCGTCAGCCATCTCATCGCGAGCATCGACGACCACGCACTCGAGCGCTCCCGCCGCGATCGCCCGAGCCTGGATATCCTCAAAACTCTCCGAGGATTCCGCGTCCTGGCCCACGTTGACGAGTACGCACACGACCTCGACGCCCCATTCCTCAATCATCCATCGCACCGCCACTGACGTGTCCAGTCCGCCGCTGTAGGCGAGCACAACTCTCTTAGCCATGAAAACTCCTCTTCTCCGTTTCGACTGGCACTTCATCAAGACTGGCAAGCACACGAAACTCGTACGCCAACTGTTGACCGCCACGCTGCTCGTCAGCGATGACCAGCACCGTGTCGTCTCCCGCGACACTTCCGAGCACACCGTCGAGCGCGCTGCGATCGAGTGCCGAGGCGACGACGTGCGCACACCCAGGTGGCGTCCGAACGACCACCAGATTTCCCGAACTCTCAACCGACACCACCCACTCGCCCATCATCCGACGCAAGTGTTCGAGCGGCGCCGGGCTCGAATGCGTGACGCCTCCCACCACGATGCGTCGCGTCCCGTGCTCGTCGCGGATCTTGATTGTCCCCAACTCCTGGAGGTCACGCGTCACCGTTGCTTGGGTCGCCGCGATACCTTCGGCGTTCAACTTGACGACAATCTGTGCGGCCGTCGAAATCACTTCGCGCTCGATGAGTTCGCCAATGCGATGTTGTCGTTGTGTCTTAGTCATAATGTTCCTCTTTTATCCATCCCAAGATCCCGAGCATGGCGCTGCGACGATGAAATGCTTGACGCCACACCAGTGATCGTTCGCTATCGAGCACGTGATCGGTAATCTCGTCACCTCGATGAGCGGGCAAACAATGCAGGATGACGACGTCGGGACTCGCGAGACCAACGAGTTCGTCATTCACCTGAAACGATGCGAAATCAACGCGGCGCTGAGCGGTCTGCGCCTCAAGGCCCATCGAGACCCATGCGTCGGTGTAGATGACGTCAGCCCCCTTCACCGCATCGCTCGCCGAGTCGCTCAATTGCAGATTTCCGCTGTCGACGCCGAAAGGATCTTCAGCGCCGCCACGGGTGAGTTGATACGCGTCGGGTGCGGCGACCGTGACACGTGCGCCAAGACGCAATAACGCGACACACAATGATCGCGTCACGTTCGTCGCGTCACCAACGTAGGCCACCTTCAGACCCTTCACGCCCTCGACGTCCCCGCCAGCGAAATGTTCGGCGATGGTGAGTACGTCGGCGATCGCCTGGGTCGGATGCGCTACGTCGCTCAGAAGATTGATGAGCGACATCGTGTCGTTCGTCGCAAGGCGCATCCGCCGGAAGACGTCGTGATTGCGAACCCGTAGAGCGCAGATCGCAAACATTTGTTCCAGTGTCTTCGCAATATCTTCGACTGACTCGCGACTATCGATTCCGATCTCTTCGTCGCTGAAGAACGTGACGTACCCACCGAGTTCCTGGACGGCGGCGGAACTGGACGCGCGCGTGCGAAGGCTTGGTCGTTCAAAGACCAGCGCCACTCCTTGACCCTTCAACAATTCGTCATTGAGCGGAGCGAGCGCGTCACGGTAGATGACGCGCAGGTCCTTCTTCGATAACTCCTCAATGGTGATGAATTGACGACTCACGCAAGGATCTCCGTCGTAGGGATGGCGCCACTCAATGCGTCACGAAGCGCATGATGTCGGGCTCCGTTCGCCATCAGAATCCGACCCGCGCCAGCGTCGAGTGCGTCGAGGGCCGCTCGAAGCTTCGGCACCATGCCCTCACGCGCAGCCCCTGATTCAATGAGCGCCGACGCCTGGAAGGAGCTGAGGTGCGCAAGTGCTGAGCCCGGGTCGTCGGGATCGTCGCGGACTTGATCGATATCACTCAAGAGCACCAGCAGTTCAGCATCGAGCGTACCCGCGAGAGCACCCGCTGCGGTGTCGGCATTGCAGTTGACCAATTCGCCAACGTCATCGACCGCGATCGGGCTCACCACGGGGCAAAATCCATTGGCCCAGAGTGAAGTCACGACCTCGGGTCGCACCTTTGGGGTCGCTGCCGCCCGTTGCCACGGTTCGCCAAGAGAATTCGCACAAAAGAGCGTGCCGTCGACGCCACAAAGACCCACCGCCGCAATCCCGGCGTGATTTAACGCAGCGCTGATGAGCATGTTCACGTGACCGAGTGCCATGGCCACGTAATTCATGGTCAGGGTGTCGGTAATACGCAGGCCCTCGTGAAAACGGCTTTCAATCTTCGCTGTTTCGAGGAGTTCCTCGATCTGGGGTCCTCCGCCGTGCACGAGCACGACCTCGGTGCCACCACTCGAGAGATGCGCAATATCCTGGGCCAATTCGGCGAGTAGTGGCGCGCTGGCGCCAAGTCCGTCGAGGGCGTGCCCGCCCAACTTCACCACGACCCGCTTCACGGTGTCACCCCACTGCGCGGAAGTCCGGTCGCCTCGTCGAATCCTGACGCGACGTTCCAAGCCTGAATGGCTTGTCCGGCGGCCCCCTTGATGAGATTGTCGAGCGAACTCATCGCTACGAGCCAACCGGTACGCGTATCAACGCGTGCACTCACGAAACAGAGATTGCTCCCGACTGGATCCTTCAGTGTGGGAGGTTCGTCAACGACGACAACGAAGGCATCATCAGCGTACGTCTCTCGAAGCAGATCCATCGCCGAACTCGAATCAAAGCGTGGTTCTAGTACTCGCGCATAGGCGGTGACGAGTTCACCTCGGCTCGTCGGCACGAGGTGAGGTGTGAACAATAGCTCCGCTCCGATCTCACGTTGTATCTCGATCGTGTGGCGATGATCTACGAGACCATATGCTTCCGCGTTCCCCGCGAGACGCGAAAAGTGTAAGCGGTCACTCGGGGCGCGACCAGCCCCCGACACCCCGCTCAGCGCGTTGACGACGACTCCCTCGTTCGCCACCACTCTTCGATCAAGGAAAGGTCCAAGTGCGAGCGCACTCGCCGTGGGATAGCAACCGGGGACCGCAATAAGTGACGCACCCACGAGTTCCTTGCGGTGTCGTTCGACGAGTCCGTAGACCGATTGTTCGAGAAGTTCCGGGGCCCGATGTTCCTCGTGGTACCACTCGGAATAATCACGTGCGTCCTTCAAGCGAAAGTCGGCGCCGAGGTCGACCACCTTGACACCTCGCGCTACGAGTTGGGGGACGTAACGTTGACTTTCACCATGCGGGAGTGCGAGAAACGCCACGTCAATCTGCGCACTCAAGATTGCCTCAGTACTCTCAAACGAGAGTTCCGGATACAGCGCCGCCAGCGCTGGCGCGTGCCGTGCGACGCTTTTGCCGGCGTTGGAATCGCCAGTTGCGACGCAAACCTCGACGTCGGGGTGAGACGCCAAGAGTCGCAATAACTCCAGCCCGGCATACCCGGTCGCTCCAACGACGCCAACACGCATACTGCCATTTTATGCACAATGGAGCATAAAAATGCAACACCGACGCCTCGAGGTTAGTCTGTGGGGATGTCGCGACGTGGGTGGCTTCTCTTTTCGGCAATGGCCGTCATCTGGGGCATCCCGTACCTCTTGATTCGCGTCGCGGTTCGTCATCTCGACCCTGGTGTGTTGGTGCTTGGACGAACACTCCCCGCAGCCGCCCTGCTCATGCCACTCGTGTTCTGGAAGCGCCAAGTCCCCATTCTCCTAAGAAATTTCGCGTGGATCGCCATCTTTGGTGTCGTTGAGTTCGGGGTGCCCTGGTACTTGATGGCGACCGCGGAGAAACGCCTTACGAGTTCGTTGACGAGCCTGCTGATCTGCGCGGTGCCGCTGTTTTCGGTGCTCGCCCAACGATTCTCGAACACCGAGGGTCGAATCAGTGCACGGCGCTACGCCGGGCTGGGCCTGGGTGCACTCGGCGTCGCGTTGCTCGTTGGACTCGATCTCAAGGGTGGGTCGCTCACCTGGATTGGCTTGATGATGGTTGTCTGCGTTGGCTACACGCTTGGTCCCATCATCTTGGCGACAAAACTAAGTCACGTGCCCGGCATCGTTGTCGTCGCGGGAGCATCGCTCGTCGTGGGGCTGTGCTGGATACCGTGGTCGACTTACCACTGGCCGTCTCACATATCGTCGGAAACACTTGGCTGCGTCGCCGCACTGTCGGTCGTCTGCACCGCCGGTGCGTTTCTCACGTTCTTCGAGCTCATCAAGGAAGTTGGCGCGACGAGGGCGACCGTCGTGCCCTACGTCAACACCGCGATCGCCGTGGTGCTCGGCGTCGTTGGTCTCCATGAACCGCTCACCGTCGGCATCATCGTCGGTTTTCCTCTCGTGCTGATTGGTTCCATCTTCGCCACCAGCAGCGCTCGGCGCGACAACTCGTCAGACTTCGTAATTCGCAGCGACTCGAACCTGGTCATCAACGAGTAGCCACATAGAACCGGGTTCCGTGACCAGCTCTACGTCGTGCCCGTTTTCGACCGCTCCGTGGTGAATGACTTCGACGTAACGCACGGGAACGTCGACGACCTCGGTGACGGCCTGCCATACCGCGGCATTGTTGACGTGACCAACCACGTCGAGGTCGGCTCGACGCAGGGGCCACGGCCGACGAGGAGCATTGACTGGAGGTGCGACGAGTGAGACCCGCCCCGAGACCTTGCGGTCATTCATGGCATCCCCGTACACCTCAAAGAACTCGGGTCGAACTCGAACGGGGTGCCCGGAACGATCGACGGGCACCCAGAGTGCCGCCGATTCGAGCACGGTGTCCGTCCCGATCGCGATGTTGGTACGCCGCTCTGCCCACGCGGCCCNNCGACGCCTCCGCACCACGTAATCACCCGGAGACGTTCGTTCATTCTGGGCCATCGCTGATTGACCTGACGAATCACGGTTCGACGCACGACCCAGGTGTCCTCTGACGCGATACCACTACTCTCCCAGTCCTCGGTCGCGACGTCTTGGAGGTAACGGGCGACTCCGTCGAGGCGAAGGGCACCTTGCGGGTCGGCGTCACTCAATCGAACAGTGACGTCACTTTCGAACCGTCGACCGCGATCGTTCAGGGGAACGAATTCGATCACGACGGCAAACGAATGACCGACACGAACGCTCTACCGCAACTGTGCACCGAAGCGCCCACCCGTCGCAATCAATTCGTCGCGCAGCGCCGCCACGTCAGATTCACTCAACGTTCGCTCCGCAGAACCAACCCGCACGGCGTACGCGAGACTCCTCGTGTTCGAAGGCAGCCCGGCGCCGACGTATACGTCGAACAATCGCACGTCTTCAATGAGCTCAGACGCCGAGCGCAACGCAAACGCCAAATCTTGAGCATGTACAGCGACGGGCGTAATGAAGGCAAGATCGAATAGGGCACTCGGATAGCGACTCGGCACGCCGACAAAGTCACTACGCCGCAGTACCCGTGTGTGTTCAGCCAAGAGATCGAGATCGACGTCGAGTACACCAATTCGCCGACCGACGAGATTGGACGCCACACCATCCAAGTACTCCTGGTCGAGCTCTCCTATTGAACCGAACACCGTTCCGGTCACCCGGTCCACCAACAGTCCGGCCCGTGTTGGATGCATAAAGCGCACCGGATCCTCGTTGGAGCGGACGACAACGTCGCTAAGCCCTAGACGCTGGCTGATCACGGACCACATTGCGACGGCGGTAATCGCACTGTCTTCGGCGCGAGCCAGGAGCACACTCACACGTTCGTTTTCTCGTGGCAGGTTCAAGATGAGCCCACCGCCATCGCCGCCCTTGGTGATTCGTGGTTCATCGGTGGCATCGGGATGGACGAAGACGGTTCCCAATTCTGTCAATATGACCTCGCCCTTGCCGCGCTCCACATTTTTCCCGAGTGCTTGCACTATTCCCGTTACGAGCGTGGCGCGCAGCACTGACTCGTCGGTCGCAAGTGGGTTCGTCACTCGTACGCGGGATTCGTTGGGATGAACGAAGTCAAACTGGGCGTCACTGATCAACGACGGAGTCCACACTTCAGTGCCACCGAGGTCGACGATGACGCCACGAAGCCGTCGCCGCAGAATCTGTCGTTCGCTGAAAGCGCCAGGCTCCGGCCACGAGGGCATTCGTCGCGGAAGACGTCGGTAGCTATGGAGCCGAGCTATTTCTTCAATGACGTCAGCTCGTCCAAACGTGCCAGCGCGAACGTCGAGGCGAGCACTCGGGGGCGTCACGACGATCGTGTCGTCACGATCCTCGACACGAAAATTGAGACCTTCGAGGAGACGGTGAATTTCGTCGCCCGAAATTTCGACGCCTAAACTTCGCTCGACGTCCCCGGGTCGAAGAATCACACTCGATGGGTCAGGGACTATACCGAGTTCATCAAGTGGATCCGACAACCATTCGAGGTCTGGGACACTTTCGAGAAGGAGGGCGACGAAGCGTGCGGCGGCGCGCAAGGCTAATTGCGGGTCGACACCGCGTTCGAAGCGATTCGACGCCTCACTTCGCAGTCCGTGTCGCTTCGAACTTCGCGCAATACCCATGGGATCAAAGAATGCCGCCTCGAGGAGAACGTCGGTCGTCGTCACGTTGATCTCGCTGGACGAGCCCCCCATGATGCCCGCCAAACCAATCACCACGTCGTCACCATCAACAATCACGCAGTCTTCACCGGTGTCGCCCAGTCCTCGTCCGGGCTTCGCGAGTTTTCGCTGCACACCGTCGAGCGTTGTGAGCATTTCTCCCTCACGAGCGCGGCGAACACGAAGCGTATGGCGCGCAACGTGTTGTGCATCATAGGGATGGGTGGGCTGACCCAACTCAAGCATCACGAAGTTCGACGCGTCCACGACGTTCGAGATTGGCCTCATGCCGGCGTTGCGCAATCGCTCGCCGATCCACGTCGGCGAAGGTTTCACTTGCACGTTGCGAAGCACTGACAGCGTCAATCGTCCGCAAAGATCTGGCGCATCGATCCCGGCACTCGCAAAATCCGCGCTTTTCGCTGCTGAATTTGGCGACGCCATCGGAGGTGACCTGAGCTCGCGACCAAGTCGGGTCGCGAGATCGCGCGCCACACCCTCTACGGACCAGGCGTCAGGTCGATTCCCCTCGACGCTTATTTCAAAGACGACATCGGCACGAATTGAGAGCGCATCCGTGATTTTCTCGCCCACGACCGGAGTCGTCAATTCGTCGAGGATCATGAGGCCTTCGTGGTCGTCACTCAATCGAAGCTCTCGCGCCGAGCACAGCATGCCGTGGGATGTCGCACCACGCATTTTGCGCTCCGCGATTTCGAACCCACCCGGCAGCACCGCGCCCACGGGTGCGAGCGGTACGAAATTCCCGACAGCGAAGTTGGTCGCACCACATACGATCTCCAACGGACCGTCACCAGCGTCGACGACAACGAGTCGAACGCGGTCGGCGCCTTCGATGGCGCGGATTTCCTCAACGCGTGCCACGATCACGTCTTCGAGGTTCTCACCCACTATTTCGACGCCTTCGACGACGAGTCCGAGGTCGTCGAGTATCTCCGTCAATTCAGCAACAGACTCGGTGACATCGACGAAATCTCGTAACCACGAAAGGGGAATCTTCAAGAGAACCGCTCCAGGAAGCGAACGTCGTTTTCCGTGAGCGCACGCATGTCGGAAATTTGATGGCGCATCTGGGCGCAGCGATCAATCCCAAAACCAAAGGCGAAGCCACTCCACTCCTCGGCGTCGATGCCCACGGCGTGAAGGACCGCGGGATCCAAGACACCACAACCGCCAAGCTCAATCCATCCGGTCTGGGAACACGTGCGGCAACCACTTCCCTTGCAAATGGTGCAAGTGATCTCGAATTCAGCCGAAGGTTCCGTGAAGGGAAAGAACGCAGGTCGAAGTCGCGACGATGTGTCAGGACCGAAATACGAGCGAGTGAATGTCTCGATGACGCCCGCGAGGTCCGCAAAGCCAATTCCTCGGTCGACGACGAGACCCTCAATCTGATGGAACGTTGCGAGGTGGCGCGAGTCAGGCGAATCGCGGCGATAGCACCGACCAGGCATCACCGCGTGCAACGGCAATGACTCCGCACGCACAGCATCTTCCATGAGGTGGATTTGCGTAGGCGACGTATGGGTGCGTAACACCACCGTTTCGGGATCACCGAGATCGACGTAGAACGTATCCCACATCCCTCGCGCGGGGTGCGCCGGGGGTATGTTGAGTGCTTCGAAGTTATACCAGTCACTCTCGACCTCTGGCCCTTCGGAGACGCTAAAGCCCATCGCGACGAAGACGTCCTCCAGTTGACCTTGGGTGACGGCGATGATGCCCGGGTGACCAGTCGTTGGTGCCCATCGAACATTGTCGACGACGACGTCACCTAGTTCTAAACGGTCTTTTTCAAGGCCTTGGCGTCTCGCATCGCGCGCGAGCAACGCTCGACGGGCTTCGAAGGTCTGCTCCACTTCGTGGCGAGCGCGCTGCAAACGCGCACCAGCTTCGCTACGATCTTCAGACACCAGAGCCCCTAAGGACTTTTGGAGTGTCGACAGTATCGAACGCTTCCCGATGATCCCCGGCTCGGCTTCACGAAGTGCGTCAAGAGAATCGAGCGCTGCGATGGCGACGAGAAGCTCGCTAACCTTGGAATCCAATTCATCGAGCGGCGAAGATGTCATGACCCCTCAAGGCTACGAGGTTGCGGAGCGGCGTGGGTGTCTTCTCGCCGTCGTAGCGCTTCAAACATGATCAGCGACGCGGCGATGGCGGCATTGAGCGATTCGGCGTTTCCGAGCATTGGTATTGACACTCGTTCGTCGCAGCGAGCAATTTCGATGTCGTTGAGTCCAGTTGCTTCATTGCCAATGAGTACCGCCGTTGACGGCGAGTACGTCACGTCGCGAAAATTCGTACCCCCCTGCACCACCGTCGCAATCGTCCGTACGACGCGCGTCGCGAAGAATTCGAAAACCTCATCTACACCCGCGACCACGATAGGGAGATGAAATATTGACCCGGCCGTTGCGCGCAACGTTTTGGGATTGAAGGGGTCGACGGAGTTGCCCGTGAAGATCACGGCACTCGCACCAGCAGCATCCGCGGAGCGAACAATCGTGCCGGCGTTGCCCGGGTCTCGAAGATCGTGGAGCACCATGATGACGCCCTCGGTAACGACGTCCTCGAGGTCAGTGACGGGCAGACGCACGACGGCGAGTAGCGGTTGTGGTGTCTGCGTGTCGGACACCTTCTCGAGAACTCCACGCGCCAAACTGAAGATACGTATGCCATTGTCGCTGGCCCTGCGAAGAACCGTTGCGACGTGTTTGTCCTCGAGCGACGAGCCCTCGACGTAGATGGCTTCGAACTCCACTGACGCCTCGAGCCCCGCAAGCACCAGGTCGGGACCTTCAAGCACGCACGCACCTTCACTCCAACGAAGCGAGCGCTTTTGAGCGAGCCGACGGAGTCGGCGCACTCTTTGGTGTGACGACCCCAACGTTTCGATCAGGGTTGCCTACTTGGTCAATGCGGCGTTCGCCTGCGCGACGATGGCCGCGAAGGCAGCATTGTCGTTCACGGCAAGGTCTGCCAGCATGCGACGGTCAACTTCGATGCCGGCGGCGTTAAGCCCGGCGATGAACTTGCTGTAACTGAGCCCGTGAGCGCGAGTACCCGCATTGATGCGCTGGATCCACAGACGACGCATCTCGCCCTTGCGCGCTCGGCGGTCCCTGAACGCGTACACGCCCGAATGCTGCACCGCTTGGTTCGCGGCACGAAATGTGCGACTCCGGTCACCGTAGTAACCCTTCGCTTCTTCGAGAATTGCCTTGTGATGCTTTTTGGCGTTGACCGCCCTCTTGACGCGTGCCATAGTCGAATCCCCTTCTCTCTCGTATCCTCTACAGGCCCATTAGTCGTTTGACGTTCTTTTCGATACCCGGCGAGATGTCGGTCTCTCGACCTAGGCGTCGTGCACGTACTGAGGACTTCTTTTCCATGAGGTGGCCACGAAACGCCTTGCCGCGGCGCAACTTGCCACTACCGGTGATCTTGATGCGCTTTTTCGCCCCACTGTCCGTCTTCATCTTTGGCATATCAGCTCTCCTCTATCGATACTTCCGCCGCGACACTCGGCACGACCTCTTGCTTCAGTACTTCTTTCGAACTCTCAGTCTTCGGACGAGATCTCTTCTCGGGTCCGAGCACCATAATCATGTTGCGACCATCCAACTTCGCGGCCGATTCGACCTTGGCAACGTCGGCCAGTTTTTCTACAATCCGATCGAGAATCTTCTTTCCCAATTCCGGGTGGGCGGATTCGCGACCTCGAAACATTATGGTGACCTTGACCTTGTGACCTTCGTTCAAGAACTTTTCGACGAGCCTGGTCTTGGTGTCGAAGTCACCGGGTCCGATCTTCGGGCGGTACTTCATCTCCTTGACCCCCACGTTTTGGGTCTTCCGTCGAGATTCCTTGGCCTTTTGCGCCTCATCGAATTTGAACTTTCCGTAGTCCATGATTCGACAGACCGGTGGTTGCGCGGTGGGAGCAATCTCCACGAGGTCAAGATCGAGGCTTCGGGCCAATGCCAATGCTTCGCGGGTTGCTACCACGCCACGTTGATTACCTTCGTTATCAATGAGACGCACGGTCTCAACGCGGATTCGGTCATTGACACGGTGGTCTCCAGGCACTGTTGCGATAACTCACTCCTTGCTCTACGCGACGCCTCGATGGCGTCGCCACGGCAAGCGAGGCGCAAAACTCCCTGGAAACCCGACGCACGCCTGTGCGCAGGTGGACGCTGGCAATGCCAACCTCACTTGCTGTGAACTGCCCCACCACGTTAGCAGACGAGGAAATGACCCACTTCGGGCTCTTAAAACATCTTTAGCCTTTTTGAGGAGTTTGGCTTAACCATTATTCGTAGTGTTTCACCCCATGACCACTACTGCTCTGCTTGAAATAGATGAACCTCGCGAGGAGGTCGCGACATTGAGACCTTGGTGGCGTCGCGGCGAGGTCCTTTGGGCCCTCGGAGGTTTCGTCGTCTTTGCCGTGCTGGTGCTGAGCAAGGCCGCGGCGCTCCTCGAACCCGACGATTACGCCTATCGCGCCTCGATTGTCGCGCTGAGCCACGGACACATACTGCTCACCAACGCCCAGTATCTCGCTCTCAACAAAGAACTCGCGAGCACCGGCGGTCAGGGCATCGTTCAGTGGCACCACCTCGCGTCGGGCAAGTGGATCAGCGAGAAGAATCCTGGATATCCCTTCTTCGCCGTCATCTTCTACATGCTCGGCTTGCTACGCGTCACCCCATTGTTCTACGGCGCACTCGCCTGCGTGGGTCTCTTCGTCGGCGCTCGAGCGTGGTTGGGCAAGTGGGCTGGCACCTACGCCGTATGGCTCTACTGCTTCTCTGGCGCCGCGATCACGTTTGCCTGGCGTGCCACGATGCCAAGTTTCAGCGACGCCTCACTCATCGCCGCAGGATTTGGGACGTTGCTGTGGGTCATGCTCTGCGACACGCTCAGCCAACGTCGACGTTGTGTCTTTGGATTGCTAGGTTTCCTCGCGATCGAAGGCGCGGTGTTCATTCGCTACACGAACGTCATTGAGCTCGCCGTTGCGCTACTCGCGGTCCTTACCCTTGCACGAAGGTGCCACATCACGTGGCGCAGCGTCACCGTGTGGGTTGGATCCGTCGTGGTCTTTGGTGCTCTGGTGCTCGGATTCGACGCGTGGGCCTACGGCAAAGCCACCTCCACGGGATATTCCGCGGGGGAAATCACCTTTTCCATCAAAGCACTCTGGCCCAATCTGAAAGGAATGCCGAAATATCTCACCACGTCAATGCCCTTTTGGATTCTGGCGTTCATTTCGCTCGTGTGGATCGGCGTGCGCGCGACCCAACTTCGTCGAAGCGACCTCGACAACGAGAAGCGAACGATACTTCGACGCGACGCGCTCGTGGGCGCGGTGCTCGCACTCGGATGGCTCGGGTTGTGGTTCCTCTATCTCAACTACACCTGGACCGCCAACATGGTAAGTGGAGTTGGGGGCGGACCCGGCGGCGGCGGAGCTTCGACCGTGCACGTCATCCGCTTCTATCTTCCCGCTCTCGGGCTCGTGGCGCTGCTCGCGACGTGGCTGCTCGTGCGGCTGTTGCGTTCGATCTCGTGGACACTTATCGCGGCGCTCGCCGTCGCCGCCTTTTTCTCCTTTCATTCGATGGCGTCCTCAGGTACGCTCGGTCCTCATGGCGCAGGCCCCTTCGGTGGCGGTGGATTCGGGAGCAGCCCACGAAACGCTCCGGTCTTTAACAACGACGGCGCTCCACCGAGCGGTGCGTACGGTAATCCACCCACTGGGGCGCCCGGAACGAACGGATAACTCGTACGTCGACATCGCCTCCTAGCGCGCTCACCTTCGAGACCTGTACCTTATGTCGATGAGTTCTCGCGAATCTGAGTCGGACGACGCCGACGAACTCGCGTATTTGCGCGAAACGTCTGTCGAGACAGTCCTCGGCAACCACGTCTTCGTATTGGTGCAACTCGCGGCCATGCGCCTTTCGATGACGCCTCCAGATCTCAAGGGAGCCCAGTTAATTATTGACACGCTGGGCGCCATCATCTCGACGGGAGGCGATCGACTGGGCGAACACATCACGCTGTATCGAAACGCACTCGCCGAGGTTCAGCAAGTGTACGTTCGCGCGGCGCAGCCCACGAGCGACTAGTTCGCCGCAGGAAAGAGAAACGTCAAGCGCAACCCGCCTAGTTCACTCGCCGACGTCGTCATCGAGCCATTCATGGCCTTCGCGAGATCGAACATGATGCTCATGCCCAAACCCGATCCGCCCGATTCACGACTGCGAGAAGAATCAAAACGGCGGAAACGCTCTGGTGCAGCACCATACTCCGGGAGCCCCTCCCCCGCATCATCAATTCGTAACTCGACGCTTCCTTCGCGACGCTGGAGGGCAATGCGCACCGCGACGTCGGGCTTGGTGTGACGGGCAATGTTGCCAAGCGCGTTGGTCATCAGCCGCTCGAAGAGGTCGCGGCGGCCACGGACCCATACGTTGGGGTCGATGGTCACGTCGAGGCGTCGCGCCGCCTGATCGTCGTGGAACTCATCAGCGCACGACGATACAAGCAAGCTCAGTTCGAGTGGCTCCATTGACTTTTCGGGCAGTTCGCGTACTTCAGCAATCAAGAGAAGGTCCGTGACGAGCGTTTCCATCCGCTCGATCTCCTTGCGCATTCTCCCGAGCGCTCGATCGAGTTGGTCGGCGGACACATCAGCGTTGGAAATTAGTTCGGTATAACCCTTCAAGACTGTGAGTGGCGTACGAAGCTCGTGCGAGGCATCGCCAATGAACATTTGCATCGACTCAGCGTGCCGAGACTCAATCTCGATTTTCTCTTGCAACGCCACGACCATTGTCGCCAGCGCCTGTCGCAATTCTCGAACATCCCTACTCCCGAGACCGGGAGGAACCGGTTCGTGCGCATTGCCGCTGGCGACGTTAGAGGCAAAGTCGATCAAACCTTCCATGGTCACCAGATCTCGACGCATAAACAAGCGAGCGACTACCACCATCACGATGGCGGCCGCTAACGCGGCGAGAGCGACTCGAAAGATGAGCTGTTGACTCGCGTGCTTGACGCTCTTCGTCGATGCCGCGACCACGAGGTAATCGCCACCACCGATGTTGAGCGAACGAATCAGAAAACCAGGCAGATTGGCCTCACTGACCACAGACTTCAGCGAGGAATGCACATTGGATAGTGAAGGCGTCCTGTCCAATGCGGTGTTGGCACTGATGAGTTGGGTGACCGACCCGTTGGCGAAGACGACATCCAGCGTCAGGTCATAATTATTCTTCTCGTCGGCATTGATAGCGTCACTCAACGCGGCGTCCGGATTTCCTTCGCCACTCTGCACCACCGAGTTGATGGTGTTGTCAATCGTCGCATACGCCGAATGGGTGCTGGAATTAACGGCGTACCAGCCAACACTCAGCGCCACGATGGTCGTGATGACGACGAGCAAGACGGTCAGGCGTGTCGCCAGCTTCACTACGTGGAGCTTCCGTCAACCAACTTGAATCCGACGCCGCGCACGGTCGTCAACGGTGCGAAATCGTCTCGATGAATTTTTCGTCGCAGGTACGACACGTACGTGTCCAGCACGGAGGTTTCCGAATCAAAGTCGATGTTCCAAACCTCTCGCAGCAGCTGCTCGCGCGTGACCAATCGGTTCATGCGTTCCATCAGCACTTCGAGCAGACGAAATTCCGTCGCCGAAAGATCTACGGCCTGCTTGTCCAGCGTCACCTCGTGTCGTTCGACGTTCATGCTGAGCGGACCGCAGGCGTAGGTAAGTTCATCGTCCACGGCGTGGTTCGCCCGGCGCAAAATCGCCCCGACGCGCAACAGCAACTCCTCGAGACTGAAGGGCTTTCGCACGTAGTCGTCAGCGCCAAATCGAAGTCCCTGAGCGACGTCGTCACTCGAATCCCTCGCCGAGAGCATCAGCACCGGTGTCGTCGTGTCGTAGGCGCGCAATTTCGCCAGGAACGCAAAACCGTCCATCGTGGGCATATTCACGTCGACAATGCACAAATCGGCGTGGCGTCGACGCATCTTTTCAAAGGCGTCGAGGCCGTTAGTGGCCGTCTCGGTCTCGTAACCCGCGATTCTGAGCGCGTCGCTCAGCAACTCTCGCACGCCCGGTTCGTCATCAACTACAAGTACCGTCGTCATTGTTCGCACGCCATGAAGCGAGCGTACCGCCCAAAAGACGCCTGATCGATTCGCCAAAGCTTAGGAAGTTGGTTCTCAGGGAACCATGGTCTGGGACACAGGGAATTCACAAGATTGCTCACTACGCTAGGTACCAGTTACGCGAAAGGGGCGTTGATGATTGCCACGTTGGGACGAAGCATCGCCGTCATGGCGATTGCGACCTCGACAATTCTGACGCCCGCCATCGCAGGTGCGAGTGCTCACGGCACTCATACAAGTTCGGATACGACAACGACTTTCGCAAGCAGCTCCGACAAACCTGGCCCTTGGAAGACGTACTACCAGGAGTTGGCCATCTACGTGAGCGCTCGCAAGCAAATCGCTCAAACCTTCCGTGCTGCTGTCGCAGCTGCGAAACAAGAGTTTGACACTGCGAGTAGCGCCGCGAGCACCGGGGCCGAGTCAGCTACCGCCCGAGCCGCGTACGCCCTCGCGATTGCTCAGGCCGCCCAAACCCGCAGTGCAGCCCTGGTGAGTCTCGGGAACCCTCCGACCGCACCGTAACGAATCGCTGTTCCCCTGGCGGCGCGTCGCTCGAAAGAGCGGCGCGCCGCTTCTCCCTTTTCTTTTAGAGCGCGCTCACGTCGAAGACTTCATCGCGACCTAGCCGCCCAACCGATCGCCGGCCAACGGCGCGAACCCCAGCGGGAATCGTCCTCGAACCATCTTTGATGGCGACGCAGTGAAAATACAATCGCTCGCCGGCGTCAGTGACGAACCATCCATCACCATGTTGTTCATCGAACGACTCGACGACTCCTTCGATCATGTCGATATGGCGAGTGAACCCTGACGCAACAACGACACCATCTCCAATGCCGTCAGCGCCGCCTCTCGTCCCTTATTCGAATCATCAGGTAGTGAACGCTCGAGCGCCTGCTGCACCGTGTTCGTGGTCAGGACCCCAAAAACCACGGGCACCCCGTATCTCAGCTGTACATCTTGGACGCCGCGTGCGCATTCGCCCGCCACAACCTCGTAGTGACCCGTGTCGCCTCGGATAACCGCACCGAGCGTGATAACGACGTCGACCGGCTTCGCGTTGCTCACGAAGGCCCTCGCCACCAGCGGCAACTCAAAGGCGCCGGGCGCCCACGCGAGGGCAATATCCCGGCGATCGACGCCAGCGGCGAGCAATGTCGCAAGGACACCTTCTAAGAGCCGCACACTGACGCCGCCGTTGAAACGCGCGCACGCAATGCCCACGCGGAGTCCCCGACCATTGACGGTGCCTTCGAGGGATTCGCCCACTTGGCTGCGAAATGATGCCACCGACGTCGAATCCAGCTCCGTTTCAATCGCTGAGGTCATCAAGTCCCCCGAGTAGATGCCCCATCTTCTCGCGCTTCGTCCGCAGGTACTCGATGTTGAACTCGGTGGGACGACTCTCGAGGGGCACTCGCTCCACAATGTTGAGGCCAAAGCCTTCCAGCCCCCCATACTTCGAAGGATTGTTCGTCATGAGTCGCATGGTGGTGACGCCGAGGTCGACCAGAATCTGCGCTCCGATGCCATACTCTCTGGAATCGACGGGCAATCCGAGTTCGAGGTTGGCGTCCACCGTGTCATGGCCATCTTCTTGCAAGGCGTACGCACGGATTTTGTGACCGAGCCCGATCCCTCGCCCCTCGTGGCCGCGAAGATAGACAACGATGCCAGTGCCTTCAGCCGCTATCTTCGCCAACGCGGTGTGAAGTTGGGGCCCACAATCGCACCGCAGCGATCCCAGTGCGTCACCCGTCAAGCATTCGGAGTGCACTCGAACAAGAACGTCGCGTGCGTTGTCAATGTCGCCGTAGACGAGCGCCATGTGTTGTTCACCATCCAGCACGCTTTCGTAGACGAACGCTTGGAACTGCCCGTACTCCGTCGGTAACGACGCTTCGGCAATACGTCGCACTAACTTCTCGTGGTGGCGCCGATAGCGAATCAAGTCGGCGATCGACACGAGAGGAAGGTTATGACGTTGCGCGAATGCTTCAAGTTCTGGGAGTCGCGCCATGCCGGTCTTGTCGGAGGTGACAACTTCGCACAATACGCCCGAAGGGTATTTACCGGCCAACCGACAAAGGTCGACCGTCGCCTCAGTGTGACCCGCGCGCTTCAAGACGCCACCCGCGCGATAGCGCAACGGAAAAATGTGACCTGGGCGATTCAGATCCGTGGAACGGGTGTTCGGGTCAATCAACGCTTGAATCGTCGCCGCGCGATCGCTCGCCGAAATACCCGTCGTCGTGCCGTGGCGATAGTCGACGGTCACGGTGAACGCCGTGCGTTGCGCCTCAGTGTTCGCCACCACCATCAATGGCAGGTCGAGTTCGTCCGCCCGATCGGCTTCGAGGGGGACACAAAAGACGCCTGACGTGTGTTCGAGGAAGAACGCCATGCTCTCGGGCGTGACATCCTCAGCGGCCATGATGAGGTCGCCTTCGTTCTCGCGGTCCTCGTCATCGACGACGACGACCATTCCACCCCTTTTTAACTGGTCAATTGCTTGCTCTATCGTCGATAGCGCCATCAGACCTCCACGTCTATCCGTATATCTTCGCCGATTCTTTGTACGTCCACCACCCGACCCCTTCGAAGTGCACCAATCGTTGGGGTTGCAAGCTCCTTCAAAGCCCCCGCGGTACCCAGCGAACCGCCGAACGCAGGAGCTTGGTACCACACCACATGATTCACCAAGCCCTGTTCGACGAACTCACTTGCCGTGCGTGGACCTCCCTCAACAAGCAGCTGCAACACATCGTGCTGCCCGAGTTCATCGAGCACCGCGCCGAGGTCGCCACTTCGTTCAAGACACGGTCGAACCCGAGCGTCAGGTGCTACTTGACCAAGGACAACTCGAAGCGGTTCCAGAATAATGTCACCGAGCCTCGCGGTGAGCGCTGGATTATCGGCACGCACCGTGCCGGCGCCAACGAGAATGGCTTGACTTTGGGCTCGAAGGACGTGCGCGTCGCGGCGCGCGTCGTCACCGGTAATCCATTGGCTTGAACCGTCGGCCATGGCGACCACCCCATCGAGGGTTGAGGCGATCTTCAAGACGACGTAGGGCCGACCCGTTACGCGATGCCAGAGATAGGGCGCCAGTTGTGCGCGCACCAGTGATTCTTCGACACCGACTTCAACGTCAACGCCGGAAGACTTCAGAAGCGAGACCCCACGTCCGGACACCCGAGAATCGGCGTCGAGTGTCCCAATTAGCACCCGCGAGACTCCCGCCTCGACAATCGCGTCGACGCACGGACCGGTGCGTCCCACGTGGCAACACGGTTCGATCGTCACAATCATCGTTGCTCCGCGCGCGCGCTCCCCCGCTCGTCGCAAGGCTTCGATCTCGGCGTGTGACTCACCGGGAGCCTGCGTGTGGCCCTCGGCGACGATGACTCCATCGCCATTTACGATGAGCGCACCCACCCACGGATTTGGCGGGGCGTGCATGCGCGCCTTTTCGCCTTCGGCGACCGCCATTTGCATGAGTTCTTGTGGGCTGAAGGTCATCACTCAGCCAAGGTGGCAGCTACTCGAATTGCACGCGCGGCTTCGAGCGGTTCTGGCCGCGCGAAGATCGCCGAGCCTGCGACCAGCACGTTGGCGCCAGCTTCAACGACAATAGGGGCGGTGCGAACATCAATGCCACCATCGACCTCGATATCCACTTCCAGTGCGTTGTCCTCGACTTCGCGTCGCGCCAAGGTCACTTTGGGCATCACGTCACCCATGAAGGATTGGCCTCCAAAACCTGGGAACACCGTCATGAGAAGCAGTAGGTCAACGTCGCCGAGGTAAGGCGCCACTTTCTCAAACGGCGTGTCGGGATTCGCTGCGAGACCCACGCGAAGTCCGAGCGAGCGAGCGTCACGTATCAACGATGCGGTGCCGCCCACTTCGACGTGCACTGTGCAGCCGTTCGCTCCGGCATCCTTAAACGCTTCAAGGTAGCGACCGGGCTCGCTCATCATGAGATGACAATCAAAGAAACGACTGCTGTAACGTCGCAGCGACTGCACAACCGGCGGACCAATGGATACGTTGGGTACGAAATGCCCATCCATCACGTCCACGTGCAACCAATCGGTTTCGGCGTCGATTGCGCGTACGGCGTCGGCGAGCGCGCCAAAATCAGCTGCGAGTATTGAGGGGGCGATGCGAAGGGCGCCCGTGGGACCTGCTTCTATCGTCATCACACGCTCAGCCTAGAGCGGAGTGACAAATCAAGACCACATGGTCGTTGTCGAATCGAGCCGTGCACCCGACCACCATTCACTCGCACGCATTATCCTCGAGCCTTCCGGCTGGACGCTTTCGATTATGTACGCACCATCGCCGGTACCCAGCACCACATGGGCGCCATCGAGAGCGAGGGAACCTTGCGGGCGGGTACCGGTACCAACGTGACCTTCGAGTACTCGCAGTCGACGCCCCGCAACAGTACAAAATGCTCGTCCAAGGCGAACGATCCGGGCGACCTCGACAATGCTCATCGACGGTTGGAGGTGGAACTCCTCCTTGTCGAGTTTCTCCGCGTACGTGACGTCGCCTTCTTGGACTTTAGGCGATGCCAAAACGCGAGGATCAGCGAGCACCTCGACGAGCAACTTGGCGCCTAGATACGAGAGTTCCGTCGTGAGCTCATTCGCGCTCTTCTGCGCGACTGAGGTGCTCGCACTGGCGTACACCGGTCCGGTGTCCAGCGTTGGTTCGATCTCCATAATGCTGACTCCCGTCACGTCGTCGCCGGCGAGAATGGCGCGTTCCACTGGCGCCGCCCCGCGCCAGCGCGGTAACAGCGAGAAATGGACATTCAACATCGGTACGCGCTCGAGCACTGCGCCCGGGATGATCGCACCGTACGCAACGACGACGCCGCGCTCAACGTCGAGGTTTTCGAGCGCCTTTAACGAATGCGCGACTTCGATCCCAAGCAACGCTGCCGCCAACTTGACGGGACTCGCAGTCATCGCGGAGCCTCGTCCGCGTCGCTTGTCTGGACGGGAGATGACAATCGCAACGTCATGGCCCGCGCGAACAAGTTGCTCCAAGACCGGTACTGCCGCGTGCGGGGTACCAAGGAAGGCCAAACGCATTTATTCGCCGAGCAAGAGATGCAGACCGTCAGGATCGTTGTTCGAGAGTTCGAGTTTTCGAGCCCGCAAGATCTTTTTCGCTTCTTTGCGTTGATCGGGATCGAGACGCTCTATAAGCAAGACACCGTCAAGATGATCCATCTCGTGTTGGAAGATACGGCCCTCGAACTCATCGGTCTCGATGCTGAGTTCATTGCCATCGAGATCAAAACCGACGAGGTGAATCGCGTTCGCCCGCGTTATTTCCCAGCTCAATCCGGGCACCGAGAGACAACCTTCCTGGTAGGTCCATTCACCGTCAGATTCCACGATGCGTGGATTGACGATGACCATCGGACCATCGCCCTTGTCGTAGACGAAGAGTCGTTTCTGCACGCCGATTTGATTCGCCGCGAGTCCAACACCAGGCGCTTCGTACATGGTGGCGATCATCGTCTCAGCCAATTTGGCGACGCCGCCGTCAATATTTTCAATATCGGTCGTCACTTCGTTGAGTACGGGATCGCCGTAGACGCGAATAGGAAGCGTGCTCACCACCCCACGATACCGTCCTGAACGCTCGCTCGAGTCCTTCGCTGGACGCGTACCTAGTCAATGGCGACGCGCACGCGTCCCTGCGGGCGTTCGACACCGCGCAATGAAGACGTCAAGTCTCCGAGCGTCGCCGCGCGAAGCTCAAAACCTTGCTCATTCTCGTACGCGCTCACGGACCCTCCCTCCAGTTGCGCGACGAAACTGGCCGCGCCCTGTCCCGACACGTGGGCTACGGCACCGTAGGGAGCTAGACCGAGCAACTTCGCCGTTTGTTCATCCTCGTCCATAACGTCGCGAAAGTCCCCGTTCTTCAGCGCCGCCACTACCGAATCATCGCCGCGACGAGTTTGGATGACCACTTCGCCACCTCCAGTACGTCGCGCACCCACGAGGCGACCCGCTTTTCCTACGGCCGTGATCGCCGCCCTGCGAGCTGATGCTCGCGGTGCCAGAAGGTACTGATCGAAATCCACGAAGATGACTACTTCGCAATGCCGCACGCGCTGCCAGACCGCTTCGGTGCCGACCACGACACGCGAGAGCAACGTCGAAGTGTCACTTTGCGCCGTGATCTCACTCACCGGTTGTGAAAGTTGGGCGCTGACGTCCTTCGCGATGCTCGACACGCCAACGCGAACTTTTCGCAGGTTCGTTGAACCGCACGACGCGCAAAAGTTCTCGCGCAACTGGTGTCGATCGCGACAACAGAGGAGTTCGCCCATCTCCTCTTCGGGTTGACCGCACTGCGCACATCGAGCGAGCTCTCCACATTTTCTACATGCGAAAAGTCGGCCTGACCCGAGGCGCTGCAATATGACCACGACCGCGATCGGTGCGTCACCCGTTAGAGCCCGATGAGCGCGGTCGAGCGCGGCTCGAGATAACACGCCATCTCGCGGATCGCTGTTCCGTCGATCAACGACGACGACGTGCGGCCACCCCGCAGCGATGTCGGAAGCGACGTGAAGTGGTCCGCCACCAATCATCGCCGGTGAAGGAATCATTGACGTGGCCCACAACGGTGCATCATCACGCCGGCAGCGTTCACGTAGCATCGTCAATGAATCCCACGTCGGGGTTGCCTCTGAGCGAAACGCATCATCGTCAGCATCGATAATGACGGCACCCGCGAGCAACGGTGCGGGTGCGAGCGCGGCACCCCGCGCTCCAACGATGACCGGCCATCCCACGCGCATCCGGTCCCACTCTGTCTCGCCCGAAGCGACCATGAGGCCGCGTTGTTCGAGGCGTCCTCGAAGTCGCGTTGCCCAGGACTCCGTCGGTACGAGAACGAGGAGCGACCCTGGGCGCTCACGGGTCCGTTCGTACGCACCCAGTATGAGCGAAATCGGATCACTCGTCGGTGCAAACTGCCACATCCCCGGTTCGACGTCAAGCGCCGTTGCCTGCACTGACGAAGTGAGCGCAAGCGCTGAAGGCGCAGTAGGCAGCGTCGTCACGAGACGTTTCGGCGACGATGAGATGAGAAACCGTGACAACGGGCTGTACCAACGTTCGCTGGCCCAACCCAAGAGTGCGAGGAGCGACGCGGGCGGCCCGTACCCGAGCCACTTCGTCACAATCTTCAGTTCGTCGCGCGGCGCCACGTCTTCAAGAACCCACCCTCGAACGGATCGATTATGAAAGTTCACGCGCACTCGATCCCCAACACCACAGTGCGCGAGAGCGTCCGATAGGGCGTAATCGAAGGGTCGATCGACGGCGCCGACTTCGGTGATGACGCGTACCGCTCGCGACGCGGCCACGCCTACAAAGACAGTTCCCGGCGCAGATCGTCGAGGCGCGGCGTCTGCTCCCAGAGAAATCCTTGATCGCTTCGTCCAAAGTGTCCGTACGCCGCCGTTCGCTGATAGATAGGGCGTCGAAGGTCGAGATCGTTGATAATCGCCGCTGGGCGCAAGTCGAAGATTGCGTCCACCGCCTTGGCGATTTTGGCGCGCTCGACCCGCTCAGTCCCGAAGGTGTCGACGAGCACCGACACGGGGCGTGCCACACCGATCGCGTAGGCAACCTGCACCTCGCAACGTTCCGCGGCCCCTGATGCAACGACGTGTTTGGCCACCCAACGCGCCGCGTACGCGGCTGAACGATCCACCTTTGAAGGATCCTTGCCCGAGAACGCACCGCCACCGTGGCGAGCCATCCCCCCGTACGTATCGACGATGATCTTTCGCCCGGTGAGACCCGCATCGGCGTGTGGACCTCCGAGAACGAATTTTCCCGAAGGATTCGCGTACACACGCATCGAACTCGCGTCGAGATTTGCGGGGAGCATGGGCTTGATGACGTGTTCGATGAGGTCCTGTTTGATCGTAGTTTGCGAGTCGTACCCGTCCTCGTGTTGGGTGGAAATGAGTACGGTATCGACCGCAACCGGGCGGCCATCCTCATACGCAATGGTGACCTGTGTTTTGCCGTCCGGACGCAAGTACGGCACCAGACCAGAACGACGTACTTGGGTCAGTCGCATTGATAGACGATGCGCGAGCCAGATGGGCACTGGCATGAAGTCCTCGTTGTCATTACATGCGTAGCCAAACATCATCCCCTGGTCGCCCGCGCCAAGGGCGTTGAGTTCGTCCTCGCCGCCCGAACCCGAACGGTGTTCGAACGCCACGTCGACGCCTCCCGCGATATCAGGGCTCTGTTTGTCAAACGAGACCAGAACCGCACAATTCTTTCCGTCGAAACCCTTGGCGCCGTCGTCATAACCAATATCGAGAATCGTGCGCCGAGCGACTGCCGTCACGTCAACAACCGCGCTGGTCGTGACCTCACCCGCAATCACGCACAGTCCAGTCGTGAGAAGCGTCTCGCACGCCACGCGCGCGTACGGGTCTTGGGTAAGAATGGCGTCAAGCACACCGTCGGAGATCTGATCAGCGATCTTGTCCGGGTGTCCTTCGGTCACCGACTCCGAGGTGAAGAGGGTGCGATCGCTCATGATGCTCCTTGAGATAACAATGAAACAACCCTATCTAAGATCTCGTACGATATTGATTCTTTCGAGCGCAACGAGATTGTCTGCTCGTTATCGAAGCGATCAAACAGGGTGACCTCATTGGTCGCGTGTTCAAAACCTACGCTCGGCGCACTGACGTCATTGACGACCAGCAAATCCACACCCTTGCGACGAAGCTTTTCTCGAGCGTTCGCGTGTACATTTTCGGTTTCGGCGGCGAAACCCACGATCAACTGTCCCGTCGAACGCTTGGCGACGAGATCCGTCACGATGTCAACCGTCGCCTCAAAATCCAACGCGGGTGGACCTTGATCCTTTTTGAGTTTCTCCTTCGACGCCTTCAGAGTGAAATCGGCCACGGCGGCGGCCATGATCACCACGTCACTCTCAGAGGTCCGCGACATGACTTCTTCATGCATCTCGTGAGCACTCTGGACTTTCACGACCTTGACACCGCGAACGACGTCGAGAGCGAGAGGAAGGTTGACGGTGGAAATAAGGGTGACGTCGGCACCCATGCGGTATGCGGTTTCGGCGAGGGCATAACCCTGACGCCCCGAGGATCGATTGGAGATTACGCGCACCGGATCAATGGCTTCACGCGTTCCGCCGGCGGTGATGAGAACCTTTCGGCCCGTCAATGCACCTCGGTAGCCCTGCACGATTCGTTCGACGAATTCGAAGATCGCCGCCGGTTCAGGCAATCGCCCTGACCCGACGTCCCCACCGGCCAAGGCACCAACGTCGGGTTCGAGGACGAGGACCCCTCGACGACGAAGTGTTGCAAGATTTTCCTGGACCGAAGGTTGTTCCCACATCTCGGTGTGCATCGCCGGGCATAGCAACACAGGTGCTCGAGTCGCGAGCAATGTGGCGAGCAAGAGGTCGTCTCCCAGGCCGTGCGCGTAACGAGCAATGAGGTGCGCCGTCGCGGGGGCCACGACGATGAGGTCCGCGTTTTGACCGAGATAGGTGTGGGGAATCGGTGTGCTCGGGTCTCCGTATAGCGACGTGCGGGCTGGCTCACTCGCTAGGGCCGAAAACGTGACCGCGCCAACGAATCGGGTCGCGTCAGGCGTGAGCACCGGGGAGACGAAGTATCCAGCATCCTTCAAGAGGCGAAGGAGTTCTACCGACTTATAGGCGGCGATCCCGCCACTTACACCAAGGACAATGCGAGGTGACGACGAATCAGGCGTCGCGGAGGGCATCGGTGAAGGCGTCCAGGTCGTTGTTGGCGTCCTGGCGAGCCTGTTCCAACGCTTCGGCCTGGAGACGCTCATTCTCGATTTCATCGGGCGTGGGTCGGTGGAACTCCAACTTGCCCTGGTACAACTCCTCCATGGCGAGTGACAAAGACTTGTTGGACATCGACGTCACCTGGGGTGGGATGAGAGCGCCATGGCCCGAACCGAGGCCGTTGTAATACTCATTGATCTCGCGGGCGCGAATCGCCGACACCGCAACGAGGGTGAACTTGGAATCGCCGACCTTGTGCAACAGCGTTTCAATCGGTGGGTCAACCAAAGTGGGGCGTTCTGCCATGGGTCCTAGTCCTTTAGAGAGGGGTTTCGCCGTTGCTGGCGGAGTTCTTCCAGTATAGAGAGTATTTCCTTGGTCGCCCGCTCTACGTCGTCATTCACGACCACGAACGACGATAACTCGTGACCACGGGCGAGTTCTTTTGGCGTGCTCGATAGACGAATCCGAACGTGCTCTTCACTGTCACCCCTGGATCGAAGTCGCTGCTCCAAATCGTCCATCGAAGGTGCCAAAATCAAAATGACGACCGCGTCGGGGTGTTCCTCGCGAACCTGACCTGCGCCCTGGACCTCGATCTCCAAGAGGACGTCCTTGCCTTCGGCATCGGGCAACGGTGTGCCGTACAGATTGCCGTGAAACTCAGCCCACTCGAGAAATCGATGTTCGTCAATCGCGCGCTCGAAGGTCGCTCGGTCGACGAAGTGATACTCAGAACCATTCTCGCTCGCCCGTTGGGGTCTCGTCGTCCAACTTCGACTGAGCCATAGGCGCTCGTCGTGGGCTACGAGTGCACGGGCGATTGAACCTTTACCCACGCCGCCTGGCCCGATGAGTACGACAAGCAGTGGTTCAGCGGACAAGAGCTCGAAACAGTTCGGCACGCTGCTTTGGTCCGAGTCCACGAATGCGGCGCGTCTGAGCAATGGAGGCGCTCTTCATGATTCGCTCCGCCTTCACTTCACCAATCGCAGGCAACGCACTGATGAGGTCGTAGGCGCGCATCTGAGCGACACACTCCTCGCGCTCAGCGAGTTCAAACAACTCCTCGAGCGAAAGTTCACCGGACTTCACTTGGCGCTTCACTTCCGCGCGGCGCCGGCGGTTCGCCACCGCCAGGCGTGACGCTTCCACGCGCTGTTCATGCGTGAGGGCGGGCGGCGTTGGTGTCACGACGTCAGATTACTCCTGTTCTCGCCGTTGGGCTCAGGTCAATACTTGACTTAAATCATCCCTCCAGCGACGAGCGGCGTCACGTAGTGCTGAACGCTCCGGGCCCGCTTGCAATATGGCTCGTGACACGCTCGGAAGCACAGTCCCTGGCGTGCACCTGTCAAAAATTCGCGCCACATTCTCAGGCGAGGCACCCTGAAAACCGACCCCCGGCACCAAGAAGGGGCCCCTCATTGTCGTGAGGTCGAAGCTCGGCCGGTCCCTCGTCGCGCCGAGCACCGCCCCAAACGGACCGAGTGCCTCGAAATTGGCGTTACGGGCACGCACGGCACCGAGCACGAAGTCCTCAACTGACTCGTTGTGACGTGTGTGTGCGCCTTGGATTATGCGTCCTTCGGCGTTCGACGTCGCGGCGAGGACAAAAACGCCTCGTTGGCTTGATTGTGCTTGATCGAGTAACGGCGCGAGTGAATCAATGCCCAAGTACGGACTCACCGTGACGGCATCGCTACGTAGAAGGGATGCGTCATCAAGCCACGCTTGCGCGTAACCAACGTTGGTCGAGGCGACGTCACCACGTTTGGCGTCAGCGATGATCATGACGTGCGCGTCGCGTGCGTCGCTCATCACTCGCTCGAGCACGCGAAGTCCTTCGGAACCGAATCGTTCGAAGAACGCCACTTGAGGCTTAATCACCGCCACCGTGTCGAGTATTGCCTCAAGTACCGCCAAGGAAAAGTACTCAAGACTTTCGACGTCGTCGTTTCTGCCCCACGACTCTATTAACTCTCTGCTCGGATCGATCCCAACGCATAAGGGACCGCGTTCACGCACGTGCTCTTGCAGACGAACGCCAAAGTTCTCATTCATGAGCCGCTCCCACCACTTCGCTGACGTGGGCAACGTTGTGTCGCCTCATCCACTTCTCGATACCTCGTTGCACGAGCCACGGTGCACGCGGATTGGCGAAGGTAGCTGTGCCCACTTCTATCGCGTTCGCACCAGCCATCAACATCGCCACCGCGTCCACACCACTTTGTATCCCTCCCACGCCAACAATTGGCACCTCAGGGTACGCCGCGCGACAGTCGTAGACCGCCCGCAGTGACACCGGCAGGATACCCGGACCGCTGAGTCCGCCGCCTCCGTTGCCCAGTGATGCGCGACGGCGCTCGACGTCGATACTGAGACCCAAGACGGTGTTCACGAGCACCAAGCCCGACGCACCGGCGTTGATCGCAGCACCCGCGATCTCGATCAAGTCGGGCGTGTTCGGACTCAACTTCACCCAAAGCGGCACTCCTGCGACCTCTGATGCACTGACTATCGCGCGAGTCGCACTCGCCGAGTGAGCGAACATCGTCGAGCGATCGTCGAGATTGGGGCAACTCGCGTTTACTTCGAGCGCCGCGATGTTCGCACCCTTCATAGCAAGCGCAGCGTCTCTGAACTCATTGACGTTCCGACCCCATATCGAACCAATGACCTTCGCGCCGCGAGCTTCGAGGGCGCCGAGGTACGTGGTTCGCCACGCTTCGACTCCGGGTCCCGCAAGACCAACTGCGTTCAACATGTGTGACCCCGATGATGCGACACGCGGCGGCGGATTCCCCTCCCACGCGAAATTCGCGAGCGACTTCACGACGACCGCTCCCAACGCCGCGAGATCGCCGTACTCGGCGAGTTCGTCACCGTAACCCGACGTTCCCGCTGCCGTCATCACCACTGAGCGCAACGTAACGTCGCCCACACGAGTGGAGAGGTCAACGGTCATCGATGCAGTTCCTGCAGCGAATGCACTCTCCACCCTTGCGCGCGAGTGTCGCCAATTCCTAACGCCGCAGCGAAGCCTGCCGACAACGTTGTCAGGCACGGTACCGAGTGCACGATGCACGCGGTACGAATTTCAGCACCGTCAGCGCGCGCCCCGCTTCCAGAGGGCGTGTTGACGACCAATTGCACGCTGCCAGATCCAAGCATTGACACGGCGTCCTCGCCCAGTTCAGCGACACCAATCTTTCCGACCAGTGTCTGGACCGTTACGCCGTGACTGCGCAAGAATCCGGCCGTCCCAATCGTCGCCGCGATGTGAAACCCCAGTTCCAGGAATTGTCGCGCGAGAGAGAGTCCCGCCACCTTGTCACGATCGGCCAGTGACATGAACACCTGACCGGTGTCAGGGAGTCGCGTACCGGCCGCGAGTTGCGCCTTGGCGAAGGCAATGCCGAAGCTCTCACCGATGCCCATCACCTCACCAGTGGAGCGCATCTCGGGACCGAGCACGGTATCGACGCCAGGAAATCGACTGAACGGAAGTACGGCTTCTTTCACACTGACGTACTTCGGCACTGGTGTCAGCGCAGGTACCATTCGGGCCTCACGAAGCTGCGCCAAGGTCTCGCCCATAGTCACTCGAACTGCAATCTGCGCTAGTGCCACGCCCGTTGCCTTAGCGACGAACGGCACCGTACGACTCGCACGAGGATTCGCCTCTAGGACGTAGACCTCCTCGTTCTTGACCGCGTATTGCACGTTGATCAGACCGATCACCTCGAGCGACGCCGCGATCTTTCGCGTGTAGTCATCCAGCGTCGAAAGCACGTGTGCACTGAGACTTTGTGGTGGGAGCGCACACGCTGAGTCGCCTGAATGGACGCCCGCTTCTTCCACGTGTTCCATGATGCCCGCGACGAACACGTCACCTACCTTGTCACGCACCGCATCGACGTCAACTTCAATGGCGTCTTCGAGGAAACTATCGAGAAGAATCGGTCGACTCCTCGACACGCCACCCTCTCGTGCGAGAGAGCCGTGCTCGCTCGTCAAGTCCTTCATTACCCTTTCGAGCGCGGCATCGTCATAGACGATTTCCATGGCGCGCCCGCCAAGGACGTAACTCGGTCGCACGAGCACCGGGTAGCCAATACGCTTGACGATTTCTTGGGCTTCGGCCAACGTAAGGGCGACATCACCAGGTGGTTGTCGAAGCCCAAGAGTGTTACAAATCTTCGACCACTGCTCACGATCTTCCGCGGCATCGATCGACGCGACCGAGGTCCCAAGTACGAGAGAAGGATCGAGCGAATGCGAAAGTTTGAGCGGCGTTTGTCCGCCCAAAGCGACGATCACGCCGAGCACTCGGGCGTCATCACTGCACGCGGCACGTTCGGCTTGGATCACCTCGGCGACGTCTTCTGGTGTAAGAGGTTCAAAGTACAGACGGTCTGAGGTCGAATAGTCGGTGGAGACCGTCTCGGGGTTGCAGTTGATCATCACGGTTTCGTAACCCATATCGCGTAGCGCCATCGACGCGTGTACGCAGCAATAATCGAACTCGATGCCTTGGCCAATCCGATTCGGTCCAGAACCGAGAATGATCACTCGATCTCGAGACGACATCTCGACTTCGCTCGTGTCTTCATAGGTGCTGTAGTGATAGGGCGTCGACGCGTCGAACTCCGCCGCGCAGGTGTCGACAGTTTTGAAGGTCGTGGTCACCCCGGCGCGACGTCGTTGCTCGGTGACCGATTCGGTGCTAGTACCCGTGAGCACCGCGATCTGGGGATCGGAGAAACCCCACTGCTTATAGCGAAGCCAACCACGCCGATCGAGAGATCCGAGGTTCAGATCGCGCGTCAATTCACGCTCGCGTTCGATGATCAAACTGAGTTGATGTACGAACCATCGATCAATCTTCGTGCGTCGTACCACTTCATCAATACCGGCGCCTCGCCACATCACTTCGTGGAGCGCAAAGAGTCGTTCGGGTGTCGCGACCTCGCACCGGTGCCAGAGTGTGTCGAGATCCAGATTGCTGAACTCGGACGTTCCCGAAGCGAATCCCAGACGTCCTTGCTCTAGGGATCGGATCGCCTTTTGCAAGGATTCTGCGAAATTTCGTCCGATCGCCATCACTTCACCGACGGATTGCATCCGCGTGCCGAGTTCGGGAGTCGCACCCGGTAGCTTCTCAAAGGCCCAACGCGGAATTTTGGTGACGACGTAGTCGATCACCGGTTCAAAACTTGCGGGCGTGACTTTGGTGATGTCATTTCGAATCTCATCGAGCGTGTAGCCCACCGCCAGACGAGCCGCAATCTTGGCGATTGGAAAACCGGTCGCCTTTGATGCCAAAGCGCTCGAACGGCTCACTCGCGGATTCATTTCAATCACGAGGCGCTCGCCCGTGTCGGGATTCACGGCGAACTGGACATTGGATCCACCCGTCTCAACGCCGACCCGACGCAACACCGCAAAGGAGTCATCGCGCATGGCTTGGTACTCGACGTCCGACAAGGTCTGCTGTGGTGCGACGGTGATCGAATCGCCCGTGTGGACGCCCATCGGGTCGAAGTTCTCGATGCTGCAAATCACCACACAGTTATCGGCGACGTCACGCATCACCTCGAGTTCATATTCCTTCCAACCCGCAATTGACTTCTCCACGAGAATCTCGCTGATTGGCGAAGCGGCGATGCCCTCTTCGGCGAGACGGCGAAAATCGACCTCGGTGTGAGCAATGCCCGTGCCGGCCCCACCGAGAATAAAACTGGGGCGAATGATGATGGGCCAGCCAATACGCAGCGCAATCTCGACTGCGGTGTCGACGTCATGGGCGAAACCCGATTCGGGAACCCGCAGACCGATGTCGCCCATCGCGGCTTTGAACTTTTCACGATCCTCCGCGGTCTCAATCGCCTCGGGACGCGCCCCAATCACCTCCACTCCAAGTCGTTGAGGCACGCCGCGACGCACCAACTCCATGGTGAGGTTGAGAGCGGTCTGACCACCCAAGGTCGGCAAAAGTGCATCGGGACGCTCGCGTTCCAAGATGTCAGTGAGAACCTCCACGTCAAGAGGCTCAACGTAGGTGACGTCGGCGGTCACCGGATCGGTCATGATCGTTGCAGGATTCGAATTCACCAAGATCACTTTGTAACCCTCGTCCCGCAAGACTTGACACGCCTGGGTCCCGGAATAGTCGAATTCGCACGCCTGTCCAATGACGATTGGTCCAGAACCAATGACCAAGATCGAATGGAGATCATCACGGCGAGGCATTAGAAGTTCTCCAATTTTCCCGTTCGTAGGAGTGCCTCGAATCGATTGAATAAATAGCGCGCGTCATGGGGTCCCGGGCCAGCTTCAGGGTGATACTGCACGGAGAAGCAACGATTGTCCGACGACGCGATTCCCTCAATGACGCCGTCGTTCAAATTGATGTGACTGACAACGCCGCGCTCCAACGAATCGGGCGTGACCGCGTAATTGTGATTCTGTGCCGTGATCTCGATCCGTTCGGTGCGAAGATCCTTAACGGGATGATTACTGCCGTGATGCCCGAAGGGCAATTTGAACGTCGAAGCACCCAAGGCGCTCGCGAGCAATTGGTGTCCGAGACAAATTCCAAAGATAGGCACCGAGCCAACGAGTTCTTTAATAACCCCACAATTTGCTCCAAGCGCCGCCGGGTCGCCTGGGCCGTTGGAAAGAAACACGCCGTCGGGACGTAACGCGCGTACTTCTTCAGCGCCCGTCGACGAAGGCACCACGGTCACGCGGAATCGTGCGCCAAGTTGTTGAACCATCGTGGTCTTGATGCCGTAATCAAACGCCACCACATGGAATTCGCCCGCACCACGTTCATAGGGAACCCGCGTCGAGACGCTCGACACGAAATCGGTGTTGTCGGTGCCGAGCGCGACTCGAGCAGCGTCGAGAACCAACGTCGCATCGGCGTGACCGAAGGCACCGGGTAACGCACCGTGCGCGCGTAGATGCCTCGTCAGGCGCCTCGTGTCAATTCCCATGATGCCCGCCAGCCGATGTTGACGCATGAATCCTTCAAGCGGACCGACGGAGCGCCAATTCGACGGCACGTCCGAAAGCTCACGCACAACAATCCCACGACACCATGGGCGAAGCGCCTCGTCATCGAGTGGCGTGACGCCATAATTTCCGATATGGGGATACGTGAAGGTGACGATCTGACCTGCGTAGCTCGGATCAGTGATCACCTCTTGGTAACCACTCAACGCAGTGTTAAAGACGAACTCGCCGGTACTGATACCGTCCTCGGGGAGATGTCCGAACGCCTCACCTTCAAAGAAGGTCCCATCGGCGAGGGCAAGGATGCTGGGACGTCGCATCACACGAGCACCGCCTCGTTGACGACAAGTTTTCCTTTAGCGATTGTTGTCCGCACCTGGCCCTTTAGATCTCGACCATCGTAGGGACTATTCGTTGCCCGGCTGTGCAAGTTCGCGTTGCTGGCGGTCCATCGGGCGCCCGGATCAAAGATGACGAGATTTGCGTCATCGCCCGCAACGATGTCGCCACCGTGCGCGTCGTGACGAACACGGTCGTCCTCACGACGAAGTTGCGCGATCCTCGCCGGGCCACGACTGAGCAACGAGAAGAACAATACGGGATCGGGGTCATCGCCAAGCGCCTCAAAGGTAAGTGACGCGCTGTACTCAAGCCCAAGCATGCCGGCTGGCGCCTCGTCGAAGGGCAGATCCTTGAGTTCTGGCGCGTGAGGCGCATGGTCTGTCGCGACCGCATCCACCAGCCCACGACGAACTGCTTCGCGTATTGCATCGACGTCGATCGCGGATCGAAGCGGGGGATGAACTTTGAAGAGCGGATCGAATCCTTGGCACGACGTTTCATCGAGTGTGAAATGATGCGGCGCGACCTCGCACGTAACGGGAAGTCCATCACGCCGAGCACTATTGACGAGTTGCACCGACCGCAAGGTTGAAAGATGCAAGAAATGCAAAGGAGCACCGGTGAGCCGCACGAGTTCGATGTCACGCATGACCATCAGTTCTTCCGCCAACGCGGGCCGACCAATGAGTCCAAGTCGGCCGCTCACTTCACCCTCATTCATCGATCCACCGGCGGCCAATAACTCGTCCTCACAATGCTGCGCGAGACGCACCCCGAGGGGGCGTGCGTACGTCAACGCTCGGCGCATCAAGGAAGGGTCTTGCACGCCAATGCCGTCGTCGGTGAAGAGCCGTACGCCCAAGGCGGCCATCTCCGCCATCGGCGCCAACGACTCGCCCTTGCGCCCGACGGTGATCGCCCCGGCGACCGCCACATCGAGCGGGGTTCGTGCGCCGCGTTCAAGGACGTAGGACACGAGTGCCACGTTATCGAGCGCGGGCTCGGTATTGGGCATGGCCACGAGTGCCGTGAAACCCCCGATCGCGCCGGCGCGGGCACCGCTTTCAATCGTCTCCGCCGCTTCTCGTCCAGGCTCGCGAAGGTGCGCGTGCAAGTCAACCAGACCGGGCCCAACCCAGCATCCACGGG
Organism: Acidimicrobiaceae bacterium; assembly: GCA_003163875.1. Lineage (GTDB taxonomy): Bacteria > Actinomycetota > Acidimicrobiia > Acidimicrobiales > RAAP-2 > RAAP-2. The sequence continues at coordinate 94,898 of PLRK01000028.1, read as the reverse complement.
CATCAATTTCCATGCATCCCGACGGCAGGGAAATGGATTCTGAGACCTCGACGATAACCCCGTCGTGCACCAGTACGTCACCAATCGACGACGAAGTCGGACCGACGATGCGACCACCACGCACGAGAAACGCGCTCACGAAGCGCCTCCTTCTCGCACGCCCGCCAGAGCGAGGTACAACACGGCCATGCGTACTGGCACACCGTTGGCGACTTGACGGGTGATCACGGCGTTAACCTGATCGGCGACCTTCGAGTCGATTTCGACCCCTCGATTCATCGGTCCAGGATGCATGATGATGGTGCTAGGTCCGAGACGTTTCGCCCGGGCGAGGGTGAGACCGAAAGTTTGGGTGAACTCTTCCAGTGACGGCACGAATGATCCGGAGCCACGCTCGCGCTGAAGTCGCAAGAGTCCCACCACGTCTGCCCACTCCAATGCTTCGTCAAAATTCGACACCACCGTCACTGGCCAAGTTTCAATGTTGGCCGGCAGCAAGGTTCCGGGCGCAGCAACTCGAACGTCGCAACCCAGTGTTGCGTACGCCCAAATGTCACTTCGCGCGACGCGGCTATGGCGGATGTCGCCCACAATGAGAACTCGTAATCCTTTGAACATCTCTAGACCCGACTCGACACCGGAGCTACCCTTTCGCTCGCTCAATACCTGGCGAATGGTAAAGGCATCGAGGAGGCCTTGGGTCGGATGTTGGTGCAGACCATCACCCGCGTTGATGACGCGGACATGCGGTACGTAACGACTCACCTGCAAAGCGGCCCCGCTGGATTGGTGTCGCATAACCACCGCATCGATGCCGAGTGCATCAATCGTCGCCGTGGTGTCGCGAAGGGACTCGCCTTTCTTGACACTGCTCGACGCGACCGCAAGTGAGAGAACGTCCGCCGATAGTCGCTTCGCGGCGGTTTCGAAACTCAAACGTGTACGCGTCGACTCTTCGAAGAAAATCGAGGCAACTACTCTGCCTTTAAGGGCCGGAACCTTTTTGATGGTTCGCCGATTCACTTCGACGAAGGATTCCGCGGTATCGAGAACCTCGAGAAGTGCCCCCTCGGACATCCCTTCGAGAGTCAACAGATTTTGGCCCCGTATCGACGTAATCACATTGCCCCTTTCGTGCCAATCCATACACCATCAAGGGTCGCAAGGATCGATTCGTCAAGTGCCGATGGCAGATTCTTCCCAACAAAATCGGGGCGAATGGGTAATTCGCGGTGTCCACGGTCCACCATCACGGCGAGTTGGACCGAGCGAGGCCGTCCCCAATCCGATAACGCGTTCAATGCAGCTCGAATGGTTCGACCCGTGAACAAAACATCATCAACCAATATGACGGTCCGATTGGTCAAGTCCTCGTCGATCGACGTCGTCGAGGACCTCGGCGCTGGATTGACATTGAGGTCATCTCGATAGAACGACACATCGAGCAAGCCAAGTGATGGCCGCGTCGACGTGATGTCGCACAGAAGTTCGTGCATTCGGGTTGCGAATCCGACCCCGCCGGTCTGCATCCCAATGACGGTCAGTTCCTCTGGAGCGTGATTGCGCTCGACAATCTCGTGAGCCATCCTCTTCAATGCACGTTCAACGTCGTCGGCGCTCAAAAGCTGGCTTTTCGCGAGAAAGGCCAGATCGCGCGACGGCGTCTGGCGTTCATACTCAAAACTCATGTGTCCCCCGTCGTACGAACCTCACGGGATTCGCTTCACGACTATCGAGTGCCAAGAATAGCAGAGACGCGCAACGATGTGGCCACCGGAAGTTCCATCGCCGTACCTGGCGTCACGTCGGAGAGTCGGACTCCTCTTGAGTGTCTGGGTCGAGCCCATTTTGTTTTGCTAGCAGTTCGCGCTGATGGTCTTCCCACGCGCTCAACATCCCGTGGAACTCTGGCGCCAACTCTTTGGTCTTCTTCCTTGCCTTGACGCGTTCTTGGCGCTGTGGATCGAGTACGTTCCACCACATGTACAATCCGAAGACGCCAAGCAACGGCCACTCGAACACGTAGGCCCAGCTAAGTTCGTTGCCGCCTTCCGCGCGCCCAAGTTCAAACCAGAATGCCAACGTGCATAGCGCCAATCCGCCAACAAGTGTCAGGTGCGCTCGAAACGCATCTTTACCAGTGAGGCGGCGTACAGGTATCTTTGCCGAGTCGTCGCGTTGCGTCGTGTCGAAACGCTCCATTCGGCTACCCTACCGCCGCCCCTTCCTCGCGACTCAAAACTACGCCACCTCGTAAGTGGGCACTCAGCGTTTCAATTTCGCCGGTCCGCTCGGTAGAATCGAGTGACGTCGAGGGGACGAATTGACGATGGACGACGGAACCGACGTTGCACCAAACTCATTGCCGCGATTAAGCGAGGAAGAGCGCGCGGCAATGTTCCGCTCCAGCGCGCCCATTGACCGCAACGCCCGACGACGAGGAGGGAAATCCTCAATACCTCCAAAAGCCGTGGCATGGTTACTCGTGATCTTCGCGGTCCTTGGTCTCGGGGGCGAAGCGGGAGAACATTACTTCGGAAATTTTGGGGTGACGAGTGCGACGACGACGAAATTTCTACCTTCGAACGCCAATCTCGCTCCGGTACGAAGTGTCAATGAAATGACCGAAGATTCATTCATCGGACTCAAGGAGATTAGCAACGCTGTTGCACCGTCTTTCACACTCGTCACACAAAACGATCGGAAGTGGAATCTCTCAAGAGTCGGCCACAAGGTCGTTGTCTTGTTCTTCGAGAACACAACCTGCAATGACATCTGCCCAGTCCTCGGCGCCGAGATGAAGGAAGCGCGCGCTCAACTGGGTTCGAACGCCCGCTCGATTGTCTTTGCCATTGTCAACACGGATCCTCGAAATATCGCCGTCAATCCTCACCCTCTCGCCCTCGAACTGCCGCATCTAGAGGGAACTCCAAACGTCGTATTCCTTACCGGCAGTCTCCATCGCCTCAACAGTGTGTGGGTCAAGTACGGCATTCGAATCAAAGTCGGCTCCGCGCCGAGTGAGGTTTCACACAACAACGAAATTTATTTCATCGGAGCAAAACATCGACTTGAGGCTCTCGCGACACCTTTCGCCAAGGTTTCGAACAAGAATGTATTTTCACTGAGCGCGACGTACATCGCGCGTTACGCGAAAGGCATCGCAGAAACCGCGATTAGTCTTGTCGAGTGACCGACGACATACCGCCGTTTGAATCTTCGGTATTTGAGCCAGCGACCATGTCAGCATCGTCGCTGGCAAATTTCAAGGTCGCCTTTTACAAGCGGCCGTGGTTCCTAATTACAATCGCGATCGTCGTCGTTGTGGCGGTCTCGGTGATCACGGATCTGCCAAACCACATTTCCAGGTCACAAGACCTGACGGCGCAGAATGACACAATAGGCCAGATCAACGCCGATATTGATCCGTGCGTGTACTCGATCAAAGAGAGTTTCAGTTTTTACAACATGAGTCTGGCGGGAAAGTTGACTCCTTCAGACCGCTCGCAAGTACCAGGACTTCTGGTTGGCGACCAGACGGCGTGTTCGTTCGCGAGTGGTGCCGTGTATGACCTGACGAACAATATCGAGGTGATCGACACAAGAGCGGGCAAACACATCGATCAAATGCTGAGCGTGATCGTTTCGTGGGTTACCTCTGATGCTCTCGCCGCGATCGAAGACATTCAGAATTTGTTTCAGAATCCAGGAAAACTGTCCTTGATCGACAATCTCACCAAGCAAGAAGCGCAACTCTCAAAAGATCGGGCGGCTGCCTTTCACGACCTGACCGAAGCGAGCCGCATTGTTGGCAAACTCAAGAATCCAATTCTCCCGAAGTTGCCGCACCTCACTGGGACGTAAGAGGACGGCACCGTCCCCACTCCTAGGGAAGTTCCCCGTAGGGTCCGTAGGTCTTTTCTCGGCGCACCATTCGCTGTAGTTCGTCGGACGGATTTTCCTCTGATTGGAGCCAATGAATCAGGTTCCAGAATATGACCGGTAGGAAAGCTCCGGCCGAAAAAAGCCACATGGCGGCGGCCGTAAATTGCTGGTCCGCCGATTGAGAAATTCCGTGTCCCGCAATGTGGTGGAACACGTTGTACCACGACGAGTGCGACATCGCATCGAGGTAGGCAAGGATCCATACGGCCCACATCGAGATTGTGGCCATACCAATCCGATAGGGACGGGTCGTGCCAGGAGAAAGTGGCGGGGAATTGACGAGATCCAACCACAGTGCAAGACCACTACCGACCAAACTCCACGATTCGATGAGAACCACGAAACCGTGACGAACCTCAAAGTCCACGACCGGCGCCACTCGCCAAAAGATCAGCAGCGCAAGAAACGACGTCATCAAAACTGCTACACGGCGATTGCTTTCTTGTCTCGTTCTTGTGATTGCGTGGCGCTCAAATGGTCGCAATCGCCTCTGAGTAAGGACATGGCCATCTTCATCAACCTTGAGCGACGCCCGCGAAGACGCGAGTCCGAGCAAGTGCCATGGCGCGCCCGTCGCAAGTAGTGCTGGTACTAGCACCGCGAACGATAAAAACTGGAGCGCTTGAACGTATTCAAATCGCTCAGACCATCCCCAGAGCGGTGGCACATAGCACAGGAGCCACAGCGCGAGGCCAAGCACGGCGAGGACATTTCTAAAGCTTCTCTTCGGATCTGCTGCGACTGCGAGTGGTGCGTTTTGCGTCACTCGGCTGATTTGCGCTGGAAGAAGACCCACAGCACGACTGCGAAGAACACTCCTAAAGGAATAGCCGTAGTCAGCACCTGCGATCCAATGAACGTATCTACAGCTTGCATCATCACCTCGCACCGTTTCCCTTGAACTTCAAGATTTTCCTACGACTACGAATCCTAGTTAGCACAACACCCATCTACAGCAGGTAGAACATCGCGAGGAAGAGTGCGCCCGAAATGGCGACAAAGCCCCAGAAGTAGGTCATGGAGGACACGTTGGCACGAAACAGCCGGGCAGAGGCGTCCATCGCCAATTCTGGCTTAGGGCTGGTTGACTCCCGCTGCATCCGCAACGACCGGGCCAAAGAAGTTTCGAGCCAGTATGTACCCACCACAATTGTCCCAATGTTGATGACCGACCATCCAATGAATGTCGATGCGTAACCACTTGAGCCTGGGTAGAACGGCACTGCAGTGAACTCCCAAATCTGTGCGCCCAATGCGCCAAGTCCACACGCAACACCAATCCAACCCGCCACCTGCCAGTCGGCAACGCTGCCTCTTCGAAGACGACGCTCGCCGAAGATGGCGAGTAGCGCAGTCAGCAAGCACAGTGAATAGATCGTCCATCCATATGCCGTAGGCGCGGTGACGTTATGTGGGCGCCATAGCAACCCATTATTCGCGGCACGCAGATAGAAGTACGCGAACGCGAGGGAAGCCAAAAGAAACGCGTACATCCCAATGAACAGCCTGCCCCCCGACCAGATTGAACCAATCTGACCTCGCAGTTCGTACTCAATCTCCTCTGGCGTCTCAGTAATCTCTTGTGAATTCTTCGAAGTATCTGACATTCTCAATTCCCCGCTTACGACTTCGCCGGTTTCGCGCCGGAGCTGACTGGACTTTTGACACCGACGCCGAGGTCAGCCACGGATGGCGCTCCCTCTTCGCTGTAGTGATAGGGGTCGGTCATAATGACCGGAATTCGTTCAAAGTTATAGAGCGGAACCGGGTTCGCCGTCTGCCATTCGAGTCCGAGTGAATCCCACGGGTTCGCAGGCGCTGGAGTTGGCTTGATGTACATCGACCACATCAAGTTCGCGAAGAAAATCAAAAATGAAAACCCGAGAAGAAATGCACTGATCGACGAGAAATCGTTCAAGGTCTGAAGGTTCTTCGCGTACGTGAAGACGCGGCGAGGTTGGCCGAGCAGACCAATGATGAACATTGGAAAGAACGTCAAGTTGAAGAAAATAAACATCGTCCAAAAATGCCAAAGGCCGAGTTTCTTATTCATCATCTTGCCCGTCATCTTTGGAAGCCAGTAGTACAGGCCAGCCATAAAGGCAAAGAGCAACCCTCCCATGATTGTGTAATGGAAGTGTGAGAGAACGAAGAATCCGCCGTGCACCGTCACGTTCACAGGGACGTCCGAAAGGAACACCCCAGTGACGCCACCAATAAGGAAGTTGAAGAACACGGCCAATGCGAACAACATCGGTACTTCAAATCGGATCTTCGCTCTATAGAGCGTGCCCATGCCTACGAGGAAAATAAAACCAGTCGGGAGCGAGATCAACTCGGTCGTCAACATGAACAGCGGACGCATGTCCGGGTTGATACCGCTTTGGAACAGGTGGTGCTGCCAAACGAAGAACGACAAGAGCGCGACGCCAATCATGCCGGCCGCCGCGATCTTGTAGGCGAACAAGGGTTTTCTCGTGAACACCGGCATAATTTCCGCGACGACACCAAACCCTGGAAGCGCCATTATGTACACCTCGGGGTGGCCAAAGAACCAAAAGAGGTTTTGCCACAGGTACGAACTTCCCCCGTGTTCCGTGACGTAAAACGCCGTTTGCACCGTCTTATCAAGAACACCGAACAATCCAGCGGCAAACAACGTTGGTGTTGCGAGCGTCAGCAGCGCCGCTGTTGCGAGTACTGCCCACACAAAAATTGGCAGGCGACTCCACGACATACCGGGCGCTCGGTAATTGATGATGGTCGCCGCGATGTTGAAGCCAGCCGCCATCATTCCAAGTCCAATCACCGCAAAACCGAGCAAATACGAAATCATTCCGGGACCTGCTTGAGTCTGCAATGGCGCGTAGCCAGTCCATCCGGTGGGGAATCCACCATAGGGCAGCGCCGAGAAGATGACAGCGTACCCAGCTATGAAAATCCAAAAACTAAATGCCTCTATGCGCGGAAACGCCATTCGACGCGAACCAATCATGAGAGGAACGAAGTAGTTGCCAATTGGACCAATGATTACGGAGGTCGCCATCATCATCATGATCGTGCCGTGCTCGCTCACGATCTCAATGTAGGTACCGGGGCCGAACACGTGGGTCGTAGGGTTCAAGAGTTCTGTGCGAATCGCCATGGCGAGTAGTCCGCCAGTGAACAGAAACAGGAGCACACCAACGATGTACTGCTTCCCTACGACTTTGTGGTCAAGGGTGTAGCGGAAATACTTCGTCCATCCTTCGACGGGAACTTCATGCTTTGGTTCGCGGCCAATCATTTTGGCCAATGGGTAATTGAACGCTCCTATTCCGAGCAGCCAACCAACGACGCCAAAAATCAGCGCCAGTGCGTCGGCAGACGAGTTCTGTCCGCTGTTTGCGTTGTAGGGATACGCTCCGGTGATGTAATTACCTAGCCAGTGCCCGAAGACGTAGCCAAGAATCCCACCGATGATGGCGGTGCCTAGATGCTGGCTTAGCCATCCAGGTCGTTCGGTCCAGCTGGTCCGATGAGGGTGCGCGTGTGACAGCGCGTCCTCAGGCGCAATCTTCAGCGGTCGTTCGGCGCTAATCGTCATCGCCCTATCTCCGTTTCTTTCCTCATCACCTTCACGCGGTTGCTCTTGTTTCCCTGGCTCATCATGAAGCTGGTTGCTTCGCGCCGTATGTCTCGACCGGGCTGTAGGGCGTTACCGTGCCATCTGGGTAGTACCCACCCGCTGCGCCATTCGCGTCTGGCACATAGGTCCACGCAAAGGGCGCCAAGTCTTTTGTATTCGCAGCGTTGGCACTTTCTGTCGTTGTCGCCCAGTTCTGGAACGCCGAGGTGGAGACGACTTTGCCGTAGTTGTACATCGCGCCATGCCACAGCCCGCAGAGTTCGCTACAGCGCACAGTGAAGTTGCCCAATTGGTTCGTCGTCGTGAACGCGACGTTGTTCTCCTGAGGGTTCGCGTCCGCCTTTACTTCCAATTGATATGCCCAGAAACTGTGAATGACATCCAATGATGTGACGTTGAACGCGATTGAGGTGTTGTCCGGAAGGACGAGTTGTGGCGATTCAAACCCACCAAACTGAGGGTAACGGTACGTGAACTTCCATTGCTGTGCAATGACTTGGACGACGAGCACATGATTTGTTCCCGGCGTCCATGACGCCGATGAAGTGAGGGCTGCGGTCTCAGCTTGCACAGCTCCCGTTGGTTCCCACACCGGGTTAGGTCCTTCGCCACCGCCGGAACCATCGCCAGCAATAAGCTCAATGGTCCCAAATCCGGCCAGGAACAGTACCAGAATCGATGAAACCGCAATCCACCAGACTTGCGCGCGAAGATTCGACCTCGCGGCCGCGCCTCCGGTTGGTTCTGCGACACCTCGGCGCTTTGAACGCCACGTGACAAAGCAATACCCGAAGAACACCCAGATACCAAAGAGAACTGGCAGTGCCAATTCCATGAGGATGTTGAAGTCCAACTGATCTGACGTCGCCGACGAGGTCATGCGCCCCGGCGGGACATGAGGACCCACCAAGAACCAGTAGAGGAGGTCGCCAATGATCGACGCCACTATCCAGATGATGCCAATTCGGCGCAGGTGACGAGGTTCAGTTTGCGTCGTGTGTTCGGTCGTCATTATTGCGCCACCACCTGCAGAAATCCGCCCATGTAGTTCTGTGTCGACATGGGACCACCGTTGCCGTACAAGTAGCCAAGTCCACACGGGACGAAGCACTGCCACGAATAGTTACCAGCGCCGGGTGTCATGAAACTGAATTTGATGACGTTGTGCGCGTAGTTGGTGTGACATGGTGCAGCGTTGCAGGGATTGGTGGCGTTGCCGTCAATCCCAATGAGGGGCACGCTTAAGTTCAAAGACGGAACTGCGAAGGTGTGACCAACGCCGTTGCCGGTGTAGGAGTTATAGACCGTGTAACTCTTGCCGTTGAGTGTCGCGGTGTCACCAATCGTTCCCTGCACCTGCCCCCATTCCTGATTTCGTAGAGGGCTTCCGGAGTCGTACTGATAGACCGTCATGTGAATCATCGTGTGAGCAGGCAGCTCCCACGTCGTGTCGTGTATCCACTTACCTTCGGGATCCTTCACCAAGTACGACACCCACGTGGGATGCGCTCCGAAACCAATCGCTCCGACTGTCTGCACCGTGAGATTTACCGGGGAGCCTACTGGTTGCGCTTTCGTGAAATTGACGACGCCACCAGGAACACCAGGCTTCAAGAACACCGCAACACCGGCCACCACGAGCGCCACCGCCACAACGAAGGCGGCGATGACGGTGACGAGTCTTCCCCCCATTGACATACGATGCTCCTTGCGATTTTCCATTGACATAGGTCTCGTCATCGAATTTAACGGGTGACGTGTGGATTGCATAACCACACAAAATAACTATATAAGAGAATTCTTTGGAAAGAGGGCCCCGTCCGCTTGGGTCGGGCGAGGCGGCGAGAAAACACGCGGACGTGAAAAGTTGGCGAACCCGCGCACTCTCAGTGTGGGTGCTCGCTCGAAATGCCGAGTGGTGCTCGCCGATTTGGCGCTGGGTCGGTGCTGGGTGTAGGCAACTATTAAAGCTTGGCGAGCCGACTCGCACACGACGCCAGGACGCCGTTAACGAAACTCGCTGAACTATCCGTCGAAAACGTTTTTGCGAGCTCGACCGCTTCATCCAAAATGACCGCGACCGGAGGCGCATCGACGAGGAACATCTCACCAATCGCCAAGGTCATGATGATGCGATCGACGACGGCGAGGCGTTCAAGTGTCCAGTCCTGTGCGAATTCCTCAATAAGCGCCTCAGCTTCGTCTCGATGCGTCTCGGTGGACATCACGAGTTGAACGGTGTATGCGTCGGGAGTAATGGCCAGATCGTTCAAAATTTCGTCTACTGCGCGTTCCTTAATCATTGCTTCGTAGAGGATCTCGAGCGCCCGCTCGCGTGCGCGGTGACGCTGCTGCCCGAGTTCACTCATCTCACGCTCGCGTCATGTATTCGCCGGTTCGAGTGTCGACTTTGATCACTTCACCGGGTCCAACAAACAGCGGCACTTGGACAACGAAACCCGTTTCAAGCGTCGCCGGCTTGCGGGCCCCCGACACCCGGTCACCTTGAATTCCGGGCTCGGTGTCAGCGATTGCCAATTCCACAGAAGCCGGAAGTTCAACACCGATGATTTCTTCATCGTGCAGAATCAACATCGCCTTTCCAGTCTCTTTAAGAAAGTTTGTCGCTTCACCTAAGTTTTTTGACGACACGGGCACCTGGTCGTAGGTCGATTGATCCATGAAGATGTAGTCATCACCATCGCGATACAAGTACTGCGTGTCGCGCTTGTCGATGATTGCTTGTTCGAGGCGTTCGTCAGATCGATACGTTCGTTCGATGACTGCACCAGAACGGGCATTTCGTAACTTCGTTCGAACGAACGCCCCACCCTTGCCGGGCTTCACGTGCTGAAATTCAATGATCGTGTAGAGAGCGTCATCAATCTTGATCGTGATGCCGTTTTTAATGTCAGATGTCGAGATTGCCGCCATGGGCTGAAGCCTTTCGAGAAAGTCGCGTTGCCCATTCTAGGCAATCGCCGCTCGGCGAAGACTACGAATCACCGAGGAGGCGCCGCACCGCGTCAAGCGCGAGGTCATAACTTCTAGCACCAAAACCTGCAATGGAACCATTTACCACCGGCGCCAACGTACTGACGTGTCGCCACGGCTCTCGCGCAGCGGGATTGGAGATATGAATCTCCACCTTCACGCCTTCGAACATATCGAGTGCGTCAGCGAGGGCCCACGAATAGTGGGTAAGGGCACCAGCGTTGATAACGACCGCGACAGCACTTCCTCGAGCCGCGTGCACCGCCTCAATCAGCGCACCTTCAAAATTTGATTGCACGTGACGCACCGTGAATCCCAATGCCTCAGCACCTTGGCGAAACCGTTGGACGTGTTCATCGAGCGTCGCGGTGCCGTAGATCTCGGGACTTCGTGAGCCGAGTTGATCGAGATTCGGACCCGACAGCAATAGGATTTCTCTGCTCATCGTGCCTCTCGATATTCCTCTAGTACTCGTACCACGAGTTCGTGATTGACCCCTCGAACGACTTCAAAGCCATTCACTCCCGGCAAGACGAAGGTTAGGTCGTGGTGAGCCTTCTTGTCATGACCCATTGCGGCGATGATGTCACTTGTCGAAAATTCCTTTGGTACCTCGAGCGATAGTTTGAAGAAAGCCAGCACCTCATCATGATTCGCCACGACCAACTCGTCGACACGTCCCAGCGCGTGGGCCAGCCGTACGGCGAAACCCAACCCGATTCCGACCGCTTCACCGTGACGGAGCAGGTCGGGATCATGCGCCAACGCGAGCACCTCGAGCGCGTGGGCGAGGGTGTGGCCATAGTTCAATAGAGCCCTCTCGCCAGATTCAAATTCGTCGGTGGCAACGATCCGCGCTTTCAAGTTGACCGACAACAAGATCAAGTCATCGAGTGACGCAGAAGCGAGAGCGCTCGCTCGTCGATCCTCGAGCAACCAACACTTCGCAACCTCACCGAAACCCGATTGTCGTTCACGATCGGGCAACGACTCGAGGATCTCCGAGTCGCATAGAACCGCGACCGGCTGGTGGAACGCCCCCACCAGATTCTTGCCCGATGGCAAGTTGATCGCGGTCTTGCCGCCAATGGCGGCATCGACTTGACCCACCAACGTCGTGGGAATGTGAATGACGCTGATGCCACGCAAATAGACCGCCGCCGCAAATCCGGCGACGTCGGTGAGCGCGCCTCCCCCCACCGCGACAATCACGTCGCGACGGGAAAGTTGTAACGCTGCGAATTGTTCGCAAAGCGATGCGAGGGAACCGAACGTTTTGGCTCGTTCGCCCTCGGGGACTTCAATCACCGTCACGTCATCGTCGTGATCTACGTCGAACCATGACTGGGCCCGAAGTTCCTTCGATGTCACGACGACACACGATTGATAACCAACGCTCGTCGCTTCGAGGATTGCGCCGAGTTCGTGGCGGACGCCCGGTCCAATCGTAACGTCGTAGGGCTTCGTGCTCAGCGACACGTGCACTTTCACCATGAGACCCTCTTCATGGCCAGCTCGATCTGGTCGGCCACGTCATCGAGTGTTCCCGAGGATTCGATTCGTGCCCGCGATACCTCCTCATACCATCTCGTACGCGTCGCCCTTAAGTTCGCTATTGCTTCGGATGGCTCGTCGCCTAGGAGGGGACGATCGCCGCCTTGGACGCGCTGCACGATGACCTCGTCACGACAATCAAGCCACATAGTGGTGGCCTTCGCGAGCGTGTCGCGCGACGCGGGCAGTGTAACGATGCCTCCACCAGTCGCCACGACGACGTCGCCACGAATCGCGTCGTCCAGCGCGTCGCCCTCGAGGCGACGAAACGTCGCTTCACCGTCTTGACGAAGGAGATCGGCCACGCTTCGTCCCGTCCTCGTCACGAGTAACTCATCTGTGTCGACCGCCTCGATATGCCATCGCTCGGCGAGTTCGCGAGCGAGTGTCGTCTTACCCGTCCCGGGAAGACCGACCAGTACGAGACGAGCCATGATTACTCAGGTAGTGCACGCGAGGACGTGGAGCCAAGATTGGCGACGTAGGTAGCGTGATTGCGGACGAATTCTTCAACTGAATCGCCGCCGAACTTACGAAGGGCTTCGTTGGCCAACACGAGTGACAACATTGCTTCGGTGACGACGCCCAGCGCCGGAACGGCGGTCACGTCAGTGCGTTCCTTGAATGAGACGGTCGTTTCACCCGTCGCGAGGTCCACGGTCTCGAGAACTGGTCGATTCAGCGTCGCGAGCGGCTTCATCGCGACCTTGGCGATCACGGGGGCACCAGACGTCATGCCACCCTCCAAACCACCCGCATGGTCGCTACGACGAATGTACCCTCCGCCTTGCGTGAACGATTGGTCGACGGCAATGGCGTCGTGAGCCACACTGCCGCGTTGCGACGCCTGGATCATTCCGTCGCCAATCTCGACCGCCTTGACTGCTTGAATGCTCATGAGCGCTCCCGCAATCAAGCCGTCCAGCTTGCGATCCCAATGCACGTAACTGCCAAGTCCAACGGGCACGTCGTAGGCGATCACCTCGACGATGCCACCGAGTGAATCACCCTCCTTCGCAGCGGCCTTTATTTCGAGAATCATCGCTGCGGCGGCGTCAGCATCGAAACATCGAACCTCTGATTCGTCGACCACATCAAGGTCATCGGGTCCCGGGCGATGCCCGACCGGCGAGGCGATTTGGCCAATGCGCACGACGTGACTGACCACTCGAACCCCAATGGCACCCAAGAGTGCCTTCGCGAGCGCGCCCGCAGCGACGCGCGCCGCCGTTTCTCGCGCGCTCGCTCGTTCGAGGACGTCACGAGCGTCATCAAAGGCATACTTTTGCATGCCGGCCAAATCCGCATGGCCCGGCCGTGGTTTCGTCAATTTGTCACTGGGTGTTCCCGGCGCGGCCGACATCTCTTGTTCCCACTTCGGCCATTCGGAGTTCAAGATCTCGATCGCGACCGGGGAACCGAGGGTTCGCCCGTGGCGAATACCGCCGATGAGACGGAGTTCATCGCGTTCGAAGCGCATACGAGGTCCGCGTCCGTAGCCCAAGCGTCGGCGCGCCAGCTCGTCGCCAATTTGGGTTTCGTTGATTGCGAGACCAGCCGGCAGTCCCTCAATGATCACCGTGAGGGAGGGACCGTGACTTTCGCCAGCCGTGAGAAAGCGCAACATCCCGTAATTCTAGGCTGGTGGCGGCTTAGGACTCGTTCGAATAGAAAGGATTGACACCTGACGCGTGATCGGTGACGTCAAGTACCTGCGTGAGTTGCGGTATTGCTTCACGAAGCGTCGTCTCGATGCCTTGGGAGAGCGTCATGCGGCTCATCGCGCATCCTTGGCACCCGCCCGACATCTTGATGTACGCGACTTTCTTCTCCTCGTCCATCGCCACGAGGTCAGCGCGACCGCCGTGTGAGGCAATCGATGGATTGATGTTCTGCTCGAGCACCGAGGTCGCGAGTATGCCCATAGGCCCTTCGATGCCGAGAGCAAGAATGTCGGCGGGCACGCCTGGATTCATTTCTTCGGAGGTGGGAATGTTGGGATTCACCAAAACGAGTCCCCCGCCCCCTTCGCTCGCAAATTCCAATCGACTTCCCCGCAGTCGGTCGACGCTGCTCTTGGGAATGACGATCGTGATGTCGCCGTCATTACCAACCGCAGCACCTTCGGGGGCGTCAGCGCGATCCGAAAAAAAGAGGTCGTACGAGTAGCCGGCACCTCGCGTGCCCGTCACTTCCACCCACAGCGCCAGCGCGTCGCTCTGCTCTTCGTTGTGCAAGGCGTCGAGCACAACGTTGCGAGCTTCGTCAGTAAGCGTCAAGATGTCAAAAGTTTGGACGGTAGTCATGGTCCTAAGTCTAGAGGTGGGGTCGATCGTCTCGTCGCTCTTTGTTAATCACCCAAAAATCATTGAAGGTCTTGGAAATTGGACTTCCACCGTGGTGGTCGTGGCGCGCCAGCCGCTCCGCGTGCACGAAGGCGTTGTGTCACCAGGTCGCCCGCGGGGCGAGCGTCGAAGCGAATCTTCGAACGGCCGCGAAGGAGAGAAGGAGAAACGTCGCCACCCGCAAGCACCGATCATCGTCATCGTGAGCGACGAGTTGCCATGACCCGTGGTGAGCCAAGTAAGTTTTACGCGTGACCTCCATTCCAAACGACGCCCACGAGTGGGTAAGTTTCGCCGACCACAAACACCAGCGCACCTGGATGTTCGATGTGACATTCCTCGAGAGCAATTGGACCTGCATCTTTGGCAACGGTTGTCAAGGAGTCCTCACCGAAGCGAGTCCCGAGCTCGTTCAGGGATGCTGCAGTTACGGTGCGCACTTCAGTGACGACAAGGACCGACGTCGCGTCGAAAAAGCCGCGAAGCGATTGACCGATGACCAGTGGCAATTCAAGGCTAAGGGCAAAAACGGCACGACGAAGGTTAAGAAAAACGGTGAGATGACGACGCGACTCGTTCAAGACGCCTGCATTTTCCTCAATCGCCCGGACTTTCATCGTGGCGCTGGGTGCGCACTACACGTGATGGCGATCGATAACGACGAAAGTTACATACCCCTCAAACCTGAGGTCTGCTGGCAGTTACCACTTCGCCGCGATGATGACGTTCAAGACGACGGACACGTCATCACTCGGATTTCTCAGTGGAATCGAAGCGACTGGGGAGCGGGGGGTGAGGAGTTTCATTGGTGGTGCACTGAGGATGAACTCGCTTTCGTCGGCAAATCTCGCGTCATTGATTCAATGCGTGAAGAACTCGTCGCAATGGTCACTGAACCGGTCTATGTCGAACTACTCGCCTATATGGACCGGCGCAAGAAACAGCCCAAGGGCACATTGCTGCCCCACCCCGTACGACGAAAAGCTGATTAACTCTCCGCGGCGAGCGGGTCTTCCTCGTTAAACGACGTTCGTGGTAGTGAACCCAAAATCTCGTCGTAGCGATCTTCCTCGGCGAGGCACCACTCTGCGTGCACATCCTCGGGCGCCGCACCGCACTCGTCGCACGTCGTTGCGCGAGGTCCGGTAGAACGCTTGAGTTCGCGAGCTTCAACAAACCGACGATGGCGGCCTTTTTTCACGTCAACTCCTCACTGGTCGCGGGCCATAACTGGCGGCGACCCGGTTCAGTAGAACTGAACCAAAGAGCCATGTTACCAACTCAAATGCCACGATGAACGCCCGTAACATCGAGACATGAGCAATACCTTCAACCCCAACGAGATGATCCTTCGATTCCGTGAGCGCGCCGAAGCAGTGAAGCGACGTGGACTTCCCCCGGTAGAAGGTGCTGAGCGTCAAATGTTCCTAGAAGCCGCCAAGCTCGATTTTCAGGACTACGCGATGTTAGGTGACGCAGTTGCGACACTCGAAGATGGCATCCTTCACCTAAAAATCGACCTCCGACCGCCGGCGTCGACCTAGTTCGACTCAGAACCCTCCGCCACCCCCACGCGCAGTGTGCCTTCGGACAAGTACGCGAGGCCCTTCGAGAGATAGTTCAATGCTCTTTGACGCTGTAGCGAATTCGTACCCGCATCAAAGCAAAGCTTGGCGCCAGAGTCGATGTCCGTATAAGCCTTCGACAATAACTGCGTCGATTGATTGTCGGGTGTTGGCAGTGCGGCATTGGCCGCCGATACGTCCATGTCGAGGATGTCACAGACTGCATGCAGCAACTTGACCGCGGTCGAGGCACTCTCCAGCGCGGTCGCGGAGTGGCGCACATCAGAGATGACCGTCTTGTTGTTCGAAGCAAAGTCGCTTTGGGTCGCCCACGTCGACATCGCCTTTGCTTCGGACTCCGAACCACACGCGCTCAACAACAACCCCGCGACGAGCAGCAGACCCAGCGCTTTGATCACGCCAATACAACGAGGTGTAATTCACGACGCCCTCGACGTAATACCAGGTATCGGCCGTAGAGCGCGGCACCGTCGCTGACAACTTCGTCGGGCTCAACGCGGCGGTTATTCACGTAGAAGCCACCCTGTTCAATAAAACGCCGAGCTTCGCCCTTGGACTTCGCGAGGTCGCACCGTGCGAAAAGTTCTGCCGGATCGAGGCCAACTCGAAATTCCTCGCGCGACCACACCGAGGATGGGGCCTCGCGTACGACTTCCAATAACGTCTCTTCGTCAAGATCGCCAATTGCGTCGCTGAAGATCGCTTCGCTAGCACTTTCGGCCTTCGCCGCGGCGTCGCCGCCATGCACGAGGGTCACGACTTCTCGAGCAAGCGCACGTTGCGCTAGTCGCTCGTGAGGTTTGTTCTTCGTCGCCTCGTCGAGCTCGAGAATCTCGTCGGGCTCGAGGAACGTGAAGAAGCGCAACGCCTCAGGCGTCGACGCGTCGTCAATATTGAGGAGATGCTGGTAGAACGCGAATGGAGAGGTCATCTTCGCGTCCAACCACACGTTCTCATTGCCGCCTTCTGACTTACCGAATTTCTTGCCGTCCGCGCGTAGGAGCAATGGTGAGGTGAGTCCATTTACGTGATGACCGGTGGATTTACGCACGAGCTCAGCGCCGAGGGTGATGTTGCCCCATTGATCCGAACCTCCCAACTGCAGCGTGCAGCCATGATCGAGGTTGAGGCGGACGAAGTCGTATCCCTGGAGAAGCATGTACGAGAACTCGGTGAACGAAAGTCCAACATCATCGCGGTCCAAGCGACTCTTCACCGTCTCCTTGGCCACCATTTGGTTCACGGTGACGTACTTACCAACGTCACGCAAGAATTCCGTCAGCGGGATCGACGTGAGCCACGACGCGTTGTTCAACAGCAAAGCCTGGGTGGCCCCGGCACTCGACGAGAAATCCAAGAAACGCGAAAGTTGCTCGCGAATTCCTTCGACGTTCGCTTCGATCTCCTCGACGCTCAACAATGGTCGTTCGGCGTCTTTGAAGCTGGGATCGCCAATTAATCCGGTACCGCCCCCCGCCAAAGCAATGGGGCGATTCCCCGCTTGCTGAAGGCGTCGAAGATTGCACAACTGCATCAGACTGCCAAGGTGCAACGAGGGCGCCGTCGGATCGAAACCGATGTACGCCGTGACGCCCCCCACACTGAGTTCATCGAGCACTTTCTCGTCGGTCACTTGGTGCACGAGCCCTCGAAAGTGCAAGTCATCGCGAAGGTTCATGCGAGCAGTCTACGAGACGACGTGATTCCTAAAAGGAGCTGGTCGAGGGAAGGTGGGTTTGCAACCACTGAACGAAGCTCTGCCAGAGTCCCGTCATCTCTGCCACGCCGATCGCGATCAGGAGCACGCCACCAATCATGCCAATGATCTTCGCGTGACGACGCAACCACGTTGACGCGGTCGTCATCCATTCGGTCGCGAAAGCCGCAACAATGAATGGCACTCCGAGCCCGAGGCAATACACGAACGCGAGGATCGAACCACGAAACGCGGTGGCGCCATCGCTAGCGGCCGCCAAACCAAGTATCGATTCCAGCGTGGGGCCGATGCATGGCGTCCAGCCCAGTGCGAACGTGAAGCCGAGGAGCCCTGCGCCAATAATCGACGCGCGAGGGAGTCGGTGCACGCGTTTTTCACGCTGTAGCAAATTCGACGGCCACCATCCGGCGAAGAACATGCCGAGCATCACCGTGACCACGCCGAAAATGATCTCCAAATCGCGCTCGTGGGTGCGTAATTTTCCTCCGAGCCCTCCAAACAAAGCCCCAAAACTCACGAAGACGAGCGCAAAACCAACGATGAACGCGACGCTGCCGATCACCGCGCGGCCGCGGCCGCGGGTACCTTCCAATCGAGCGGTCGAACCGCCTAGAAAGGCGAGGTAGCCAGGAAGAAGGGGTAGCACGCACGGCGAGGCGAATGAGACGAGGCCCGCCGCGAACGCGAAGGGAAACGCCGCTAACAACGATGCGGGAAGCGTAGCTTCCATTTAATCCCCGATACTTCGCCGAACGAGTTCGGTCAGGTGTTCATGAATACGAACATTCTCTGATCGATCGGGCACCTTGGCAATGACGACGGAGATTCCGTTGTCAGAGAGACCCTTCTCCATCGCGACACGTAGTGCACGCTTCGTTGAAACGGTTGTCGCGTCGTGACCGAACGCAGAAACGATCGCCTCGAGATCGTGCGCTCGAGGCGTCGCAAAAAGCTGTTCGAAGGATTCCTCGTCGAGTGCGGTGGCTTGAGGAAGAAAAGAGAAAATACCTCCGCCTTGATTGTCGCTCACGACAAGTACGCAACTGCCACCCTGCTCACCCAGCCCGTCGACCAACGCGGAAACATCATGCAGCAAGGTGAGGTCACCAACGAAGCCAATACCCTTCGAGCCAGCACACACGCCGAACACTGTCGAGACCACGCCATCGATCCCGTTGACGCCTCGATTTGCGTAGGTCGGACTTCGACGCGAATTCGACCACCATTCGACGTCGCGCACAGGCATCGACGATCCAACGACCAGGGGAATGCCGAGGTCACCACTCACTTCCACCACCGTTCGCGCGACGACCGGCTCGCTCAGCACTCCGTCCTCCGACGTGATCGCACAAATCAATTCGTCGACGTTCAGTGACGATCGCAACCACTCGTTCGCGTAGTCCACATCGGCGCGCAGAGCATCGAGGTCGGCGCTGGGAAGTCCCTCGTACGTCGCTTGCACCAAGCCGTCGGGGTCGGCGACGGGACCGCCACCGCCAAAGGCGACGACGGTCGTTTGCCACTCGCGCATCCGTTCTTGAAGGCACTTTGATGCCGGAAGTCCTCCGATGCGAACGATGAGGTCGGGTCGATACGACGTCGCAACAGCGTCGTCTCGAAGGATCGGGTCATAGTACGCGAGCGAACCCTGCGCGGTGGCGTCGCCAAGCACGACCCAGTTCAATTCACGGCACGTCAAGATTGTCGACGGCGCAACGCCAGCCCCAACGATTGCGAGCACCCGTGCGCCATTCACTGACGGAAGACTTGACTGCTCCTTGGCGTCGACGCGCGAGCGCCATGGCCCCGCGACGCGAGGTTGAGGCAATGGCAGCGTGACGCCGAGCAGGGGCTCAACGAAGGCGGCGTTGAGGTGCACGGGACCCGATGGCTTTCCTTCCCCGAGAGCGCTAACCCAGAATCGGTTCGCCAACGCTCGCCACGACGATGACGCGTTCCACCGCGCGACGCCAGGATCCTCGAAGAGGCGAACGGCGGTTCCGAACAAAGCTCGTTGATCAATTGTTTGCGGGGCACCCACGCCATGCAGCTCTGGGGGTCGGTCTGCCGTCAGCACGAGTAGCGGCACGTTCGCGGCATCGGCTTCACAGACTGCGGCGTGCAGTTCGGCAGCGGCGGTGCCACTCGTGACTACCACCGCAACTGGTTTGGAGCTGGCGAGCGCAAGCCCAATGGCAAAGAATGCGGCACTTCGTTCGTCAAGACGCACGTGCACCTGTAGTTCCTCTCGGGCCGCGCACGCAACGGCAAGCGGCGTGGATCGTGAACCAGGACACAGCACGACGTCGCGAAGTCCCGAGCGAATCCACTCGTCGAAGAGCGTTGCGGCGAACGTCGACTGAACGTCGCTCTGACTCGGTACGCTCTCTTGCAATGCAACTCCTCAGCAACGCTCATCAGGGGTCGGGGCCAACTTTCGTGTGGCTGCACGGTTTTACCCAAAGCCGCAATTCTGCACATCAGTTTCGTTCCATTCTTGCAGGTAGATTCGAACTCCTGACTTTCGACCTACCCGGACACGGCGAGTCGTCTCAAATTCACGCATCGCTCGAAGAAACCGCCGATCTCTTGGTGCAATCGCTCCCCGACGAGCCGGTATTTCTCGGCGGCTATTCCTACGGCGCGAGAGTGGCGTTGCACGTCGCCGTTCGTCATCCAGAACGGGTCGGGCAGCTTGTACTCCTTAGCGCATCACGAGGCATTGAAGATCCGCTTGAACGAATGGCTCGTGAGCGACGCGACAAGCAACTCGCTGATCGAATCGGTGAAATAGGGGTGACGGCGTTCCTCGATGAATGGTTGAGCCAGCCAATGTTCTCACAACTTCCAATCGACCCCGTTGAGCGAGCGGCTCGAAGCAGTGACGCCGTAGGACTTGCGGAATCGCTTCGTCGAAGTGGCACGGGCACGCAGGGATTCCTCGGTCCATCGATACAAAAGTTGCCAATGCGAACGCTTTGCGTGGCCGGAACGTCGGACACGAAATTCAGCACCGAAGCGCTCGCGATCGCTGAGCTCGCGCCATTGGGATGGGCAGAGTTGCTTCAAGGTGCGAGTCACGCCGCGCACCTCGAAAAGCCCGAGGAGTGCGCGGACGTGATCATGGGCTACCTCACGAGCGCGTCATCGTCGTAGAGGTTTGAAAATGCAGTCCTAACGAGCGGTGTTCCCGCGCCGTGCGACCGAGTCCACCGTTACCGCAGCGATGAGAACGATAGCGATGACGATGTATTCCACCGCCACGCTCACGCTCAGCAACGCCATGCCGTTATAGATGACGGCAATCACGAGTCCGCCAATGACCGCGTGAACCATTTTTCCTCGTCCACCCACGAGACTGGTACCACCAATGACGGCTGCGGCGACGGCATAGAGCACGTACGTTCCGCCAGGGATGGCGTCGGAGATTCCGCCGAGCCAGGATGAATACAAAAGCCCCGCTACGCCGGCAGTGAAACCTGCCAAGCAAAACGCCATGAGACGATAGAAATTGACGTTGATGCCCGCGCGACGTGCCGCTTCGCGGTTTCCTCCGATTGCGTAGAGATAGCGACCGGCCTTGGTCTTGGTCAGTATGAACGTGCCACCCAGCACTATGGCGACATCGATCGGAATTGCGAACGGCATGCCGTGAATTACGGAGAACGTTGAGCGGTCGGTGTTCAAGACAATCGCGAGCCAAACGCCCGCGACGACCATGGCGACGATCTTGGCGATAGTGAAATAAATTGAGCGATAGACGAGTCCGCTGGAACGCCGATTGCGGTAACTACGCAGCATGAACACACTGCCCAAAAGAATCAAAAGGCCAATGAAGAGCCACGTACCTAACGGCGACAAATTGCCATAGACCAAGTTGTAAAGAACCTTTTCCTGCACGGGTACGGTACCGCCAGAGTTTTCCTTGTCAACCATATAGATGAGGACGCCCTGCCAACCCAGGTATCCCGCCAACGTGACGATGAACGACGGGAGCTTGAGAAACACGACGAGGAGCCCCGAAAGAAGTCCAATGCCCGTCGTGGCGATGAGAGCGAGGAGAAATGCCACGAACCAAGGCCAATGGAAATTTTGGTCAACCAAGATGGTGGCGACCGCCGCTCCAATGGCAGCGACGAAGCCGATCGACAAATCAATCTCGCCAAGGAGCAAGACCCAAATCTCCGCCATTCCCAAGAGTACGAAAATCGTCGCTTGGATGAAGAGGTTCGTGATGTTGCCCGCAGTCAAGAAGACGTGGTTACGAATATAAAAATAAAGAACGAGGGCTGCGAGACCGAGCAGGACGGGAATCAGACCGCTGTCGCCCTGGCGAAAGCCGGCGAGCATTTGACGAAACTCATTCTTCCCGGCGAGCGCGTGCTCGTCGTGCGACAATTCATCCAAATAAGGGGCCGACACCGGTGTTCGTACCTTTCGACTATTTAATTGACGCTGAAGACGCCGCATGATGCGAGGCGCCCGTCGTGATGATTTCAACTGCACTCGTCGTGTCGTAATTCGCAATTGGTCCTGACGAGACGATCGAACCGAGATACATGACGGCGATCCGATCGGCGACGGCGAAGACGTCGGAGAGATTATGCGAAATGACGAGGACGCTAATACCGCGTGATGCGAGACGCTTAATGAGGGCGAGAACCTGGGCAGTCTGGGACACACCAAGGGCGGCGGTCGGTTCGTCCAAAATAACGAGTTTGGATTCGCGCATAACGGCCCGGGCTACGGCAACAGCTTGACGCTGCCCACCCGACAATGATTCGACACGTTGGCGCACGGATTTCACGGTGGAAACCGCCAAATCCTTGAGCGTTTGGACCGTGGCCAGTTCCATCGTGATCTCGTCGAGGAGACCAAACTTCGTATCTTCCATCCCAAGGAACATATTTTGCACGATGTCCAAGTTGTCGCAAAGGGCGAGATCTTGATAGACGGTCGCGATACCGAGTTCGCTCGCGGCGCGCGGTGTATGAATGTGCACCTCGTTGCCCCGCCAATACATCGTGCCGCTGCTAGGTGCCCATATTCCAGAAATTGCTTTGATCAACGTTGACTTACCGGCGCCGTTGTCGCCAATGAGCGCTGTCACCTGACCTTCGGGAATGTCGAGATCGACGTTCGTCATTGCCTGCACGGCGCCAAATGATTTGGAGATACCGCGGAGACTCAATAGAAAATCTGAAGGCGACGCACCCACCCCCGAACCCGAGTGACGAGGGTCACTCGTCAAGGCGACGTTGTCGCCTTGGAGTCCGGGGGTGGGAGTCATCGTCGTTACTTACTTAGTGAATGCCGTACTTCGTGCAGTCCTTGGCGTAGGTTGGCTGCTTTGCGCCAGAGACGGACGGAGCCGTATTGGTGCAAATTGCCGACGCTGCCAACCAGTGCTGCGCGATGATCGTGCTTTCAATCTGCGATGCGGTGACCCATACCGAAGTCTCGAGCACCGAAGGGATGGTCTTGAACTGGTTGATTGTCGCGCTCGGGTCAGTCACTTTGGCGTTGACGAGTCCCGCGGGAGGTGTCACACCAGCACGCAGGTACAGCGCCAAGGCAGCCGCGGCCTGAGCTTCTTCGTAGATTGGCTTGTAGACGGTTCCACACTGATAGCCAGAAATGATGTTCTGGAAACCTGCCGGAGTGGCGTCTTGGCCCGTGAACGGAATCTTGTCCGGCTTGAGACCCTTCGACTGTAAGTACGTAATGATCGGAGCGGCGTTTTCGTCGTTCGGTGTCAATACGGCATTGATCTTCGGGTTCGCCGTGTAGGCGCCCTCAAAGTCGGTCAGCGCTTGGCTCGGAGTCCAGGTCCCGACACTCTCGTTAGTGGTATTGGCGCTTCCCTTCGCACCTTCGCCAGGAGAGAATCCCGCGGCCTTGAGCACCGCGTTGTAACCCTGACCAAAGAGTGTGGCGTTGTTGTCCGTGGGCGAACCGTACATGACAAAGACGTGTGGCGACTTCACCTTCCACGCCGTCAAGCACGCAGTGAGGCCGGTTCCCAACTGGGTTCCAACGGTCACGTTGTTAAAGCTCACGTAGTACGCACGCTGGCCACCAAGAGTCAAGCGGTCGTAGTCGATAACTTTTACGCCATGTGACGCGGCGTACGCCTCGACAATTTCACCAGTGGTCGAGTCCTCTGGGTCGATGATCAGTACCTTGACACCATTCGCAATGTCACCAACAGCGTCGGTGTAGAACGTGTTGTCGCTACCGTCGCCATTTTGGATGACGTAATCGCTTGATGACAATCCAGCCTTGGTCAATGCCTCTTTCATCATTGGTGCGTCGAAGTCAACGTAACGAGCCGAACTGGTGGTGTCGGGAAGAATCAGGGCGATCTTGCCCGAACCCTTCGCGGCAATTGCCTTCATGTACGTCATCGTCGTGAAATCTTTATTAAATGTGCTCGCCGAGACCGTCGCGGACGACGCCCCCGCGCTGCTCACGCTTGGCAGCACGGCGGCCACAAAACTGCCCACCAATACCGCGGCCGCGAGAGCCTTTCCTGTTCTAAATTTCATTCCCCCCAACCTCTTCTGAGTCTTTCGACCCCTAAATTTTTCTTTGTCTTAACCAGGACACCACGAGAAGTCGCTGCCCGTTGGAGAAGATAGCACTGCGTCTGTAACTCGCCGTTCAAACTTCGTTTACACCGCGCCCGCAATGATCGGTTCAACGATTCGTCGTAGAAACGAAAAAGATTCACATTTCTTGGCACATTTTGTGTTGTTGGAATCACTCAAACGAACACATAGTCACAACTTCAATCCTCATTTGCTCCGAAGATAACAAATCAAAAAATTTCAATTTTTTAGATACACACCAATTACGAAGTGAACGCAGCCAACCGAGCGCGCCTAGCGAGTGATGAAAAACGTCACGACCAAGACCGCGCCAAGAATCAATTGCGCGCGCGCCGTCTCTTTTAAGAGACCAAGCAATTCTCTCCCCGAACGTTTCGAGAATGCCCAGCGCAGTGGACGCGCGTACACAACAAGCGCCAGTGCACCAATGAGTGCTTCACCACCGACGACGATGCCCGTAACTATTCCCGCGACACACGCGAGGTAGAGCCACGGGGCTTTCTCCCGCCCGAGTCGCGCCGCGAGTGTGAGCTTGCGCACTTCGCGGTCATTGTCGACGTCACGAAGGTTATTCGCCTCCAAGACCGCACACGCCATGAACCCCGTTGCCGCACCGAACCACCACGACGACCCTGATATGGACCCATGTTGCACGTAGGTCGTGCCCACCGTCGCAACGAAACCAAAATACGCAAGTACGAAGACTTCGCCAAAACCGAAATAGCCATACGGACGGGGGCCACCTGTATAGAACCAACCAGCAAGGACCGCGCTCACGCCAATTGCGACAAGCCACCACGACGTGCGTGACGAGAGGAGCAAACCTGCAACCCCGGCAATTGCGAAGAAGGACCACGCGGCAAGTCGCACCCGAGATGCGTCGACGAGTTTCGACGCGGTGAGTCGAAAGGGGCCGACTCGCACGCTGTCGGTTCCGCGTACGCCGTCGGAATAGTCGTTTGCGAAGTTCGTGCCTATTTGGAGCGCAAGGGCCACCACGATGCAGGACAATGTGTTGAGCCATTCAATACTCGCCGGTCGCACGAGTGCGGCACCCACGCCGACGGGCACTAAAGCCACGGGAAACGTTCGCGGACGCGACGCCATTACCCAGCGACGATACGGCCCTGGAACCGTCGTCTGCGGTTGAGAGGTCATGGTCGCTTGGGAAACTTCGAGAAGTCTGGCTTTCGATGCTCGACGAATGCGTTACGACCTTCTTGTCCTTCCTCGGACATGTAGAACAACATCGTCGCGTCACCCGCGAGTTGCTGGACACCAGCGAGACCGTCGTCGGCGGCGTTGAATCCCGCCTTGAGCATTCGAAGAGCAATCGGTGACAACGTGAGGATCTGGCGACACCACGCGATGGTCTCGCTCTCGAGAGCGGCGAGAGGCACCACTGTATTTACAAGGCCCCACTCGAGAGCCTGCGGTGCGTCGTACTGGCGACACAGGAACCACACTTCTTTGGCTCTCTTGAGACCAATAGTCCTCGCCAGGAGCGACGAACCGTACCCACCATCGAAGGAACCAACCTTTGGACCGGTCTGTCCGAAACGAGCGTTGTCCGCTGCGATCGAGAGGTCGCATACCAAATGGAGAATGTGTCCTCCGCCTATCGCGTACCCGGCAATCTGTGCGATAACTGGCTTGGGAAGCCTACGGATCTGTATCTGAAGATCCAAGACGTTAAGACGTCCCACACCTTGCTGGGCGACCTCGTCGTCACCGATGTAGCCGTCATCGCCCCGTATTTTCTGGTCGCCGCCTGAGCAAAATGCGTCAGGTCCCGCACCAGTGAGGATGACGGCTCCCACGCTGATGTCGTCTCGCGCGGCTTCGAAAGCGCGCGCGAGTTCAAACAAGGTCTGAGGACGAAAGGCGTTGCGCCGCTCGGGTCGGTTGATCGTGATGCGTGCGATTCCCTCACTAACTTCGAAGATGATGTCCTGATAGTCACCTCGGCGTTCGAAGTTCGGTAAGGGCCACGATCGAAACTCTTCGACCGGGTCGAGTGGCGATCCATGGATAACAGTGTCAGACATGACGACCACGCTACCGGTGAATCACACCGGTGCCATCAACACACCTGGTGTCGCCCGCTCACCGGGTCGCTCTTCGTGTGCGATGAGTCGCTCGTGCAGCGTGGCACGCGCACTGAAATATGCAGGGTCTTCAAAGCGATTAACGCGTTGCAAAGGGTCATCGGAAAGGTCGTAGAGTTCGCCTTCGGTCCCTTCGTGCAGGGTGCCGGGTCCATATTCGCTGTAGAGGAACTCGTGCGTAAGGACGGTGCGCACGTGCACGTCGACGCCAAAGAGCGACGAATCCCATTCAGTGATCGTGGCGTCATGTCCCAAGACCAGCGCGTCGTCGTTACTGAGGGGCAACACGTCACCTTCAGCCCACGAAGGCGCGGGTTGTCCCGCGACCGAAAGAAAGGTCGCGGCGAGAGAGACCAAGCTCACGGGGGCGCTGACCACGCTTGGGGCGATTTTTGTTGATCGTGCTGGTCGCCAAATAAGTGGAAGACGCATCAACGCGTCAACGTGATAAGGGCCCTTGAAGAGAAATCCGAAATCACCTTGAAATTCGCCGTGGTCGGTGGTGAAAATGACGTCAACGTCGTCGCCCCAGCCTTTCTGTTCGATGAGTGCCATAACACGGCCAATCGCCTCGTCTATGAGCTCGACTTCGACCGCATTGAGCGCGTTGACTTCACGTACCTGGTCAGACGTCAGTGTGGCGGGCACCCATTTTGCGGGAGCCTCGTAGTTCGAGACGAGGCGACCGTCGTACCACGCGCGCCAGTGTCGTGCTTTTTGATCAATAATCGTTTCGCGATCGCTCGCCTTCGCTGGATAGTTCGCAGGAAGATCGACGTCGCGCCAGGGCACGCGAGAGATCTCTGACTTTGGTGGGTCCCACGGATGATGAGGGTCTGGAAAACTCATCCAACAAAACCAGTCTCGATCGTCAGATTGCGCATTCAACCACGACATCGTTCGTTCAGCGACCCAGTCAGTGTGGTACCAATCTCGTTCGACCTCGTTGAATTTCACTTGTGGCGCTCCGGTGTCGCCTCCTCCAGCTGCGTTCACGTTCAATTCGTTGTCGACGACCTGATAGAACCCTCCGAGCGCCTCGGGATGATGGGCGATCATCCATCGCGCGTAGTGAAGCGGTCCCATGACGCCGTGCGTGGCGAACTCGAGATAATCGAAACCTCGATGCACGCCGCGACGCCCGTCAAACCACGGCTGCTCGATTGTTGGCACGCCTAAACTTGCGAGTGAATTCTCGGCAAATCGTCCGAAGGGATCCATGAAGGGTTCGAAGTGCGCCTTACCAATCAGTGCGGTGGCGTAGCCGGCATCGTGCAAATTCTCGGCGACCGAAGGAGCGTCAACGGCCAAAGGGACGCCGTTCATCCAGGCACCATGCGTCGAAGGAAATTGGCCCGTCAGCATCGACGCGCGAGATGGCATGCACACGACCGACGTGGGTTGACAACGTTCGTAGCGAATCCCCTCCTTCGCGAGACCGTCCAGCACTGGGGTACGCGACAGAACTCCACCGTTGACGCCAAGCGTGTCGTAGCGCTGCTGATCGGTCGTGATAAAGAGAATTTTTCGTCCCATGTGTCTCCTATGAAGTCTCAGCGATTCGTTTGATCTCTTCTAACGCACCCACGGTGCCACCCGCGATAATCAGTGCCAGCGTGTCGGGCTCCGCCGTGGTCGAATACACACACAGCGAATCGCCGGGACCAATTTCGAGCACGTCGATCACGCCCAGGTGGAATCGGTAGAGGGGGGCCGTGATTTGGTACGCAAATCGTCGCGCGAGTGAGTCATTGGTCAAAATTTTCTCGGGCATCTCGAGACCCATGTGGGTCTTGATGACGCGCACATTGCCATCTACCGTGCACGAGTCGATGCCGGGGAACCACTCGGGAATCGACTCGGGACGCGTCACGACGTTCCAGACCTTGTCGGGCGCAGCGTTGATGCGAATCTCGTGTCGAATTGACGCCACGTGGAGCCCCCTTTCCATCAAAACTAGTCGCAGGGACCTAATGTCACTAAGTGCGTTCCTTGCTCGCCCTCGACCTCGCGCTCGGACTCGAACTCGAACGCTCCATTCGCGAATGCGTGAATTCCGCCACGCCGTTTTGCGTCCTCGACCAACGCGTGAGTTCCGCGCGAACGAGGGCTGAACTTGAACTCTTGGGTGCAGGAGAAATTCTTTCGCCCGAAGGTCGCGTTATTCGTCCCCAAGGTCGCATGGTTGAAGACGACATTGGACTCGTCATTTTGACGTCGGGCTCGAGTGGCACCCCCAAAGCCGCACAGTTGTCCTGGTCCGCGCTGAGCGCGAGTGCGACCCTCACCCAATCGTTTTTGCGCGGTACGAGAACTCCCGTGTGGTTCCCGTGTCTGCCCGCCAACCACATCGGAGGTCTCGCCGTTGTGTTGCGCTCGATTTTCGCGGACGCCACCCTCGTGTGGGGCGACGTCGACGATCTCGCGAACGGCGTGCGAAATGGTGCGACCCACATCGCCGTGGTGCGAACCCAGCTCGCCCGACACGATCTGAGTGCCTACGAAAGGGTCCTCCTCGGAGGCGCGCGTCCGCCAAGTACCGTCGACGCCAACGTCGTCGCCACGTGGGGCATGACTGAAACTGGTTCGGGCGTGGTCTATGACGGGATCGCCCTACCCGGCGTTGACGTTGAGAGCGCGAATGGCCAAATCATCGTGCGATCTCCCACGTTATTTCGCTCGTATCGTCATGAGGCTCGACCACGCATCATTGGATCTGATGGTCGTGATGATTGGTTCCCCACGGGCGACGCTGGCGACGTAGCAAACGGCCGAGTGACAGTGCGCGGTCGCCTCGGCTACGTGATCAACACGGGTGGCGAAAAAATTTGGCCCGAGGATCTCGAGACGATCATCGCGAGCGTTCCGGGAGTTGAGGACGTCGCGGTCCTTGGTGTGGACGATCCCGAGTGGGGCCAACGCGTCGTCGCGCTGGTCGTTGGCGACGCCGCGAGTCTTGAACCCGCGATTCGAGCACTTAGTAGCGAGCGACTCGGACCTTGGGCCAAGCCCAAGGAGGTCCGGCGGGTCAAGGCGATTCCTCGCACCAGCAACGGCAAGATTCGTCGCGGCGAACTCACCTCGCTGCTTTAGGAGACGCCTCCCGTTGGCTGATTCGTCGTACCGCCATCGACGATGATGACCTGACCGGTAAGCCACGATGACTGGTCACTCACCAGCACTTCGGCAATACCCGCAATGTCATCGGGTTCGCCCACGCGTCCAAGCGGGATATGGCGAGCGACGTCGGCCTCGTTGTTCTCCCATAATCCACGGGCGAGTTCGGTGCGCACCAAACCCGGTGCGATGGCGTTCACTCGAACATGGGGCCCTAACTCCCACGCCAGCTGTTTGGTGAGATGGATCACCGCAGCCTTGGTGACGTTGTACCACCCGATGCCTGGTTCAGGTCCCAATCCTCCAATCGACGCGACGTTGAGAATCACGCCACCGTGCTCTTTCATCCATTGGTGCCACGCAGCGGCACTGTGGGTGAGGACCGAGGTCTGATTGACCTCATAGGTCTTTTGCATCTGTGAGTCACTGATGTCGACCAATGGACCAAAGTACGGATTGGTTGCTGCGTTGTTGACGAGTATGTCGAGAGATCCAAAATGCTCTATGGTCTGCATGACGAGCCGATCGGCGTCGGAGCGCGTGCCCACGTGTGCGGCAATCGCGTGCACCGAGGCTCCTCGATCGAATGTTGCCAAGGCCTCATTCAAATTGTCCTGCCGCCTCGACGAGATCACCACGCGAGCACCCGCCAGCACGAGACGCTGCGCGATGGCGAGCCCAATGCCGCGACTCGCGCCAGTGACGAGCGCCGTGCGACCGTCGAGCGAAGAAGTCATCCTTGCGATACTAGAGCGACCTCACAGCGATGATCCTTGCCATCGAGGACTTGAGTCGTCGCCGTCGCGAGTGTGTTCGCACGAGGAACTCTCGACGACACCACGTCGATCCGTGACGTCGCTCTTCGTCCTCAGGAGACCACTTCGGGGTCAAAGGCGTTAAGTGGAAGCCCCGTCACTCCGATGTCAACACTGAAAATGCCCCCCGCGAGCGGCTGGCCTTCGAGCGTCGATTGCGACAGACCCGTGCGCGCCGTTGTCACGTAGAGCGTCGTGCCGTTCGTGCCCCCGATCGCACAACTCGTCGGCCGATCAACCGGGAGTTGGACCTTCGCAAGTAGTTCGCCGTTGGGTGCGTAGCGTCGAACTTCTCCCCCATCCCACATCGCCACCCACAGCGCTCCCTCGACGTCGACGCAAAGACCGTCGGGCACTCCGTCGACGCCCGCGTGAAAGGTCGTGAACGGACGACGTCCGCTGATCTGTCCGTTCGAGTCCACGTCGAAGTGAAAAATCGTCGCCGGTCCACTATCGACGTAATAAAGGTTTCGAGCGTCGGGACTCCAACCAAGTCCATTTGAGATCGTCACGCCGTCTAACACTCGTTCGCAATTCAATGACGTCACTCGAAAGAGACTCCCCGCGCTCGAGACTTCATCCATTGCCATCGTGCCAATCCAGAAGTGCCCGAAGGGGTCACAGGCGCCATCGTTCATTCGAACTTCCACGGTCGTCGCAGGCTCGGGAGCGCATAATTCAATGACGTCACCTTCCACACTCAATCTCGCTATCGTGCGACGGCGCGCAATGATCCACCCGTCACTTCGTTGGCGAAAGGGCGCGACCGCCCCAAGAAATCCTTCGAGTTGGTAGGTGCGAACGAGTCGCACGTCACTGCGATCGACGCTCGCGCGAAAAAACCGACCTTGCGTGACATCGACCCACGAGAGCTCGTGACGCACCTCGTCCCACCGAGCGCACTCGCCCAAATCACACGACGACTCGAATACGCACTCTGCCTCGTACTCACTCACCATGTCTGTGCCTTTTTCGCGCGCGTGGATGCAACAATGAGTTGCGCTCATTGTTAATCGCTTGAACCGTTGACGATACCGCGCATGCTCGTAGCGCATGGGGGCACGACCACGTGATGCACGATCTTCCGTCTCGCAGCGATACCGATCATCTTTGTCCTCGTGACCCAGGGGTCCTCGTATCTTTGGGCCAACGTCCTAGCCGCGACCAACTGAGCTGTCCCGCGCGTCGCGCAGCGACCGGAAATTTGTCTTCCCCTGTCAATTACTCACTAAATCGAGGCACAAGTTTTCCACAGCTTGCGCAAAACTTCACAAGTCAGGAAAATCGCGACCGTTGGGCCACTTGTGCGTCGGGTTCGACGCTCGTTCCAAGCTGACATCGACGCTATCGACTCAACTCGCAAGAACCTTATCCATCGTCTCCATGATCGCAACGCTCTCGTCGAGGGGCATGAGCGGACTCTCGGTCAGACCCGCTTCGATACATCGCGCGACCTCTTGGGCTTCGTAGTGAAGTCCCCGGCCCACGCTCGAGAAGTCGAAGCGATCGCGTTTGCCCGTTCGTTCTATCAACGTGAACGAGGTAGGCGCGTAGAAGTCACCATCGATCTCAATACGGGCCTTCTCACCCGTGATGCACGCCCTGGTCGCACTTCGACCCCGCGACGTACAGGTCAACACCGCCTGTGCTCCACTCTCGTAACCGAACAACATCGAAGTTTGCCCGTCAACGCCCGTGAACGCCGGGTCGATCATCGCGAGCACGCGGTTCGGCTGGCCGAGCAACATCGACGCGAACGACACCGGATACACGCCCAGGTCTAAGAGCGCCCCACCCCCGAGCTCGGGGGCGAAGAGGCGAAATTTTGGATCGGGTGCAAAGTACTTACCGTGGTCAGCTTCGACGCTCACCAGTGGCCCTAGCGCATCGCGGTCTATCAAGTCTCGAATCGCTTGAACGTGGGGAAGGAATCTCGTCCACATCGCTTCCATGACGAATAGGTTTTTCTCGCGGGCCACTCGTACGATGTCACGCGCTTCGCCCGCGTTCATGGTGAAAGCCTTCTCGACCAAAACGTGCTTACCGTGTTCGAGGGCGAGCAGCGTATTCTCATGATGCATCGGATGTGGTGTCGCCACGTAGATTGCTTCGACGTCTTGGTCGGCAACTAAATCCTCGTACGAGCCGTAGCGAGCAGGCACGTTGAACTGGTCGCCGAAGGTATCGGCGGACGCCTGGTCGCGTGATCCCACGGCCACGATGACACCCTCGTCGATGTGAGTGAGATCTGATGCGAAAGTGTGCGCGATGCCACCCGTGCTCAATATTCCCCATTGAAGTGGACTCGTCATGCTCTCCTCCATTGCAATTGTGCTTTTGATGCCTACGTCGAGCGTACTCAGCAGCGACCGCAACGCCGGGACGAACTCGTACTAGAACGAGTAAATGGCGCGGCTCTCGGCACCACGACACACGTCACGACTCGTTCTTCGCCACTTTGAATCTGGTGACCTCGATGGGCTCGCATCCATCTACGAACGCGACGACGTCAACCGTTATCTCTACAGCGAACCTCGCAGTCGAGACGACGTGCGCGCATTGTTGGAACGAAAGACAAACCAACCCATCGAGATTGGCGAGGACAACATTTTGTTCGTCGCCGTCGTGCTGAGAGACACGAACCGATTCGTCGGGGATTTCATGTTGAAGTGGCGCACCGACGAACATCGACAAGGAGAGATGGGCGGGTCACTGCAC
This sequence comes from Acidimicrobiaceae bacterium, assembly GCA_003163875.1. Classification (GTDB taxonomy): domain Bacteria; phylum Actinomycetota; class Acidimicrobiia; order Acidimicrobiales; family RAAP-2; genus RAAP-2. The sequence goes on along the minus strand of PLRK01000028.1, from coordinate 61,760 downwards.
CCCGAAGTACACGGACAAGGACTCGCGGTTGAGGTATACCGCGAATTACTGGACGTCGGTTTCTTCGACTACCACCTACACCGCATATGTGGACGGTGCGACGCGAGAAATACTGCTTCGATTCGCGCGCTCGAGAAGATTGGCCTACAGCGCGAAGCACACTTCATCGAAAATGAGTTCGTCAAGGGTGAATGGACTGACGAGGTGGTCCTCNNCGATCCGTCGTAATCAATGGAGTCAGCGCAGCGTCACGTCTGAGTGACGAATATTGCGACGCACGTTCGTCGTACGCGTCCGCGCGGTACGTTCTTTTATGCCACGTAAGTGAAGGGCTGTACTCGACAACCCATCAGTCAACGAACGGATTCCTAGCAATGCCTCGACTAAGAGCCACCAAAGACCAACTCGGCTCGCCGTACCTGCGCGACCATGCCGACAATCCCGTTGAGTGGTGGACGTGGGGTGAGGACGCGTTCGAACACGCGCGAGATCTCGACCGACCAATTTTCTTGAGCGTGGGTTACGCGTCGTGCCACTGGTGTCACGTTATGGCACACGAATCCTTCGAGGATGAGAACGTTGCCAAGCTCCTCAATGACTCCTTCGTTGCGATCAAAGTCGATCGCGAAGAACGCCCGGACGTTGACGCGCTCTACATGGCGGCAACCCAACTCGTGAGCGGCCATGGTGGTTGGCCTATGTCGGTGTTCCTCACGCCAGACGGAAGGCCCTTCATGGCGGGGACGTACTATCCACCGGTCGAGCGAAACGGCCAAGCTAGTTTCACGCGTCTTCTCCTCGCCATGCACGACGCCTGGTCCAACCAGCGTGGCGTGGTCGAAGAGCAAGCCGACCAACTTCGTGATGCGGTGGCGAAGGAAGTCGCCTTCATCGACCACCTCGGGGTCCACGCTTCGAACCTCAACCTTGGCGCATCGCGACGAATCCTCCGCGATGACCTGGTGAGTCGCGTTGATGAATTCGGAGGTTTCGGCTCCGCACCAAAATTCCCGAGAGGAAGCTACGTCGAGGTCTTGCTCGAGTTTGACGACGAAGAAGCGCGTCTCGCAGTATCGAGAACCTTGGACGCCATGTCGCGTCAAGGACTCTACGACCATCTGCGAGGAGGTTTCGCTCGCTACAGCGTCGACGAACGCTGGCACGTGCCACATTTCGAAAAGATGCTGAGCGACCAGGCACTCCTCGCACGTACCTTCCTGCGCGCCAGCCGAGCGCGACCCGACCGACCAGAGTGGCGCGACGTCGCACTCGACACGCTTTATTTCGTGTTGTCGGACTTGCGTGTCGCGAACGGCTTCGCGTCGTCACTCGACGCGGACGCGAACGGCGACGAGGGCTCACACGTCACGTGGACTCCCCGCGAAGTCGCCAGCGCGCTCGCACACGCCCACCAAGATAGCGAAATCGCTCGCGTGCTCTCGCGCTACCGCATCGTCGAACTCGGGCATTTTGAAGGACGATCGATTCCTCGACTCGCCGATGATGAGCCATTTCGTTGTCCCGACACCCTTCGAGCCGCAGTCGAGGCGCTTCGAGACGCGAGGTCGAAACGGGTACAACCGTTGCGCGACGAAAAAGTCATCCTCGAATGGAACGCGATGTTCGCATCCGCGCTCCTAATAAGCGACACCCCCGAACTGACGAACGAAGGGCTTCGACTGGTCGATGCGCTCCACTCGAGTCATTTTTTCCACGACACCTGGTGGCGCACCGAGCATCGCGAAGTGCACGCCACGGCGAGTGATCTCGCCTGGCTCCTGGACGCTCTCGTCGACGCCTATGAGGTCACGGGCGACGACTCGATGCTGACGAGGGCGCGGGAACTCGCTACGTACTTGCTCCAGCACTACTGGGACGGGCCCGTTCCAAGGGCGCAGGATCCTCACCTCGGGCGAGGATTCTTTTCCTCGAGCGACCTCGACACGGGACTACTTCTTCGACCAAAGGAGATTTTTGACGGCGCGACGCCCTCATCGCACGCGGTCGCTTGTCGAGCATTCGCCCGTCTCTCCATGTGCCTCGACGACGACGATCTTCGCTGCGTCAGCGAGCGACTGGTGAGTTTGGCAACGTCGCTCATTGAAGCACACCCTGGGGCCGTACCCGATCTGCTCAACGCCGCTCGATTCGTTCGTGAGGGAATCGAGATCGTCGTACCCGGCGACGCCAACGAACTAAGCGAGCACGTACGATCGTTACCTATGTCGCACGCCGTCGTGGTCACTGGGAGGGGCGCTTCTCCACTTCTTGAAGGCCGTCACGATGGACTCGCCTACGTTTGTCAGCGAGGAGCCTGCCGCCTCCCTGCTTCGACTGTCGAGGAACTCAAGGAACGACTCCGAGAGGTCGGTGCCTGATGGCGTTCTGGCGCGACCCTTCCGCTCGTGCTCTCAAGAAACTGGTCCAACGGATGCCACAGCACAACTCCGTCGATCTCTCACCTGGATCGAGCGTGTTTGGGCTCGTACTCGGATCGACCAACGAGACCACGACCGTCGTCGATCTCGCCTCGCAAACAATCGTCCGTTGGCGCATTCCATGGCCGCCCGACATCGAAACCGACCTCGCGGCGTTCGACGTCGTCCAGGGTGACCTCGCCGAGGACATCGAGCGTGATGACCTCGCCCAGCCTGAGGCCGTGACCCTGCGTGATCTCCCGCGCCGCCTCGGTACCTATCGAGGGCGACGAGTGCGACGCTGGCTTCAGCGTCTCGCGAGCCCCGCTGATGGCCCACTCTTTGGTTTTCGCGGTCCCAGTGCGCCGTACTGGGAATTTCGTGGCGAACGCCCGAGTGTCGCACTGATCGCGGCGGACCGCGGTCCCCAGTTACTTCGTCGCCACGACGACGGGTCCACGTGGGTACGTTTTGGGTGGTTCGGCGACGACGTCTGGTTGCTGTGCGAAGACAGCCACGCCGTTCGCACCATGGAAGCGACTCGGCGCTCGGCGCTTTCGGGCAAGGACCTTGCGGCGACCCTTGGCTTCCGGCCGACCTACGTCCTGACGACACTTTCCCAGCCCATTGACGGGCATTGCTATAAGAGTTGCACGGGCCTACTGCCCCGCGGTTGATTCTCCTATTTAGGGAGTTTGCCCGACGCTAAGGATTCAGCCATGGCCCATCCAAAGACGATCAGGCGCTGACCTTTTTCCGGCTTGAGACCTTTGAAGAACGTCTCAACGCCCTCGGGTATGGCACCCTTCGCGGCGCTGTAGTCAAGACCACCAACGGGACCGGGAGATGCGGTCATGATGAAGGTCTGGTCATCGATCGATTTCTCGGAACCGAAACGCTTGGCCAGTCGACGACCCCAGGCTCGATCCTCACCCGTTGGCTTGTAGCCGAGACGCGGCACCACGTCCTCGAGACCGGCGAAGGCGCGAAATCCATCGGGGGACGTGAGCCGTGAACCCAAGAGGACGTCCTCGTCGGGGAACGCCAGCAAGGCGCGGCGAAATTGATCGTGAAGGATCGCCTTCAAGGTCTGATCGGACTTCGCGTTTCGATCCACGAGCAGGAGCCCTACCAGGAGCGATGGCGTACCGCCAATCCGCTCCAGGGTGCAAAACGAATACCCGCGCAGCTTGGTGCCCTCTCTAACGTGGGTCACGAGAACCCAATCCTCACGCTGTTTTGAGAGAAATCCAATGTCGAAGTTGGGTTCGCGGTCTACGCACAGATCGGCCATCTCGGCCAGCTCTGCGTCGCTGAGGGCGGTGGTGTCCTTCGTCGTGACGGTCATAGCCATAGACGACCATTCTACGAGAGTTGACGACCCCCTTCGACCGATTCAGGCCTTGATGACGTTTCGCCCGAATTCTGAACGCAACTCCGCAACGACGCCAGCAATATTGACGTTGAAATCGGGCCCTAATTTGAAGGCCTTACCCTGCGCGCCGGTCTCGACGATCACTGGTGATGGGCCCGGGTAGCGCGAAAGAATGTCACGAAGAACCCCAATCGCGCTGGACGTCAGGTCCTCGGGCCGAAGCGTCAGACGCAGTTCTTCGAGACCCTTGTCCACACGCAGGAGATCGACGTCGAGCGCACTGAAGCGCAATTCCTCGTCGCGATTGTCCACCCTGACCTTCATGAGCACGATGTTGTCCTTCGCGAGGAATCCGCTACAGCGCTCAAAGGTCCTCGCGGAGAAGTTCACTTCCAGCGAGCCGCCTAAATCCTCCACGACCGTGCGTGCGTATTGCTGACCTGCCTTGGTCGTACGGATTTGCACCTCGGTCAAGATGCCCCCCACCGTCACCGCTTTGGCAGCCCTCGCGAGCTCCTCGCCTCGTTCGCGGATGGTGATGATGGATCCGTCAGTGCGTGTCGCAAGCGTGGACTCGAATTCGCGCAAGGGATGATCAGAAATGTAGGTACCAAGCATTTCTCGCTCGAAGTCGAGCTTCACGTGTTGTTCGAATTCATGGTCCGAGAGAGGAATCTCGGTACCTTCCCAATCGTTGCTTTCCTCCGCACCGAATGAGGAGAATAACGTCGATATCCCGAGCGAGAGGTCCTTTCGTCGCGACAACGTGACGTCGATGATTTCGTCGGCCTTCAACAAGAAGCCCAGTCGCGATACTCCGAGTGAGTCAAATGCGCCCGCCTTGATCAACGACTCCATCGATCGTCGGTTGAGCACCGCCGGATCGACGCGGCGCACGAAGTCATAGACCGAGACGAAGGAACCTCCTTGTTCTCGTTCCGAGACGATCTTCTCCACCAACGCCTCGCCCACGTTTCGCACCGCCGCCATCCCGAAGAGGATGACGTTGTCCTGACTGGCACTAGGCGTGTACTCGGCGAAGGACTCATTCACATCGGGAACTCCAATCGTGATGCCCATCTGACGCGCCTCGTTGAGGTACACCGACGCCTTGTCCTTGTCATCGCGAAATGACGTTAGGAGGGCTGACATGTACTCAACGGGATAGTTCGCCTTCAACCACGCGTTCTGGTACCCGATGAGGCTGTAACCGTAGGCGTGACTCTTGTTGAAGGCATAATCGGCGAAGGGCTCAATCTTGTTGAAGATCGTCTCACCCAACTCGCGTCCATATCCTTCGCGCTCTGAACCGTCGACGAATTTCGCGCGCTGGGCTTGGATCATCTCTCGGATCTTCTTCGAACAGGCCTTGCGTAGGTCGTCGGCTTCGGTCATCGAAAACCCGGCCACCTTCGTCGCGACACGCATGATGTCTTCTTGGTAGATCATCAGTCCGTAAGTTTCGCCAAGGATCTCCTCAAGGTCCGGGTGGTCATAGACCACGCCCTGGCGGTGATTCTTTCGATCCGCGTAGTCATTGTGCACGTTCTCGCTCAATGGACCGGGACGGTAGAGAGCATTGAGGGCGGCGATGTCGTCGAAACTGGTGGGCGCGAGACGGCGCATGAGCTGGCGCATCTTGTCGCCTTCGAGTTGAAAGACACCGATCGAGTTGCCGTGGCGCAGCATCTCGTAGACCTTCTCGTCGTCGAGCGCCACGTTGTCGATGTCGACGACCGTGCCATGGCGTCGCTTGATGTGCTCGAGCGCACGCTCGATGATGGCGAGATTTCGTAGGCCCAAGAAATCCATCTTCAACAGACCGAGTTTCTCGATCGCGGTCGCTTCGTATTGCGTCACGATCGGGGCGTCGTCAGCGTTCACACCGGAGCCACCCTTTCGCTGTACCGGCACGTAATCGAGCACTGGTCCCTTCGTGATCACCACCGCCGCAGCGTGAATGCCGTCCTGGCGCCGCTTGTCGACGAATCCCTTGGCGACGTCAACCGCGTGCTTCACTTCAGGATCCGCGTCATAGAGCGTGCGGAGCTCGGCCGCCTCGGCGTAGCGCGCTTCGAAGCCCGGCATCGGGGTGAAACACGCTTCCAGGGGTAGGTCTTGACCCATGACGAGCGGTGGCATGGCCTTGGCGATTTTGTCGCCCAATTGCGGTGGGTAGCCCAAGACTCGGGCGGCGTCGCGCACGGCCGCACGGGCTTTGATCGTTGAGAACGTCACAATCTGGGCAACGTGATCCGAACCATATTTCTCGGCGGCGTAGCGAATCATGTCGGCGCGATAGCGCTCGTCGAAGTCCATGTCGATGTCGGGCATCTGTCGACGTCCGGGGTTGAGGAATCGCTCGAAGATCAGACCGTAGCGGATGGGGTCGAGATCGACAATGCGCAGGCAGTACGCGATGCAACAACCCGCGGCGGAACCTCGACCCGGCCCAACTCGAATGCCTTGTTCTCTCGCGTGTCGAATCAAGTCCCAGACGACGAGGAAGTAGTCCGAGAATCCCATCGTCGCTACGACCTCGAGTTCATACTCGAGGCGCTCACGAACCACTTGGTTCAACGAATCGCCGTAGCGCTGGCGCGCACCTTCGAAACTCAATTCGCGAAGCAGCCGGTCCGCACCCTCCTTGTGATTAGCACCGTGCAGCCGCTCGGGAATCGGGAATTCGGGCAGCGCGTCGTTGTCAAATTCGATGCGCACTTGTGCGCGTTCCGCGATGGCGAGCGTGTTGTCGCACGCTTCGGGGACGTCACGAAATATGAATCGCATCTCGGCGGCGGACTTTAGATAGTGCTGGTCGCTCTCGAATCGAAAACGATTCGGGTCCGCGACCAACGAACCCGTCCCGATGCACAACAGCGCGTCGTGCATCTCCGCGTCACCATGGCGTACGTAGTGCAGGTCGTTCGTCGCAACCAGCGGTGCGGCGAGGTCCTTCGCAATTCGAAGTAAGTCGGGATTCGTGCGCAACTGTGCGGGAATCCCGTGGTCTTGGAGTTCGATGAAGAAATTCTGTGCGCCAAAGATGCTCTGAAGGCGCCCGGCGAGTTCGAGCGCCTTTTCGTAGTTGTCCTGCAAGAGCGCTTGGAGCACCACGCCGCCGAGGCAACCTGAGGTCGCGATGAGGCCCGCGGCGTAACGCTCGAGCAGCTCCCAATCGAGACGTGGCTTGTAGTAGTAACCCTCGAGGAACGCCATGGACGCGAGCGCTCGCAAATTGTCATAGCCCTGCGTGGTCTCCGCGAGCAGGGTCAAGTGATGATAGAGCTTCTGCCCTCCTTCGGTTTCGCCGCCGGTGTCGTCGATCTTTCCTCGTCGTGGCGGGCGTTCGAAGCGTGAGTTCGCCGCCATGTACGCCTCGAGCCCGATGATCGGCGTGACGTCGTACTTTCGACACGTCTCATAGAAGTCGATGACCCCGTAGAGATTGCCATGGTCGGTGATGCCAATGGCGTTCTGTCCGTCGGCCTTGGCGGCGAGCACCATTTCGTCAATTCGAGCGGCGCCGTCGAGCATCGAGTACTCGGTGTGATTATGGAGATGGACGAAACGCTCAGCCATGTGCTGAAGTCTTCCTTTCGTGCGTCACCCTCAAATTACACGAGTGGGATTTAAAGGATAGTGCCAACGCCGAGGAGGCGTGTACGTCACAGGTACGTGCCAGCGCGCGGTTCAGGACTTCCGGGGTTCAGTGAGCGATCGCGCATCTTTTCCAACTGCGCGGCGGCGGCCGCTTGTTGGGCGAACAAGGATGCCTGGATACCGTGAAACAGACCCTCGAGCCAACCCACCAACTGGGCCTGGGCGATGCGAAGTTCGGACTCGCTGGGGATGTCCCCACTAAATGGCATCGCCATTCGAGAAAGTTCGCCCCCCAAATCGGGTGAAAGGGCACCCGAGAGTTCACTGATGGACGTCTCGTAAATCTCACGTAGTCGAGCCCGGCCCGCTTCGTCCAGCGGCGCGCTGCGAGCTTCGTCGAGCAGTGACTTCACCATCGAACCAATCCGCATGACCTTCGCCGGTTGCGAAATGAAGTCGGTCGCTTCGTCGTCGCTCGGGGCTGGCGCAGGTTCGACGCCGGGGCCCATCACCTCGTCGGGATTGACGGTCACGTTGGCATTGGGTTCTTGTTCCACCATTGCAGTGTGCCAGAAAGCGCGGGACATCATTCGGCCCTCGTTGGCATACCCCGTCGATAGACTGCGGCACATGAGGGTTTCGACACGGGGGGACTACGCGAGCAGGGCGCTTTTGAGCCTGGCGCTGCGCGAGGACCAAGCTCTTCCCACTTCCGTTCGTGACCTCGCCGAACGAACGGGTCTTCCTCAGCCCTACCTCGAGCAGATCTTGCTGAGTTTGAAGGGCGTGGGGCTCGTGCGCTCCAAGCGCGGCGTGGGCGGCGGATACGTGCTCGCGCGGGACGCAGAAGCGATCACCCTGGCGGAGATTGTCGCAGCGGTGGACGGGCCTATAGTTGCGGGCGACTTTGGAGAGCCACACCGCGATGGGGCGTGCGACCACGAAGGACAATGCGTATTGCTGGGCGTCTGGGCCGACGTTGGCAACCACATGCGAGAGCACCTCTCGAGTTACACCTTGGCCGACATGGTGACCCAGGCGCGCGGCGGACGACCCGTCGTGCGCACCCACAGCGCCTGAGGGCTCAGATTCACGATTTGCGGTTGTCGGCACCGCGTGGCATCCTTGGCGCAGGGCCGGTAGAGCCCAGCGGGCACCAGTCCGTGGAGGTCGAGAATCCCGCCCGCTACCCCCCGGAACCTTTAGCCTCGATTTATCCCAAATTTAAAGGCTTGAAGTAATTTTGGCGTAGTGGTAAATTAGTAATGCGTCCATAGGAGAAATACAAAGACCCGAGCGCTACGAATAACGAGATATATACGAAGGAGAACGAATGAACAACACCCCCCGCCGTTCATCAGTCAACACCAACGACATGCTGGGCCTTCTCATGCGAGACCTTGACCGCTACCCCATGCCCAACTACGACGAGCAAGTCGAGCTCGCCAAGCGCGTCACCGCCGGCGACGAAGAAGCCAAGAAACAGATGGTCGCTGCGAACCTTCGTCTCGTACTGCACTGGGCACGCCGCTACCAGGACCGCGGCGTCGAGATGGTCGANNTATGCCACGTGGTGGATTCGCCAAGCGCTGCAGCGCGCGGTCCAGCAACACGGTCGAACCATACGTATCCCCCTGGAAGTCGGCGAGCAGCTCCAACGCCTCGAAGCGACGACCGCAGAATTGACCTCGATCTTTGGGAGAAAGCCCACCGACGACGAGCTCACCGAAGCGACCGGCATGTCCAAAGAAGAGCGTCAAGGTCTTCACGGACTGGCGGGCGTCACCGCGAGTTTGGACCAGCCCGCGTCATCGGACTCGGCGACGACGTTGGGCGACCTCGTCGCCCCGAGTCAGCACGACTGGGTTGGCGATATCGAACAGTCGATGATGAACGAGCAGTTGCACTCGGCGCTCGACAAGTTGAGTGATCTTCAGCGCGAAGTACTGTCGTTGCGTTTTGGACTCAATGGCTCGACACCGCTGTCATTGCAAGCAACGGCGACGAAACTCGACATCGGGGTGCGCCGTGTGCGCCGCGCCGAGGAAGAGGCGCTCGAGACCTTGCGCGATGACTCCGCAGTCCTCGCGACTCGAGAAAACGCTTAGAGTTCGACGTCATCAGGCACCAGTGCCGCGAGGTCCTTGGGCAAGGGTGCGTTGACGACGAGACGCGCAGCACTGCGAGGGTGATCGAACGCCAACGTCGTCGAATGCAAGAAGAAACGATCCTCCGCGAGTCGACGTTCTCGACGGTGCCCATAACGAGCGTCGTTGACGACGGGGTGGCCAATGGTCGCCATGTGGACGCGTATCTGATGCGTGCGACCAGTGTCGAGTTGGAGTCGAAGCAGCGTCATCGCGTTGGGTTTTTCGATTCTGGTGATCACTTCGTAACCGGTCCTCGAGGGTCGCCCGTCCGCACGCACCGACATCATCGTCGGGGTGCGCACCGAACGGCCAATTGGCGCGTCAACGACACCTCGCTCTTCTGGCACGTGACCTTCAACCATGCCGAAATACGTACGCTGTATCGTACGTTCACTCAGTTGAGCACTCAGGTTCAAGAAGCCCTCGGGGGTCTTGGCGACGACCAACAATCCTGACGTTCCCTTGTCGAGACGATGCACGATGCCTGGACGAAGCGGGTCACAGAGACCCTCGGCACTCAAGTCGCGCATCTGGGGATACAGCGCGAGCAACCCCGCCACCAAGGTGCCGGTGCGCTGCCCGGCCCCGGGATGGACCACCTGACCAGGTGCCTTGTTCACGACACAAAAGTCGTCGTCGTCCAGCACCACCGCGACGAGAACGTCCGCATCGGCGTCGACGATGCCGCTGTGTGGCGTGGGGACGAGAGCGACAAGATGCTGGCCTCCTTCGACGTTGAACGAAGCCTTCACGACGACCTTGTCATCGAGCGTGACCGCACCGTTCGCGAGCATCGCACTCGTCTCAGAACGTGACAATCCCGTGAGCATCGACAGCACCCGATCGATTCGAATGTCGTGCAACGTGCTTGGCACGATGAGATCGAGAACCTCGCCGTCAAAGGCGTCGGAATCGTTCTCGTCGCTCATCGAGCTATCAACCGCTCGCCGCGTAGCGCCGCCACGATGAGAACCAGAAAGCCCGCGGTGATCGAGATATCAGCGGCGTTGAAGACAGGAAACGATCCCAGCGCTATGAAGTCGGTGACCTCATGCGGGGTGGCGGCGAGTCGGTCGAGTACGTTCGCCACTCCCCCTCCGAGCAAGAGTCCAAAACCAATCGTTGGCGCGCCAGAAGCAGCTTGGAGACCCACCACGACGACCGCCAGCGCGACGATCACCGTGAGCACCGTCGTGAGAAAAGTTCCCGATGGTGTAATCGAGAAGGAGATTCCCGAGTTGTACTGCAGTCGAAACCAAAGGGCGCCGACGACGTGCACCGCGTGATTTGCGAGTTCGTGACGGGCCCATGCTTTCGTAAGGGCATCGAGCGCCGTGACCACGAGGGCCACCAACGCTACGGTGAAGTTGAAATGCAGACCTAGACGCTTGCGCGGCACGACACACACGTGAACACGGGCAACTGCGCAAGCAGACGAGGCTTGGAAATCGGCTCGTAACACTCGTCGCAGCGACCGTAGCTCCCGTCGTCAATTCGAGCGAGCGCGACGTCGATTTCATCGACCTTCAGTCGAAGCGACGACGCGAAGTCCTTCAACTGATCGCGCTGGATGTCCGAGGCAACGCTGCTGCCGTCCTCGTCGTCATATTCGAGCCGCTCACGGTCAACGAGCATCTCGTTCGCTTCGGACTCCGCAACGACGATCTGGGCGTTGGTCGCGTCGCGCGTCTCTAACAAAAGAACTCGCAATTCCTCAAGGAACGCCGGGTCATCGCCGTATGGCTTCGAGTGCATTTTTCTCTCGAGAGCCTCTTGTCGTTTACGCTCTTCTGCGTCTCGCCGCTCCTGACGACGTAACTCTTCAAGATTGCGACGCTCGATCTCGCGCTGCTTTCGGGCCTTCTCGGCCTCGATTGCTTTGCGCTTGTTCTCAATCTCACGCTGTTTCTTCGCCTCGGTGGCGGCCTTCTCGCGAGCCTTGCGTTGAACCTCGCGTTCCTTGGCGAGGGCCTTCGCCTTCGCTTCGCGTTCCTTCTTCGCGCGCGCGTTCGCGAGTGCTTTTGCCTTCGCGGCGGCGGCCTTCTCTTTGGCGACGGCCTTTGCTCTCGCTTCACGCTCCTTGGACGCCTTGGTGGCGGCGGCGAGCTTCGCTTTGGCCGCAGCCGCCTTTTTTGCGGCCAACTCTTTTTGTGCGGCACTCAGCGCCGTTGATTTCTTGGCGACTGTCTTGTGAGTGGATTTCGTGGCAATTTTCGACGACTTTGACGCCTTTTTCGCGGCTGCCTTGACCGGGGTCGCCTTCTTGGGGGGTGCCGTGCGGCCCTTGCTCGAAACCTTTGGGCGTGCCGCCTTTTTCACCACCGTCTTCTTCGGCGCGGCCTTCTTCGGCGCGGCCTTTTTGGTGCTTTTAGCGTTCGACGGCATTATTTCTCCTCGTAAGACAATGACAAGTGCGCGCCGAGGCTAGCAGCCTCGACTCGACTTACGAACGGTCGTCGCGAGAAGGTTGCTCGAAATTCAAAACCTGGCCAATCGTGGAGTTTTCCACTGGTGCAGGCGCGGGTGGGGGCACGACCGACGGTCGCGCGGGCTCAGTAGCGTGGGCGCGGGCGGGGCTGGATGAAGGAGTAGCGCTCGGTATCGGGGCGCTCGGTGCGACCGGGTCAGCAGGCGAGCGGGTGCCTCCCACGCTGAAGGAGTTTTCCAACCAGCGTGAGAATTCGCTAAGCACCGCTGCGAGGCGAACGCGCTCATGTTCGAGTTGACGAGAAAGTGTATCGACGTCCTCGCTGAGTCGCTGTTTGAGACCGTTGAGACGATTTACCTCGTCTTCGGCGCGGCTGCGCGCCTCGGCGACGATCTCCCTCGCACGCTCTTGGGCGACGACGGTCAGTTCGCGAGCTTTCGCTTCGGCCTCTTGCTGGGCCTGTTCAATGAACTGTTGGGCGAGCGCGATCATCGAAGTCACCTGTTCGGCACCACTTTGTGAGGGCGTCTTCGACATGATGGGCGCGGGTGCTGGCGCGGGTGCGGCTGGTGCCCCACCCTGGAGCTGATGGATCCGTTCGCTCGCCTGGCGCAATTGTTGGCGCATCTGGGTGAGTTGATCCTTGAGTTGACGTGCTTCAGAGGACACGCGCTCGAGAAACTCGTCAACTTCGTCGACGTTGTAACCCTTGAGACCGACTTTGAAGGCAACCGTGTCGATAACGTCAAGGGCCGACGAGTTGAAATCCGAAGTATCCATGGAGCCACCCTACCTTCAACGTTGTGCCAACAACGGGTGTTGGGCTAGATGAGATTGTTGATGATGATCAAAATTATGACCGCGACCATCACCGAGAAGTCCACACCAACGCCACCAATCGATGGTCGAGGGATGATCTGACGAAGTGGTCGTAGTACCGGCTCAGTCAAGCGAGCGAGAACCCGCTTCACTCCGACGAGGGCGCCACGGGGATTGTTCGAGGGGAACCAACTGAGAAGTGCCGAGATGATCAAAATCCATATGTACAGACCAATGAGGTCGTGCAGCCACGCCACTACGCGCCAACCGATTGATAATTCGTCGCGCGAAGCCTCTCTCGAGCTTCGGGGCTCACGTGCGTACCTTGGGGACTGACGAGGTACACGGCGCCTTTCTCCAGAATCTCCATTTTGGCGTTCAACGCGTACGCCGTCCCGGAGGCGAAATCCACGAGTCGTCGGGCGAGACCCGGCTCGACTTCGTTGACGATGAGCACGACCGCGCGGTTCGAACGCAAAAGATCAGTGATCCGACGTGACTCGTTGTAATTGGTGGGCGTGAAAATCGCCACGTCACGCTCCTGGGAGAAGGGGCTCACCGCCCGCACGCCGCTCGGCATGGGGCGCAAGCGAGGCGCCTGGGTATGGGGCTCGAGGACCGAAATCGGCGTGGGCCGAGCGACGTTGTTGGACATCACTCGTGGCGGCGCGGGCGGCGACGGGCTAGGAAGCGCCCGGCCGTTGGCGTTTGCCGGTCGAGTCCATTCGAGTTCGTCGTCAACCCCCTGGTCCGAGAACGGTCGCGCAGGATTCGTGGTGGTGTACTCGCCGTATTCGTCCTCGATGAGACCGAGAAATCCCAAGGCCTTACGCATCTTGTCTTTCATCAACTTCTCCTCGCGGAAAATCCGCCCGCGACCATGTTAGGCCAGCGTGCCCGGTACCACCCGTTCGCCAAAGAGGGCGCGTCCTACTCGAATCTCCGTTGTCCCAAGTTCACAAGCGATCTCGAGGTCCTCGCTCATGCCCATCGAACACTCATCGAGACCCAAATCGTCGACGAGGTGGCGCGTGTCTCGAAATGCCACTCGCGCACCTTGCGGGTTCGCCGGGGCAACCGTCATCAACCCGCGAACATCCAGGTCAAGGGCGCCCGCGCGTGCAACGAGTGCAGACACTTCCGAGGGCATCGCGCCATTTCGCTCCGCCGCCCCGGTGTAGTCAACTTGGATGTACAGACCGGGTGTTGCGTCGCAACGAGCAATATGCTCGAGTTCTTTCTCGCGTGACACGCCACAGAGAACGTCCGCGACACGGCAGAGTCGAGCGATCTTGTTGGTCTGCACTGCGCCGAGATAGTGCCATCGAATCCGATCATCGCTCGCGGCTCGCTTGCTCTCGAGTTCGTTGAGGTAGTTTTCGCCCACGTCAAAAAGTCCGAGTGAAACGGCTGCGGCGACGACGTCGAGCCCGAAGGTCTTGGTGACCGCCACGATGCGTACGGCGCTCGGGTCAGGGGCGCTCGCGGCGACGCGCGTTCGCAGAGCGCCCAAATTCGTCTTGACGCGAGCGAGTAATTCGTCGCTAGCGGAGGAAGCTGGGTAAGTCGTCATCGCCACCCACGTCGAAGAAGTCGTCATTGGTGGTGCTCGAGAAGATGTCGGTCCGTGGGCCCTCGGTGAGTACGGGCTCGCTCGTCGTTACCGATGCCGGACGCGGCGAGGAACCGTGGTCGAAACCAGCCGCAATCACCGTCACGCGCACCGCTTCGCCGATCGATTGGTCGATGACGCTGCCAAAGATGATATTGGCATCGGGATGAGCGACCGAATGGATGATGTTGGCGGCATCGGTGACCTCGCTGAGCGTCACACCGGGTCCACCGACAATATTCATGAGGATCCCACGCGCACCGTCAATCGACGCTTCGAGCAATGGTGACGTGATCGCTGCTCGTGCCGCGTTGACGGCACGTCCCTCTCCCGTCGAGGTGCCGACACCCATGATCGCGGTCCCCGCGTTTCGAAGGATCGCGTTGACGTCGGCGAAGTCGGTATTGATGAGTCCCGGCACGGTGATCAGGTCGGTGACGCCACGAACGGCGGACAAGAGAACGTCGTCGGCGATCTTGAAGGCTTCAAGCATTGAGGTATCCGCCGCGGTCACCGACAACAAGCGGTCATTCGGTATGACGATGAGCGTGTCGACTTTCTCGCGAAGTTGCGCGATCCCCTTATCAGCTTGTGTGGCGCGACGCTTCCCTTCGAAACTGAATGGACGAGTGACGACGCCAATGGTAAGTACACCAAGCGAACGAGCGATCTCCGCGACGACCGGCGCGGCGCCCGTCCCGGTACCACCACCCTCGCCGGCGGTGATGAAGACCATGTCAGTGTCTGTCAGCGCATCTTCAATCTCGGCTCGATGATCCTCGGCGGCCTGGCGACCGATCTCGGGATCACTCCCCGCCCCCAAACCACGCGTCAGTTGGCGCCCAATGTCAAGCTTCAGATCTGCTTCGCTGAGCAGCAGAGCCTGAGCGTCAGTGTTCGCGGCAATGAATTCAATGTTGCGAAGCCCTTCGGCGATCATCCGGTTCACCGCGTTGACACCGCCACCACCCACGCCGATCACCTTGATCACAGCGTGGTAGTTGCTTTGGTTCAGACTCATGAACTCCCCTTGGGTTGATCCTCTAGCGCACCCTCCGGGAGGGTCACCTTTTCGCGAACAAATGTCACCGAAGGCTAGTCAGCCCTCCGTTTTTGGTCAAATGCCACTGTCACGACGGTGCCGGGCCCGTCACCGCCAATTCGTCAGGGACACTGACGTCCACCACGTCACCGGGGCGCAACGTACTGTGTGCGATCACCGAGGCGATTGCCACGAACTTCTCGTGCAAGTTGACCGCGGCGCCGAGTTCGAAGGTGACGGGGGTCGTCATGTTCAGCGTCACGTCGCCACTCGCGTTCACGGTGATCGATGAAACCTGTGCCGAAAATGCGGGGGGAAGCTCGCTCGCCACCATCGCCGCTGGCTCTCCGGCGCGTGCGAAGGGCCACGACGTCGCTAGCGGGCGCAAGTAGGTGAGTGTCGGCAGGTTCACGTGCAGCGGCGCCGGACCTAGGTCGCGGCCAGAGTCGCTGACGAAACGCAATTGGCCAGAGGTCGTGAATGCCACCGCCACGGGGGTGGATTCGTGTACCACAATGTCGACAGTGTTGGGCCAGTGCTTCGTGACGCTTACCCGTTCAATCCATGGAAACACGTTCAGATCCGCCGCGACGTTGCTCGACGAGACGCTGAGCATCGTGGGGCGTTGTCCCAAGCCCGTCGCCGCCAGAATCTGTGACGAACTTTCGTGCTGGGCACCCACGACGTACACGTGCTGCACGCGGAACAACGACTGACGAAGGGTCCATTGAGCTCCGACGGCGAGCAGTGTGATGACGAGTCCCACACTCAACCACACCTTGGTAGAACGACGTAACCGCCTCGGCGCGGTTCTCGCCCGCGGGGGCGCCGCCCGCGTCGTTTTTGCAGGTACCTGGGGACGTTCACGCACGTCCGTACTCGAGGATCGAGGAGTGCGGGGACTCACGAGCCGTCCCCAAAGCCGATGAAGTGATGTTCACTGACCAAATCAATGCCACTCGTTGCCTTCACCCTCGCCGCCACCAAACGCATGAGGTCTCGAATGTCATTAGCGCGACCGTCACGATCGACGATGATGAAATTTGCGTGCTTGTCACTGACGACAGCGCTCTCGTAGCGCAGGCCCTTGCATCCCGCTTGCTCAATGAGTCGACCAGCGATTTCCCCACTTGGATTTCGAAATGCGCTGCCGCCGTTCTGTCCGCCCGGTTGGTGTTGGCGACGCCAACGGACGATCTCTTTGATTTTGTCGAGCGAGAGTTTCGCGTCACCGCGTTCGAGACGGAGCGTCGCGCTGGTGACGACATCTGTCTCTTGCAACGCGCTCGTGCGGTACCCGAAACCAAGTTCTTCGCGCGTCCATTCGCGACGACCATCGCCGCCATACGTCACCGCGGATGTAATCGACGCGGCCATATCGGATCCGTGACCCCCCGCGTTCATCGCGACAGCTCCTCCGAAGGTTCCCGGCACACCGACCGCCCACTCAAATCCAACGATTCCCTCGCCGCTCAGCCGCCGCGCTGCGACGGGGAGGTCGAGTCCCGCACCCGCAATAACGCTCACAACGCCGTTCTCTTCATGCCACGTCAACTCGGCGAACTCTCCGAGGAGATGAAGCGCAATCATCTCGTGTTCACCGTCGGCGACGAGTAGGTTCGAGCCATTTCCAATCACCGCCACTGGAAGACCACTGGCGAATATCAACGGACCCAAGTCGTCGAGATCGGACTGCGAATGTAGTGTGACCAGAGCTCGCACCGATCCTCCGACTCGATACGTGGTCCTCGTTCCCAAGTTGGCGTGCTCCTCCACGCGCTCACGGCCCCGCTTGATGAGTTCACGCACGCTCATCGCACAACTCCACCTTCGAGTAGCTGCGATACATCGGCGATGTCACCGGCACCCATGAAGACCACCATGTCGAATTCCTCGTGCAGCGCACCCAGGGCCCGAGCGACGTCGTGGAACGTTGGCGCGAACGACGTCAAGAACCCCGGGTTGGTCGCCCGCACGACGTTCGCGATGATCTCGCCGGTGACTTTGAAGGGATTCGCTTCGCCCGCGTCATAAATATCGCTCACGATCAGCGCCGCACATCCGTCAAAGGCGTGCGCGAATTGCTCCGCGAGTGACGTCGTGCGCGTTACGCGATGCGGTTGGAAGACGACACCGATCCGTCTATATCCAGCCGCCTTCGCCGCGGCGATGGTTGCGCGAATTTCGCTCGGAAGATGCGCGTAATCCTCGTAGACATCAACATCGCTCCACGTGCCAACATATTCAAAACGTCGAGGAACGCCAGCGAATGCGTGAAGGCCTTCAACGACGCGCAATGGGTCGACTCCCATCGCCAAAGCCAGCGCGGCCACGGTGGCGGCGTTCGCGACGTTGTGCAGACCCGTCACTCGAAGGGCCACGTCGTAGGAACCAAACGGCGTCAACATCGCGAACTCGGCGCGTTGGCGCGCAAGATGGATGTCTCGGACCTGCCACGCGGACTGTTCATTGGTTCCAACGACGATGACGTCGCGCGAAGCGCCGACAATGCTGCGACGCGAACCTGGATCGTCGAACACTACGACGGGTCCTTTGGTACGCTCCACGAGTTCAGCAAAGGCGCGTTCGAGTTCCGCGAGCGATTGATAGTAATCGAGGTGGTCTGCCTCGACGTTCAAGACACCTAGCGCGTAAGGGCGAAGTTTGGTGAAGGAGCCAAAGCTTTCGTCAACTTCGAGGATAAGGTCACCATTGCCAAAGTGACCGTTCGGGCCAATTCCTACGACCGCTGCTCCCAGTAGGCGAGAATCATCGCGCCCCGCCGCGTGCAACACGTGCACCATCATTGATGTCGCTGTCGTCTTGCCGTGCGTCCCGGTAAGCCCAATCACACGCTGTTCCTTCGCGAGCTCGGCGAGCAATTCGCTCCTCGGCACGAGTGCCACGCCCTGCTCACGTGCCGCCACCATTTCCACGTTGTCGTGTTGGATTGCTGGTGAGTACAAGACGACCTGGGCCTCGTGGACGTGACGCGCGTCATGCGAGTACGCGACACGAATCCCGAGTTGCGCAAGTTCCTCGAGTACAGCGACATTGGCGACGTCACAGCCACTCACAACGCATCCCTTCTCGACAAGAAGGCGGGCGACACCACTCATCCCGGCGCCGCCGACGCCCACGACGTGGACTCGGGTGCCGGAGTCGAACATCAAGCCGCCACCTCTAGCAACACGTCAACGATGCGCGACGTCGCATCGAGGTGACCCAGCGCGCGCGAGGCTGACGACATGGCGTCGCGTGTTGGCTGCACCATCATCTCTTCGAGTGCCCTCGCCAAGTGTGGCGCATCGCATTCGGCGTCGGGCAACATTCGAGCGGCACCGTGCTCGACGAGCGAACGGGCATTTACCGTCTGGTGATCGCCCGGAGCACCTGGTAGCGGTACTAACAGAGCAGGAATTGCGAGCGCCGTGAGTTCGCCAATCGTCATCGCTCCCGCTCGACACAGTGCGAGATCGCACCATTGCCAGAGCTCAACCATATTGGCGAAGGGCACGATTCGATAGTCAAGCCCGCGAAGTTCGGGCGCGTTGTTGGCGACCTCTTCAAAGTCACGACGCCCACTGACGTGCACGATCGTGATGTCGTTGCGCGAGGCCCATTGTTGGGCCAGTGCGGACACCGCACGATTGACCTTGCGTGCTCCAAGCGAGCCAGTCATGACCACGATGACGGTCCGGTTGGCGTCAATGGGGGGCACGGCCCGCAACCGTGCCCGAGCTCGTGAAGACGCCGAACGGTCGATTGCGGTGATCGCGTGACGAAGGGGCGCTCCCGTGAACACTGCTCGAGGATCGTCGCTGGGAAACGCAGTGCAACGCGTCGTCGCGAAGCGCGCGAGCGCTCGATGGACCGCGCCGGGCGTCGCGTCGAAGTCCACGAGTACTAGTGGGCGTCGCCACATCACCGCGGCGAAGGATACGGCGAACGAGGCGTACCCGCCCACTGAGATAACCGTTGAAGGCCGCCATTGGCCAATCTTCCAGATCGCCACGAACAACGACCAGAGAAGTCGTGTGGCGGCACCACAATTCACGAGGAGCGCACGGGGTGCGAATGAACGCTGCAGTCCCCGGCCCGGCAAAAGCGTCAACGCGATTGCGCCCCCCGCGAGCAACGTTGCTTCCTGACCTCGACGGCTTCCTACGTAGCGCAATTGCTGCGAGGGAATTGAGCGCGCGAGAAGCTCCTCACCGATGGCTTGCATCGGAAAAACGTGGCCGCCGGTGCCCCCGCCGGTGATGATGATGGGCCCCTTCATCAGCGTCCCAGTCGTTGCCCTGATGTTGGCCGCCGTAGTCGGGCCTTCTGATCTCGCGAACGATCGTACGGATCATTCTGTCGAGAGGGCGCGACGACTCCCTTAAGCGTCGGACCGGCACCACTCTGGTCGTGCGCGATGTTATAGATAAGACCCACCGCCGCCAGTTCGGTGATGAGTGCGGTACCGCCGTAGGAGAAGAACGGCAGGGGTACGCCGGTCACCGCCCAACCGCCGACCACCGACGCGATATTTATAATCGCCTCGAGCACGATCCACGTCGTGATGCCGACGACAATCAGGCGGTAGACGTCATTCGTGCATTGCTTCGCGATCCGCGTTGTCACGAACAAGAACCACACGAACAAGCTGAGAGCAATGATGGTGCCGACGAAGCCGAGTTCTTCGCCCAGGATTGAGAAAATGAAATCAGTGTGGGGGTTGGGCAGCAATCCAAATTTCTCTCGACTATTGCCCAAACCCAGACCCGTCAAACCGCCCGCCCCCAAGCCAATCTTGGACTGCAGCAGTTGGTATCCACTGCTCACTAAGTCATTGTTCGGGTGCAAGAAGGCGAAGAACCTCGCCGCCGAGTATGGCTTCATCTTCATGTATATGAAAAAGATTGCTGCACCAACAAGCGCAATTTGAAAGAGACGCCGAGCGGCGAGTCCCGCAACAGCGAGCATCACGAACGCGATCGCCACCACAACTGATGTCGTACCAATATCCGGCTCTACCAGAATCAACGCCGCACCGATGCTCACCGGCGACGTCCAGATAAGTAGTCGCTTCCACTGGACGAGTTCGTCATGATGCAACTGAACCAACCACGCGAGGAACAAGACTGTGCACAGTTTGAAGATCTCCGAAGGTTGCAGCAAGATGACGTGTAGGTTCAACCAGCGCTTTCCTCCGTTGGACGTCACACCAACGAGTCGTACTGCGACCAACATCACGAGCCCCACAAGGATCAACAGGGGGGCTTTGCGCACCAATTTTTCCATGCGAACTCGCATCATCAGATACAACGCGAACACACCAAAGCCAAGGTACACGAGGTCACGAAGAATGATGCTGAACGACGAGCCACCATTGGCGGCAGACTGACCTTCACTCGCGGACGCGACCATGATGGTTCCGAAGGACACGAGCAGCGTCGTAACCAGCAATAGCATTCGCCCGGAAAAACTTC
The DNA here is from genome assembly GCA_003163875.1 of Acidimicrobiaceae bacterium. Classification (GTDB taxonomy): domain Bacteria; phylum Actinomycetota; class Acidimicrobiia; order Acidimicrobiales; family RAAP-2; genus RAAP-2. Next base: position 40,837 of record PLRK01000028.1, on the reverse strand, counting down.
CCTTGGGCGTGGGCTGCAGGATGCCCCTCGTGTTCGACGTCTTTGCCATTTAGACGACCCCGCCAATCTTGAGAAAATCGCCATAAAAGATGCCCAGTCCCAACATCGCTAAAAGGCCAGCGAGAATCCAAAAGCGGACGATGACCGTGACTTCGGGCCAGCCACGAAGTTCAAAGTGATGGTGAAACGGCGCCATACGAAACACGCGACGTCCAAACATTCGAAAGCTCACGACCTGAATAATCACCGACGCTGTCTCGGCGACGAAGAGTCCTCCGATGATCACCAGTAGAAGATCGAGATTCATCAGCAAACACAGCGCACCCAACCCCGTACCAATCGCGAGCGAGCCGGTATCACCCATCATGATTTTGGCGGGCGCCGCATTCCACCAAAGAAAACCGAGACACGCCCCCACGAGCGCGACGGCCACCAAACCGAGGTCGAGTGCGGAATGGAGACGATAAATCGAGAAGTGGCGAAATTGCCAGTAGCCAATGATGGAGAGCACGCCAAAGCAAAACGTGGCCGAACCAGCGGCCAGACCGTCGAGGCCGTCGGTCAAATTTACCGCATTCGACGTTGAGACGATGACAACGATTGCGAGCAGAATCCATCCGCCCACCGTCAAATTCCAGCCTGGATTCGAGTAACGGGTGAAGGAAAGATTCGTTGACGTGTGCACCCAATAAATTGCCAAGACCGCAAAGATGGCAGCGATGACCAATTGCCCTACGAGTTTGCCCCGCTTGTTGAGACCTAAATTGCGTGCGTTTCGAATCGCCAAATAGTCATCCGTAAAACCCAACAATCCCGACGCGACGGTGACGCCAAGCGCCAAGACGCCGCCTCTCGTGAAATCGATGGACGTTCCCACGTGCCCCATGAGGTAGCCCACAATCGCGGCGAAGACAATGATGACGCCACCGAGCGTAGGAGTCCCCGCCTTGGCGTGGTGCGTCGCGGGACCATCCTCACGAATTTGCTGTCCCAGCGAACGCGCCCGAACAAAACGAATCCACAACGGCGTGACGAACAGCGCAATGAGGAAGCCACATCCTCCCGATTCCATCAAACTCAACATTCGTCCATCACCTCAGCAGCTCTCTCGCAACGTCGCGATCATCGAACGGGACCACGACGTCACCAATCGTTTGGGTTGTTTCGTGCCCCTTGCCCGCCAGCACCACTGCATCGCCGGGCTCTGCCACTCGAAGGGCTTCTTCAATGGCCGCGCGCCGATCGCTGATTCGAAGTACCGTCGCACCGGGCACCGTGCCCGCGATGATGGAATCAATGATGGCATCAGGCGACTCGGAGCGTGGGTTATCCGAGGTCACAATGGTTATTTCCGAACGGCTCGACGCCACTTCACCCATGTGCGGCCTCTTTTCCTTATCGCGGTCTCCCCCGCAACCAAACACCGTGATGATCCGACCGCCTTCGAGCATTTCGCGTACGTCGCTCAGGAGGCGCCGAAGTCCTTCGGGGGTGTGCGCGTAGTCCACGATGACGATGAAGTCTTTGTCGCTTACGATTTCGAAGCGACCAGGGACTCGAGCAATCTCTGACATGGCTTCGGCGATTCGACGCTCATCGGCACCAAGGACACGAAGGATCTCCATAGCCATCAACGAATTGTCGACGTTGTAATCGCCTACGAGTTTGGTATAGACGGCGTGACCGCGCCACGAGAATGAAGTTCCGCGAAGCGTCAGGACCACGTCGCGGGCAAGCTCTCGTCGCACTCGCACCGACGGGAGCGTTGTCATGTCAGCCAACCGTTGTCCGTAGGAATCATCACACCAGATCACCGCGTGCGTCGCGTGCTCGGTGGTGAAGAGCGAGGCCTTGACTTGGAAGTAAGCCTCCATCGTTCCGTGATAGTCGAGATGGTCGTGACTTAAATTTGTAAACGCAACCACCCCAAAGGTAAGTCCGTCGACCCGATGCTGATCGAGCGCATGACTCGAAACTTCAAGGGCGACCACGGAGCGGTCCCGCGACGAATCGAAGTCCGTTACGAAGCGAGCGAGGGTACGAAATAGTTCTGGCGCGGCTGGCGTGGTGCGCACGTTTGTCAGTGTTCCAATATTGGCGCTATTCCATCCAAGTCGCTCGCAGAGTGCCGTGACGAGTGTCGTGACGCTGGATTTTCCATTGGTTCCTGTAACTCCAATGAGTTCGAGCGATTCTTGAGGATTACCAACAACGGTCGCACTGGCGTGGGCGACGAGAGCTTGCAACTGCGTGTCAGGTACCACCACGACTGGAATGGATGCGCTCATCACCTCGCTCGCCACCGCGGCAACGGCACCATGACGAGCCGCGTCATCAATGAACGTCAATCCGCTGCGCACTCGGCCGGGAAGCGCAAAAAACAATGTGCCCTGCTCGCACTGACGCGAATCGATTTCAACCCGCGAGACTTCGATGCTTCCCGTCGTCGTATCGAGGGTCATCGTGTCGAGGACGTCGCCAAGTTGCATCAGGTGACGTCCGAAGAAATACTCGCCGCCGAACCGGTAAGCGGTTTCACGACGGTACCGTTTGAAGGAATTCCGTAATGGTGCAGCGCATAGGACATGACTTGTTGAAAGACGGGTGCCGCTACCGATCCTCCGAAAATGGTCGTTTGTGGTCGCTCGACAACAACGATCATTGACAAGACGGGCGCATTCGCGGGGGCAAAGCCAACAAAACTCGCGTTGTAGGCGCCAGTCAGCAAGGAGTCACGTCCCGGGTAAGGAATCGACGCCGTTCCTGTCTTCCCGGCAACGCTGTAGCCGGGAATGATTGCATTCGTACCGGTCCCCGAGAGAACGACTTGCTGAAGCATCGAATTCATCGTCTGGGCGACACTCGGCGTGAGAGCTTGACGGGTGGCACTCTTGGGCGCAGCCTTGAGCGCGCCATTGGCCTGCACGTAACCGCGCACCAATTGGGGCTCGACGAAAACGCCGTCGTTGGCAATCGCGTTGTACGCGTCGAGCACCTGAATGGCAGGTACCGCGTCCACCTGACCAATCGGCAGCGCCACTTCGTCGCTGTTATACCAATTGTCAGTTGTCGCAAGTAGACCAGAGGTTTCACCGGGGAAGTTCACCGACGTCATAGCCCCAAAACCCAAACGCTCGACCTGGGCGAGGATGCCATTCTCGCCCACGAGTCGGCCGATCTCATACGTGCCAATGTTCGAGGACTGCGCGAGGATCTCGGTGGCGCTCAGATGTTCGAGCGGATGCACCTCGGCGTCATGGAAGTGTCGCGTGCCGACGTTGACCGAATCGGGTACCGCAAACACGGTTGAAGGAGAGATGAGACCACTTTGAAGGGCGGCGGAGAACGTGACCACCTTGAAGACCGANNGCAAATTATTGACTGTTTGCTCGATGCCTGGCACGCCCACCGAAGTTCCCCACGCGGAGACTCGGCCGAGGGCGCCGGGGGGCGTCTTCGTGTTGACGAGCGACGCGTCAGCAAGAATTTGACCGGTCTTCACGTCTTCCACGACCGCCACGCCAGTGAGCGCACCAGTCGCCATGATTTGTTTCGCCAGTGCTCGCTCAGTCACGAACTGCAGCGAGGAATCAATGGTTAGTTCCAATCCCACGCCCGGCTTCGCCTTACGTATCACGGTGCTCAACGAGCTCGGCAAGCTCACACCGGATGAGGCAACATACTCTCGAGTCACTCCGGTTTGTCCAGCTAGAAGCCTTTGATACTCATACTCGAGTCCGGAACTCCCCATGCCCGTCGTGTTGGTGCTGCCGAGGATTGACTGGGCGAGCGTCCCATTGGGGTAGCTACGAATGGACGATGCTTGGACCACGATCCCGGGAAACGCTGCGTTCGTCACACGACGACCATCCGTGATGTTCAGCTGGTTGTTGACCACCACGTACCCACTCTTCTGCGCCAACAGTTGGTCGAGTTTGGCCACGGGAACCCGGACGAGCGGTGACATCGCTTGGGCTTCACGTAGCGGATGTTTGATTTGAAAATCGTCAGCGATGACCAACGACGTCGGTCTCGAAATGGCCAGAATTTGACCGTTTCGATCGTATATTCCTCCCCGCAACGCCGTAGTGGTGAGGTCCTCTCGAACTTGATTCACCGAGAGCAAGGCGTAGTGGCGGTGGTCGAGAATTTGGATCTCAATAAGACGAAAGGCGAGTAGGGCGAACAAGAGAGCAAACCCTGCGCGAACAAGATTGAGTCGACGGGGTGCAAACGTGCGAACCCGCTCTTTAGGACGTTGGGCTCGAAGGCGTGCGTGGGTCGAGGTGTAGTGCGAACTCACCGAATCGTCCTTGATGTGACCGGTGCGTAACCAGAAAACTTTGGTAGCGGCAAGATCACATCAAGTGACGTGGAAGGGACTTGCGTCACGGCGACGGGCTCAACCAGATGAAGTGCTCCGGCATTCGATGCGATCTGACTTGGCGCTGATTTATTCGTCAAGAAACCTACTTGCACCGCGTACGTCGATTGATCCTGCAGCAACTGATCTTGTAGTTGATGAATTTCCACTTGACGATTGGCGACGTACATACTTCCCCCCAGAGAGAGTGCAATCGCCACCGACAAGATGAGCCCCGCCTTGCGAGCGGGCGCCCCATTGCGCCACAGCGATGTCAATGCGCGCCGGCGCGGCACTCGTTCTCGATGAACAGCCGCCCCACGAGGTTGGACCAGCCGAGTATCCGATGGGCTGTCGATGCGCCGTGGGAAACTGATGACGCTCACGGCGCGATCTTTCTCGCAATGCGAAGTCGAGCAGATCGTGAGCGAGGGTTCATCGCAATTTCTTCTGGCTGCGCCAACTGCGAACTCGCCTTAAAGACCTTGACTCGTCGCACGGCACCACAAACACAGCCCAACTCCGTCGGACAAGTGCACCCTCCAGTCTCCGCTTCGCGCAGAGTTGCTTTGACGACGCGGTCTTCACCCGAGTGATACGAGATGACCGCGAGGATCCCATTGATTGCCAGGACGTCGAGGGCAGCCGCGAGACCGGTGGTGAGTTGCTCTTCTTCTTGGTTTACCTCGATACGTAGTGCTTGGAACACTCGTGTCGCAACATGGCCACGTCGCCTCGCCGCCATTGGTACGGCCCTTTCAACCGCCTCACTCAACTCGTTCGTTGTTTGTGGTTGGCGCTCGAGAATCGACTTCGCGATCGCCCCCGCGAAACGGTTCTCACCGTTGGCCCTTAAGACCCGCGCAAGTTCGTGTCGATCGACGTGAGCGAGGTACTGCGCCGCCGTTTCACCTTTCGTGGGATCCATCCTCATGTCCAGGGGCGCGTCACTACGAAACGAAAATCCACGCTGACCCTCATCGAGCTGATGCGACGAAACCCCAAGGTCCATCAAGATCCCGCTCACGCCTTCGCCGTTGAGGAACGATCGATGCTGATCGAGCACCGTCCGTAAGTCCGCGAAGGTCGCTTCGACAATGGCCACCCGCTCGCCAAAATCCGCCAAACGAGTACGCGCCTCTTCACGCGCCTCAGGATCACGATCAATGCCCAACACGCGCAATTGAGGCGCTCTCGAGAGGATGGCGGACGCATGACCCCCACCGCCCACAGTGGCGTCGACAACGACACCAGCGGGCAAGCTGGCAAACAACTCGACGATCTCTCGTTCGAGCACTGGTTGGTGAAAGGGGTCCGGGGCCATCTGCAGCCTTTCAATCGTGAAGCGAGAGCAGAGGGCGGAGGAGGTATCCGCTCTCGGCTTCACGATTGCCAGGCTGCACGTGGTCCGCGGCCGGTACTTCTGTCGTACTCCTTGCACTAGTGACTGCCTTGTCTGAATTTCTCTTCGGCGGAGTTAACTTCCTCGGCGTAGATGATCGGATTCCACAACTCAACGTGGTCGAGCATCCCGACGATGAGTACGTCGCCAGTGAGTCGTCCGTAGTCTCGAATTGCTGCTGGTAAAGCGAATCGACCTTGTTTGTCGAACTCAACGTCCGAAGAATTCGCTGCCCAGTAGCGCGCGTACTGACGACCTTGCGAGCCACCACCTCGACTCTCGGCGAGATACTCCTCTGTCTTGCGGGCAAACTCGCCCTGCGTCCAAAGAGCCACGCAACCTTCAGTGTTGGGGCTTAGGTGCCCACCATGTTCGAACTCGGAGCGGAACTTCGCGGGAAGGATGAGTCGACCTTTGGCGTCCAGAGAGTGTTGAAACTGGCCAACGAACCCGAGCATGACAGTCCCTCCAGTGAGTCACCACTTTGCCCCACTTCACGCCACATTACACCACTGAACCCCACAGAGCACCAATTCGGCCCATTTACGGGCCAATTGAAAGAAAAAGCACGCAGAAGTCACTCGAGTGCGAGCACTTCACGGTGGAGGTCGTTCTACAGAGGGTACGGCGGAGCGGGTCGATTCCAGGGTCCGCCTTGGGTTTCTAGTATCGACAGGAGGGCAGCCGAATCCTTGACACCGAGCGAGGACAGCGTGTGGTGCTGGATCGACGCGTCGAGTCCGTCAGGAATTGTGTCCAGCAACGAAAGCGCGTCGTCGGAGCGATGCGCGTGCAGCACCGACGAAAGCAGAACACCTTCGCGTACTCGCCACTGCGTCACACCCACCACCTTTCGATCCTGAAAAAACACCTCACCAGGACCCTTGCCTGCGAAACAGATCACCTGGTGCGATGCTTCGCCTTCCAGAGGACCGTCATGTACTTCTAGATTGCTCCCCACCAGAGGTGCGAGAGCATCCCGCCACCAAAATCCCGCGCGACGAGCACTCAGCCTCACGTCTTGGTCCCAACGAGGATCGTGCGCCGGTATCCACCAGTCGACCCAGAGATCGTCTGGTTGGAGCAGCACAAGCCCCCCGCCCCCGCGCCGTCGACGAAGCTGAATAGCACGTCGCTGCTTCTCACGAATCACGTCGATTGATTGACTGCTTCCAAGTACAACTGTCGGCACATCGAATCGAGGCTCAAACAGCGAAGCACTAGCTATTCGGCGAAGAGCGTCGTAATCGTAAAGCGGCGTGACGTCATCGCTCACGAGGCGCGCGGAAGGTACGGCGCCCAGAGCGGGTCTGGATCGGGCACGTGGCGCCATCGCCACCATGGACCGTCCGGCACTCGAGGTTCGAAATGCATACGCCAACCGATTTCTTCGAGTAGGCGATCACCTTTTTGCATGTTATGGCGTCGACACGCCGCAACCACGTTCGTCCACTCGTGTCGACCTCCTCGACTTCGAGGCACCACGTGATCAATAGTGTCGGCGTGTTCGAGGCAGTAGGCGCAGCGATAGCTGTCTCGAAGAAGCAGTGAACGGCGGGTCAACGGTGGGGTCCGGACTTTGGTCGGTAACTTCACCATGTCGTGAAGTCGCACGATGGAAGGAATCTCAACCGTGACGGTTGCTGATCGACAGACTGGAGGTTCATCTGCGGTCACGATTGGTTCCGCTCTACCGGCGAGCATCAACACCACTGCGCGTCGTTCACTTACCAATTGCAGTGGTTCGAAGGTGGCGTTGAGTAAGAGGACGCGCCCCATCGGCTAAACCTACCGTCCGACCCGTTGGCGAATCGACCATTTCGAGGCCGCGACCATCTCTTCAAGCGTCGGCAACGTATCTCGGCTGCCTGTAGCAGTCATCATTCGAAACTCCCAGTAGGGGGATGACGACAGTGGAAGGAACGGTGCGTGGAACCACCACTGGCGACGACGCAACCTCCACGCTGAGCGGAGAAGTGGCAACGCATCCCAGGGGTGCAACGTGACGTAGGTCACAATTCGGCGAAGGTCTCGATGCGTCATGACGACTCACCGCGCCAACCCACCAGCGCCGCTCCGAGAATGGGTCCGTCTGCTCCTAGGGAAGAGCGACGAATTTCAACATTGGATGAATAAGGCAACGTCGCCACTGATCGGGCGGATTTGTTGGCCACCTCGAAAAACTCATCTCCGTAGCCCAGCGCCACTGAACCTGCGACGTAAGAATGAGAAAAGTCGAGGACGGCCGACAGCGTACCCAGCGCGCGACCGACCAATTCGGCACAATGGCGTCGCGTCGCTTCGTCGGCTTCCTTCGCAGGACGACCCGTGAAATCTTCAATGGCCCATCCAGAGGCTTCCGCTTCTAGGCAACCGTACGAACCACAAGAGCACAGTCGACCCGGTTCTTTCACTTTCAGATGCCCAATATGGCCGGCGTTTCCCGTTTGACCGTCGATGAGCCGACCGTCGAGGACCAAGGCTCCGCCGACACCCGTCGAGACGACGAGTGAAGCAAACGACGTGTCGTCAACCGCCCCTCCAAAAAATCCTTCGGCGAGGGCGAGGGCGCGCGCATCGCCGTCGATGTGCACTCGAATCCCCAGTTCATCAGTCATCAATCCCAGCAGCTCGAAATTTCGCCACTCTGGAATGTTGAGGGGCGACACGGTCGCTCCGCGACTGGTCATTGGCCCCGCGCAGCCGACCCCGACGAACTCGAACGCGTCGTCAGCCTTTACCTCGCTTATTAGGGCAATCAACGCGCCGAAGAGATCCGATGAATGCTCGCGAACTTGAACTCTACTGCGGGAGAGTATCGAAGAATCTGGTGCGACGATGGCGCACTCAAACTTTGTCGCTCCAATGTCGACTGCGAGGCACGGGGCCGCGTTGAGCGCGACCCCGGCATCAATCATTCGCTTTTGCGGCGCTGACGCGACAACCAGTCGCGAAGCGAACGGGTCCGTGGACCGTAGTTCGCATGGGCATCGTCACCTTGGGGTGTACGAGTGATGTCTTGCCACGACGCTCGACCCAGGAGTCGAGCGTTGCGCTCAATCACGACGGCTGACACAAACATCAGCGCGACGCCAAAGAGTCCAAGCAAGGTGGACTGTGAAAAGAACAAAATGAGAATCAAGAGTCCGGCGACGAAACCAGCAATCCCCCAGCGCACTCGTCGACCGCCGTGCGAGTACACGTTGGTCTCGCGAACGTTCTTCGCGAAACGCGGATCCTGCTTGGAAAGTGACTCTTCAAGTTCAGCCAGAATCTTCTGCTCATGCTCTGAAAGTGGCATCGCATCTCCTTCCGTCCGCTCCTGGAATTATCGTACCGTTTCTGGAAGGCTAATCGCACACAGGAAAATTGACGAGCGTGTTACGAATCGAAAGGGGGATGGTGGCGGAGCAAGAACTACACGTCGCGGTAATCTGCACCGGCAATATTTGCCGCTCCCCCATGGCCGAGGTTGTCCTGAACCAGCTCGTCATGGACGATCCCTCGCTGGCGTCTCGGGTATTGGTCTCGAGTGCCGGTACGGCGAGGTGGCACGTGGGCAGTCCTATGGATCCAAGGGCGCGAGCCGCTCTTGACCGAGCCGGATTTCGTGGGCCGGGAACGCTCGGGGCTTTCGCCGACACGAAGTACCTGGACGCGCAAGATTTAATCGTCGTCATGACACGTGAACACTTCAGCGACGTTCGCGATCGACTCTCGAGCGGACGTACAAAAATTGTCCTATTGCGCGACGTGCTTGACCCCGACCTGTTGCTCGACGTGCCGGACCCCTACTACGGTTCCCACGAGGATTTCGATGCGTGCGTCGCACTCTTTAGGCAAGCGGGTCAGCGTTTGACAGCGGAATTTCGTCGGCGATTGGATGCATACTCGCGCGAAGTTTGATCTCGGGCAAGGTGAGTGAAAGAAAGACCGCCAGAACCCCTACCGGAATCGCCCACAAATACGCACTGCGAATGCTCCCCGCGATTTCTCTCAAGACGACGAACAACTCGTTCACCGGCTCTGACTTCAAGAGATTTGGCGTCCAGTGCGACGGCAAAGGGAAGCCTTTTTGAAGTGCCCCACTCCCTACGTCGGTGGCGTATCGATGGGCGAGTTCATTGGTGTAGAGAGCGCCGAAGATTGCGGTGCCGAAGGACCCGCCGATCGACCGGAAAAAGTTTGCGCCGGCGGTCGCGGCGCCAATATCCGAGGTGTCCACCGCATTTTGCACCGCAGTGACCAGTATTTGCATCACGAGGCCGATGCCCGCACCGAGGATCACCATGTAGGCGGCGATTTTCACACTCGACGTGCTGACGCCAATCGTGGCGAAGAAACCCAGACCAACGGTCATGATCGCTGTACCCGCTATCGGAAAGGGTCGATACTTCCATCCCCGGGCGACGAGTTGACCCGTGATGATTGAGGCAGCAAAGAGACCGACCATCATGGGCAATAGGCGAAGACCGGAACTGGTTGGCGACGCGCCTCGGACGTCTTGGAAGTACAGAGGAAGAAACGTGATTGCCCCGTACATCGCGAATCCGACGACGAAGCCAATCGCCGAGGCGGACGAGAAGACTCGGTTCGCGAACAAATGTGGCGCGATGATCGGTTCCGATGAACGTCGTTCAGCCATGATGAAAATGACCGTGAAAATGACGCCGGCGACGAGCAGCCCGATCGAACCAGGCGAAGCCCAGGCGAATGACGTGCCACCGAGTGAAGTGAACAAGATCAGCCCCGACGCCGCAATCGTCAAGGTGACGATCCCGAGGTAGTCAATCACATGATGAACGCGCGCTCCGGCGCCCGGGAGGACCGCTGCGGTGACGATAAGTGCAACAATGCCGACTGGAACATTGACGAAAAAAATCCATCGCCAGGACCAGTACTCGACAATGAAGCCGCCAAGCAATGGCCCGATAACGACGGAGGCACCAAAAACGGCTCCGAAGAATCCCGAGTAGCGGCCCCGATCCCTTGGCGGCACGATGTCCGCAACGATCGCTTGAGCACCCACCATCAAGCCCCCTCCGCCCAATCCCTGGAGCGCGCGAAAGAGAATCAAGGTGATCATGTTGCTCGCTAAACCACAGAGCATGCTCCCGACAAGAAAAATGATGATCGCCGCTTGAAAGTAGACCTTGCGTCCGTGGAGGTCGCCAAGTTTTCCCCATAGAGGCGTGCTCACCGTCGAGGCGAGAAGATACGCCACTACTACCCATGACAAATGGTTCGCCCCGTGTAAATCACCAACAATCGTCGGAAGGGCCGTCGAGACGATGGTGCTGTCAAGAGCAGCGAGCAACATACCAAGCATCAGAGCTCCGAACACGAAGTAGAGCTCTCGCTTTGGCATGACACCTGGAATCTGCTCGCTCATCGACCCACCACTCGAAGCTACGTTGCCGCACTTTGCGACCATCAATCCGAACACCCTAATAGAGGGGCAAAATTCGCCCGTACATGGTTACGAACTGCGTGAATGAGTTCATAGTCACGCGACATCACCCAACCAATGATTTACGTCGAGGCGACCTACCTAATGCTCGAACTCGATAACTAGATAAGTTGTCGACTGGGGGTTTACATGAAGACTCGACTCACCGACTTACTCAACATTGAGCACCCGGTCATGCTGGCAGGCATGGGCGGTGTTGCATACCATCAACTGACCGCCGCGGTGTCAAACGCCGGTGGCTATGGATGCCTAGGGGCATCGACCATGTCGAGTGAGCAACTTGCATCGGAAATCGCCGCGACAAAGGCTCTCACCACTAAGCCGTTCGGCGTCGATCTCCTGACAGCGTTCCCAGACTCATTGCAGCGCAATGTCGAACTTTTGATCGAAGGAGGCGCCACTACTTTTGTCGCGGGATTGGGTGTGCCGCGCCACGTCATTGACCTGTGCCATCAACACAATGTGCTCGTTATCTCAATGTGCGGCAAAGTCGCTCACGCGAAGCACGCGCTCGATGCAGGATGTGACGTCGTCGTAGCCCAAGGTACGGAGGCGGGAGGGCACACTGGCACGGTCGCCACGATGCCTCTCGTGCCACTCATTGTCGACGCCGTGAATGGTTCGATCCCCGTCGTTGCGGCTGGTGGCATCTTCGACGGACGAGGCTTGGCCGCGGCGTTGGCACTCGGTGCTGACGGTGTCTGGATTGGCACCCGGTTCATCGCAACACCAGAGGCACGAGCAATTCCTGGTTTTAAAGATGGCATCATCGCGACCAAGGAGGACGGCACAGTTGTCTCGCGCGCCTTCTCGGGAAAGACCATGCGAGTACTAAAAAATGAGACCACCGAGCGCTACGAAGCCGACCCGGGCTTACTTCGGCCATTCCCAGAGCAGCTTGGCGTGTCGTATCGAGACGGAACGTTCCACTTGGGCGGCGACGAAAACACGCAAGGAGTGGACAGTTCACGCGAGGGATACCCCGCCGGACAAGTCGTTGGCGCCATTGTCAATCTCCAACCGGCTGCAAACATCGTCCGTGACATGGTGAGTGACGCGACAAAGATTCTCGAACGGCTTTCGTCGCTTTAAGCGAGCCACGCTGGTATCTGGTCCTAGGAGGACCCATGGAATGGAAAGGACCGTCGTCGTCGTAATCTCGTAGCATGCCCCGCGAAGTGGACACGATCGACGAAATCCTCTCGACCATACGGAGCGCCGATCATCGCGTGACTACTGCAAAACGGACTGTCGTCGAAGTCCTCGTGAGTGCCAATGAACACATGACGGTTGAAGCGATCACCGCTGCCGTCCAGCAACGGCGTCCCGAGGTCAGCCCATCGACGGTCTATCGCATCCTCGAGGAATTTGAAGAACTCGGCATCGTCGTACACGCACACCTCAGCCAAGCGGCTGCGGTGTTTCACCTCGCGGGTGCAATTCACGGCCACCTTACGTGTGACATCTGTAAAGTCACTTTTGAAATACCTGCAAGCCATTTCGACGCACTGAGCAAGGATCTGCTCAAGACCTTCGGTTTTCAGCTTGATCGCCACCACGTTGCATTGACGGGTACGTGCGAGAAGTGTCGAGCCACGATAAACGGTCCAAAACCATAGAACCTCTTACTGAGTTATTACTTCACTTGACCAACATGACCAATTCTCGTCACTAGAGTTGGGTTCCTGCCCATGCTCAAAATTGACCATCTCACGAAGCGTTACGACGAGACCATTGCGGTCAATGACCTTGACTTCGAAGTCAAGCCCGGCGTGGTCACCGGATTTCTCGGACCTAATGGTTCGGGTAAGTCCACAACCATGCGAATCATCCTTGGACTCGACCACCCAACGAAGGGTGACGTCACGATTGATGGGAAAAAATACGAGAATCTAAAGTCTCCTTTGCACGAGGTGGGCGCCCTACTCGACGCAAAAGCGGTGCACCCCGGACGCACGGCTCGCAATCACCTCCGAGCACTCGCAGCGTCCAATCGAATCAAACCGTCGCGAGTGGACGAGGTCCTCGAATTCACGGGCATCGCATCGGTTGCCAACAAAAAGGTGGGTGGATTCTCGCTTGGTATGAGCCAGCGCCTCGGTATCGCCGCGGCGTTACTGGGCGATCCTCAAGTTCTCTTGTTCGACGAACCCGTCAACGGGTTGGACCCAGAGGGCATCCGATGGATTCGAGAGTTCTTCCGTTCTCTCGCCAAAGAGGGCCGAACAGTCTTCGTGAGTTCGCACCTCATGAGTGAAATGGCGCTCACCGCTGACCAGATCATCGTCATCGGTCGAGGAAAATTAATCACCCAAGGATCGGTCGACGATTTGACCGCTACCGTCCAGGGCACGGTCCTTGTCCGTGCATCGAACCTCACGACGCTCACCAAGGCGCTGCTCGCGAAGAAGGCAACGGTCCAATCAACGAGCGACACGACGATCTCAGTCAGTGGGCTTGCTTCGGACGACGTTGGCCAGATTGCGTTCAATGCGGGTGTCGTGATTCACGAACTCACACCGCAGCGAGCGTCGCTTGAGGAAGTCTTCATGGAGTTGACCGCCGATTCGCTCGAATACGGAGCTTCCATGCCCGGAGACGTGTCGCATGAGTAGCGATCAGAATCTTCAGGCCGTCGTAAAGTCCGAGTGGATCAAATTTCGCTCGGTTCGATCATCGGTGATGGGCGTCAGCGTATTTTTCGTTCTTACACTCGGGCTGGGTGGGTTGATCTCATGGGCCGTCCGAAGTCATTGGAGCCAGACTTCGTACGCCGACAAAGTCGTGTTTGATCCTGTGTCCACGAGCCTGGCTGGCATTCTTTTCGCCCAGTTTGCGGTGGGGGTGATTGGCGTGCTCTTCATCACGAGCGAATATTCGTCGGGGTCGATTCGAACAACGCTTGCGGCGGTACCAAATCGAATTCGTCTCGTGTCGGCAAAACTCATCGTGTTGTTGCTTTCAATCATCGTTGTGAGCGAGATCGTATGTTTTGCTACGTTCCTGCTCGGACAAGCGGTGTTCAAGGGCGTCGTCCCTACCGCGTCGCTCGGTACCGCCGACGTTCTTCGGTCGGTGCTTCTCGCAGGCCTCTATCTCACGCTGCTCACCGTGCTTGGCTTCTCCCTTGGTCTCATCGTTCGCCAGAGTGCGGCCTGCATCAGTATTTTTGTTTCGGTGTTGCTTATCTTGCCAATCATCTTCGTCTTCTTGCCGACGAGTTGGCAAAACTCCTACGAGAAATACTTCCCGTCTGAACTCGGGCGCTCGATGATGTCACCATTTCCATCTGCGCATCACCTCGGTGCGTGGAACGCGACCGTTGTCTTGCTGATCTACACCGCAGTTGTCTTTGGCGCGGGTTTGACACTTATGCGACGCCGCGACGCTTAGGAGCTCGGTCCTAGTGTGACGTCATGGAACTGACACATGCACTACGAAGTACCGGATCCATTCGCGAGTTCACAGACCAACGAGTGAGCGACGAAGTACTCTACGAGATCCTCGACGATGCTCGTTTTGCTCCTTCCGGCGGCAATCGCCAAGCGTGGCGCGTCATTGTCGTCGAAGGTGAGCGACGCCAACAATTGCGCGAGCTCTACCTCGATGGATGGCACGACTACGTCGCGCATGTTCTCTCGGGCAATGTCCCATTTTCGCCGCTCGCGAGCGAACAAGAACGAGTTGCCGCGTTTTCTAAACGAAACGACGCGATTGCATTATCAAATCCCGCCGGGTTCGCTGAGACGATTGATCGAGTGCCCGCGATGTTGGTCGTGCTCGCCGACCTTGGTGCGCTTGCGGCGACAGACCGCGACCTCGATCGTTATCAATTAGTGGGCGGCGCATCGGTGTACCCCTTCGTGTGGAGCATATTGCTTAGCGCCCACGAGCACGGAATTGGAGGTGTCATAACGACGGTACTGACATTGCACGAAGCCGAAGCTCGCGAGGTATTACAAATTCCCGACAACTACGCCGTGGCGGCACTTGTTGCTCTGGGCGTTCCCGTCAGACGAGCGACCCGACTGCGACGTCGGCGCGTCGAGGAGTTCACCACTCGCGATACCTATGACGGTGAGTCATTCCGGCGCCACGACGTTCATTAGAAGGCAAATAAACGGGGGCACCGCTAGAGGACTTTGGAGAGGAAATTCTTCAATCGCTCCGATGTCGGTGTGACGAGGATAGTGCGTGGGTCGCCCGACTCTTCGATGATGCCGCCGTCCAAGAAATAGACCGTATTGGCTACCTCGCGCGCGAAGCCAATCTCGTGGGTCACCACGATCATGGTCATCCCGCTCTTCGCGAGGTCCTTCATTACTTCGAGTACTTCGCCCACCAATTCAGGGTCCAGAGCCGAAGTGGGTTCGTCGAACAACATCAGTTTCGGATCCATCGCGAGTGCTCGCGCGATGGCAACACGCTGTTGTTGTCCACCAGATAATTGACTCGGGTAGTTTTTCTCTTTGTCTTGGAGTCCAACTCGAGCCAGCAACTCGCGTGCCTTCTTGTTGGCGTCCTCGCGGCTCGCGCCGCGCACCTTCATCTGACCAATGGTCACGTTGTCGAGGACACTCAGATGTTGGAAAAGGTTGAACCGCTGAAACACCATGCCAATACGCGAGCGATTTTCGCACACGCGCTTGTCCGTAAGCTCGTACAGTTTCCCATTTCGCGCCTCGTAACCAACGAGTTCGCCGTCGACGCGCAATTCTCCACTGTCGTGTTTTTCGAGGTGATTGATGCAACGTAGCAACGTACTCTTGCCCGACCCCGAAGGACCAATCAGGCACGTCACTTCGCCTCGAGCGACACTCAGATCCACCCCTTTGAGGACTTCGATCCCGTTGTAGGACTTTCGCACGTCACGCACCTTCACCATGGGCTCACTCACGCTGGCACCTCGACCCCTCGGCGGGTCCGAAACTTGGAAGCGACACCTCGAACATCACCACGCAAACGTTGTATGGGTGTGGGAGGCGGCGTGCGCAAGGCGCCTCGAGCAAAACGTCGCTCCAGATAGAACTGGCCAATCGAGAGGATCGTGGTAACAACCAAATACCAAAGGCTGGCAACAATGAGCAGCGGAATTATCTCGTAGTTCGCAGAATAAATATTCGTCGCGGCGCCGAGAAGCTCAATCAACCCAACCGCACTGGCGAGCGACGTTGTCTTCAACATCGAAATCACTTCGTTACCCGTAGGCGGGATGATCACGCGCATTGCTTGGGGGATTGTCACCAGGCGCAGCGTTTGGCGCCGCGTCATGCCGAGTGACGTTGCCGCTTCAATTTGGCCCTCGTCAACCGAAATAAGACCCGCACGGGCAATTTCGGACATGTACGCGCCTTCGTTGAGTCCTAAACCGAGCGCGCACGCATCGAAGATTGTGAACGAAGTGTTCACGTTGATGTGTACGTAGGTGATGTGCGAGAACGGTATTCCAATCGTGAGCCGCGGATAGACCGCACCCAGAAAGCTCCAGAAAAATAGTTGCACGAAGACAGGCGTACCGCGAAAGAACCACGTGTAGACGAACGCGACGGTCGATAGAACCCGGTTCCTCGACATACGCATCACCGCGACCAGGAGACCCAGCACGATGCCGATCACCATCGCAATGACGGTCAACTCAAGCGTGATCCTCAAACCGTGGAGAATTTCGGAAGTGAAGAAATAGTGACCCACGACATTCCAGCTATAACGCCACACCATGACGTGATGGCACGACGTCGCGGCGTTCGCGACCTTGCAGGTGATCTTGGCACTCGCCACGCGAAAAAAGAGCGTGTGCGCAAGCATCGCCAGCAGCAGCCCGAGCACCGCTACGCTGACCCACTGGCCATAATGACGAACGGGGACGACCTTGATGCTGTCGTCCCCGTGGGTAGTCATGAGCTGACGATCCTGGGTGGCCTAGGAGATCGCCCCATTCAGTTCGATCTTCGACAGGGGCAGTGCGCCCGCGGTGACGCCCCATTTACTGAGGATTGCCCCATAGGTGCCGTTGGCGATCAACGTCTTCACCGCCGCTTCGATCGCCTTCGCGAGCGCCAATCCAGCGGGCGTCTTCGGGGTGGCGATGCCGTACGGAGCCACTTCNNCCGTGTGACTGCGAGACGACGTAACCCGCCACTTGGCTGTCGAGGAAACCGAGTTGTGCTCGTCCCGAGGAGACCGCGAGATTGGCACTGGTTTGCGTCGGATAGGCCAACACCGTCAATGGCTTCGATGAAGAGCAGGTCTTTTTCGTGTTCACGGCGTCAGATTGCTCGGTGGTGCCGGTCTCGACGGCGACACTAAGGCCGCACAAGCTCGAAAGTCCGCTGAATTTCACACTCGAAGTGCTCTTCGCGTACACCGCTTCCCCGGCCTGGAAGTAGTCCACAAAATTCACCTGTGCCTCGCGGGCTTTCGTGTCGGTGAACGACGAGTTGCCAACGACGTACTTACCGGCCTTGATGCCCCCGATGATGCTGTCGAAGGTGACGTTGTTCTCATTGACCTTGACGCCCAACGTTTTGCCGATCGCCTTCATGAGATCAACGTCGAAACCGACCATGGTGGTGCCGTTCATCGATTCGTCCGGCGGATAGGTGGCGTCAGTTGCCACCTGCAATGTGGTCTTCGCCAAGCTCGCGGGAACTAACTTCGCGTCACTCGCGTTGTACGTGCCCGATATCCCTGTCGCCCCTGCCGATCCGGCGATCAGCGTTGACGCGAGGAGGAGGGACGTGACCCCGGTGAGTACCAGTGCTTGTCGCACCTGGCTGATTCGCAACATGGAGACTCCTTTTTCAAATCCCGCCACGACTGGCGTCTGGCTTCTATTGATACCAGAAATAATGGCGCCTCCGAGTCAACTAGGTAACGCCTGCATGAATTGCTCTAGGCGTGCACCATTTCGTCCGGACGAAGCACGTGACGAGGTAGCGAGCTAAAGACCAGCACACCAACGACCAGCGCCACCATGCCCGCGACGAAGCAACCTCGATGAAATCCGTCCATGAAGGCGGTGGTGACACCGTTGACCAAGCTGGCGTGGATGGGTGAGGCAGACGGCACGTGCGCAAGGACCATTCGTGACGCCTGCATTGAACCTTCGGCGACTTTGAGCTGTGCACTGCTCAGCCCTAGGTGGAGCAATGCGTGACGAATTTGTGGGGCAAAAACCGACGAGAACACTGAGCCCACCACGGCGACACCGAGCGTGCCACCCATCTCACGAGTGGTTTCATTCACGGCGGCCCCCGCCCCGAGTTGCTCGGGGTGCAGTGATCCCATGATCGCCGCCGTCGACGGCGCTCCAATGAGGGAGAATCCCAGGGCGAGCAGGACCATGGCTTCGATGACGGGCCCGAAGTACGCAGCGTGAGGTCCAATGGAGGTCATCCAGAGCAGCGCCGCCGCCATGATGATAAATCCAACGCTCACGACGAAGCGAGCGCCGACTCGCAGGGCAGCAACGGCGCCCAGCGGAGTGAAGATCATGGTGACGATCGCGAACGGCAACGTGTGTACACCCGCCGACAACGCCGAGTAGCCGTGGATCAATTGAAAATATTGCGTCACGAGAAAAATGAATCCGAAGAGGCAAAAAAAGCTTGTCGCGATCGAAGCCGCGCCCGCCGAGAACGATCGATTACGAAAAACCCGTACATCCAAGAGTGGGCCCTCTCGACGTAGTTCGTATCGTACGAACATCACTAGGAGGAAAGCTGAAGCGCCAAACAGCACGAGTGTCGATGAACTGGTCCAGCTCCAATCCGGACCTTGGATGATCGCGAGCACGAGTGCGGTCACGCATCCGGTTCCTAGGGCGAGGCCGAGCACATCAAATCGACGAATCTTTGGACTCCTCGATTCGGGCACGACCAGTTGAGTTGCGATCAGGGCGATAACGACGATTGGAAGATTCACCAGGAAGATTGATCCGTACCAGAAGTGCGTGATGAGTTCACCGCCGATAATTGGTCCGATGGCGATCGCGACACCCACCGTCGCGCCCCAGATACCGAACGCCTTGGCGCGCTCCGTCGTATTGCGAAAGGCCGTCGTTAAGAGCGACAGTGTGGCGGGAAAGATGAAGGCGGCGGCGGCACCCATGAGCGCACGCGCGGTCAACAAGGAGGAAATGTTGTTCGAGCGAGCCGCGAGAAAAGAAAATATTCCAAAGAAGAGCAGCGCGATCTGCATAACGCGCTTGCGCCCGAATCGATCCGATAATCCACCGCCCGCAAGCAAGAGGCTCGCAAACGGTAGCGAATAACCATCAACAATCCACTGCAAGTCCGAGTTGGTCGCGTGTAATTGTCTCGAGAGCGTTGGTAGGGCGACGTTGACAATCGTGTTGTCGACGGCGACGAGCAGCACCGCCACGCACAACACACCCAGAATCAACCAACGTCGATCGTGATCGGCATCCGTCATGCAATCCCCCTCTAGAACAACGTTCCATTAGTATAGAACGATGTTCTATACTCGGTCAAATGGCAACTCGTGCGCAGCGCACCCCATCCCAGTTGATCGAGCCCGAACTGATGGCGGCGGCGCTCGAGATCTTGGGCGAGTCGGGACCCGAGGGCTTCACGATTCGCGCCATCGCTCGGCGTGCCAAGGTCGCGCCTATGGCTATCTATAACCATTTCGCAGGTAAAGACGGGCTGCTCGAGGCGATTTGGATTGAAGGCTTCACGTTGCTTCGCCGCGACCTCGAAGTCACGTCGATCAATCCCAACAACAAGTTTTTTGATACTGCGCAGGCCTACCGCAAATTCGCCCTCACGCATCGATCGCACTACACGGTGATGTTCATGCATCGCTTCATTGGCTTCACACCCTCGCCCTACGCAGTGACGGTGGCGCTGGCGACGTTCCAAACGCTCGAGCGACTCGTCAAGTCGGCACAGACTGTTGGCATCTTCAGCGACTACAACGCTGTTGATGCAGCTCAGATGTTGTGGTCGACGTGTCATGGCTTCGTCTCACTCGAAATGCTTGACATCAATTTCGCGACAAATCGTGATGAAACATTCCTCGAATTCATTCGAGGTGTCGAACGCGGTGTCGCGTACTCAAACAAGTAGAAACTCGGCGGGCCAACGTCCTGGCCGATTGGGTCGAAGCAACATGTCCGTGTACTCTCTGCGCAGAAATTCTTGACGCCACACCAACTGCTCCTGCGCAGCCTCGAGTACGCGCGAGGGATCACGGCACTCGCTGCGCCATGTTGGGTCGAGGGCAAGATCAAAACATTTAAATGAGCCGTCGCCAAATTGAACGTACGCAGTGTCATCGCCCACCGAAACGGCGAGGTTTTGACGTGAAAGGTTGCGGTCGACCGTGTCATGTGGCGTTGCGTCATTAATCCAGTAGGTACGGTAATCCCACTCATAGTGCGCATTCGTGCGCCACGGCACGTGGTCTCCTCGAAGAAGGGCCGACAAGGACACTCCGTCGCATTGAGCAGGCACGGCAACGCCAATTGATTCACACAGCGTTGGCAGCAAATCCACGTTTTCCGTGAATGCGTCCACGCTCCCACCCCTATTCGTCAAACGCGGATCGCGCCATAGACCGAGCACGTGATAACTCTGTGGAAAGAAGCCAAGTTTTTCGATCAGTCCGTGGTCGCCAAGCTGTTCGCCGTGGTCCGACGTAATGATTACCAACGTGTCGTCCCACTCCCCGCGCGCGTCGATCGCGTCGACGACACGGCCCAGTTGAAAGTCAATCTCTGAAATCATGCCGTAATACTGGGCGCGTAGCTTTCGCATTTCCCCCTCGTCGGTGGGTGCAGCACTCGCGGATACCGACATGGCGATGTCATGTATCGGGTGACGTCGTTCTCTCTCCACGGCTGCGACTGGCATCTCGACATCGGCAGGGTCGTACTTCGAGGCAAAGCGACCCGCCGCGGCGTAGGGCGGGTGGGGACGCAAGTAGCTGAGGTGCGCGAACCATCCACTTTCTTGATCCGAGAGCCATTGTACGAATCGAGTCGTGAGAAAGCCGCTCAGTGAGTCTTCGGCTGGCCGCAATGGTTCACCGCGCAATGCGGGGGCCCAGCCGTTTTCAACCTCATAACCCTTTTGACGAAGGTACTGAATCCATCCCGCCTGACTCTCTGGCAAATAGAGACCAACTGAAAAACCCGGCAAGATACCGTCGTAGTTGTCGAGCCGTGGATCATCGAAACCCGTAGCGCGTCGTGGGTCCAGGCCTTGATCGGTGTAGCCAAACAGCGTCGGGTCATAGCCCGCCTCACGAGCCACTTTGGCAACGTTGGAGAACTCAGCGTCCAGGGGGGTTCCATTCGCGACGACGCGATTGTTCATCTGATACGTGCCGGTGTAGAGAGCTGCTCTCCCCGGTGCACACGGAGCGGCTTGCGAGAAGTGTCGCTCGAGACGCACACCCTCCGAGGCAATTCGGTCGAGCGTCGGCGTTGTTACGAGCGCGTGACCGGCGGCGCCGTACGAGTCACCGCGAAACTGATCGAGGGTGATGAACAGTACGTTCACGCCGAAGCATGCTCCACAAAATGGTGCATGTGTTCAGCGAGATCATCGACGATTCGCAAAGTCTCTGGGACCAAGCCACCGAGCCGAAGGAAACCATGAATCATGCCCTCCGCTTCGAGAATCTCGACTCGAACACCAAAATGCTCGAGCAGTCCGGCGTACGCGAGTCCCTCATCGCGTAGTGGGTCACATTCGGCGACGAGCACGATCGCCGGAGGAGCACCACGCAAGTCTTGGAACATGAGTGGTGTGACGCGCGGATCCGTATGGTCAATGGTGGCACCGAGATACTGCTTATAGTCGTACCGCAAATGCTCGAGATCGAGCATGTAGCCAACGCCATAACGATGGGCCGAGTCGGTCACCAATTCGGGGCCCATCGTGGGATAAATCAGCACCTGCGCGGCGACGCCAAGTTCCTCGCTTCTGGTCAGGGCCGACGCTACCGCGGCGAGCGTGGCACCCGCGGAATCGCCCATCACGAGCAGTTCGGCGCCGTCGGGAGCGAAATCACTCATGTGAATCGAAACGTAGCGCAGCATCGATACGGCATCATCGATGCTCGAGGGGAAAAGATGCTCCGGGGCTAAGCGGTACTCAACGGCAAGTATGCGCATCTTCGTGTCGGTCGCAAGGCGCCGGCAGAGCCAATCATGCGTATCAAGATCACCCAGTACAAAGGAGCCACCGTGAAAATATAAGACCAGCGCCGTTTCCTCGTCACCCAGTGGCACGTACAGTCGCGTGCGAAGTTTGCGATCGTCAAAACGCACCTCGAGGTCAGAAATCTCCTGCATGTCATCGAGTTCGCCTTGCAAGGCATCGGCGAGTTCGCCGTACGCCGCGCGCCGCTCACTCACGTCCTGCGTCGAAGGATGGGGCGGCGGAATTTCTCGCACGGCGCGCACGTACGGTTCGAGAGCAGGATGCACCACGTCTATTCCCCCTTTGCTCAAAGACTATTCACTGTCTGCGATACGTGCCGAATCTCGATCGAGCGACACTCGCCTTGCCCGGGGATAACTTTGCAACGTGACGGTCAGAACTGAGAGCGAGTGGACGCTTGTAAGTCAACGCAACGCCCGCAGTGTCCAAACGACCATTGGATGGATCTTCTGGGATCCGCAAGCGGTCCGACGCTATGGCGAGCGTGATCTCCCCGGCGGACTTGGTTACATCGCCGCGCGGGGGGCTCCATTTGCGGGCGCGGGACCGAGCGCATTGATCGCGGCCCTGGGATCAATCTCTGAGGAAGCAATTCGCTACGTCTTTGAACTCGTAACCTCGAAGGACGAGTTTCTTGCCATCTGGAGAGACCGAAATGACGCGGTACTCGAAGGTCTCGCTGCCTACGCGCCCGAAATGCTCAGCGCTTTGCACGATTTTGGACCGCAACTCTGGGATGTCGTCGCGCAGCTTCCCCTGGCGGGTCGTCCATTTGCCGCAAGCCACCTCGATTTATCTCTGCCCGATGACGACGTCTTGCGCGCGTGGCACGCGGTAAATTTCCTTCGTGAGTGGCGAGGTGACACCCACTGGGCACTTGTGGCGACGCATGGTCTGAGTGGTGGCGAAGCGTCGATCCTGCACAACGCGTGGCTCGGGTACGACGCCGATTGGCTCTCACTCTCAAGAGGAAATTCATCTGCCTCGATCGACGCGGCGTGGCGCCAGCTCGAGTTCAAGGGACTCGCACACGATCGCGTCGTGTTGGCCCCCGGTTTAGACCTTCGCCAGCACATCGAGGATGAAACCAACCGCCTTAGCGCGTTGCCGTGGAAAGTGCTCGGCTACGAGACGTCCATCGCCTTTGCGGAACGCTTCGAGCCACCTTGCGTCAAACTTCTCGCTCGCGTTGACGAGACCGCCGGCACCAGATACCAACCAGCGTCGCGAATTCGTTCCTAACGTCGGCTTTCAGAAACGACACGGCGAGCGCCATACTTTTGGAGCGGACGACCGGGCTCGAACCGGCGACCTCGACCTTGGCAAGGTCGCGCTCTACCAACTGAGCTACGTCCGCGTTGAAATCAATAATAGCGGACTTTCATTGTTTGGTCGAAACCCCTTCAGTCTTTGGAGCTCGCAATCAGTGTGGCCGCTTCCTCCAAGAGGTAGTCACGAAGTGATGCCAAATCTGGCATCGTCTCGGCACAACCAAGGAGTCCAAATTCGAGATGCTCTTCAAATCCCAATACCGTGATATTGAGCGAGAACGTGCCAAAGAGGGGGCCCACCGGTGCTGCCGATGCCACTCGATGTCCGCTCAACCACAATGGGATGGGAGGTCCCGGTACCGAGGACACCATCAGGTTCGCCATCGGCGGGATGTGATCGAAGAGATTGAACGCGGAAATCACTTTGCCCCCAAGCGAGATTGCCGTGGGGCCTAACACCCGAGGAACATCTTGGAAAATCTTCGCGCGTTTCACGCGCTGGACTCCAACGGTCTTTGCCGAATCCGCAGCAATGGCGCGCATTCTCTCGAGCGGATCGATGATGTCAATGTGCAAGGGAACCAGCATCCCCGAGATCTGATTGCCAAGTTCCGCCGCGGAACCTTCACCGCGGACATTAATCGGCACGAACGCAATGATGTCCTTCTTCGGAACTTCACCTCGGTCGTCGAAAAGCCTTCGGAGTGCACCTGAGGTCGTCGTCATCACAAAATCGGTCACCGACGCACCGTTCGCCTTCGCCGTCTTCTTCGCATCAGCGAGGGACACGCGAAGCCGGTGATATTCCTTCTCCACGCCCGGCGAGGCGTTGAGCGAACAACGCTTTGCTTGAAAGATCGTGGGCTGGTCGGGCGTCATGTTCCTCTTTCGGCGAATCACGATCACTCGCAAAAGGGCGCGTCCGATTTCGTAAAGTCTCGTCGCCCACGAGCGCACGTTCTCGAGCGGAAGCATCGGTCGCTCGCGAACTTGTGCGAACGCCGCGCGCATGATCCCCAGGGAACTTCCGATGAAGGGCCCCTCGTTTGTTTCGTCGGATCGCGGTGCCGGAGCTCGAACGTCCGGCGAGATGTCAAAGAGGCTCGCGAACGTTTCGGCACCCGAAACCCCGTCCGCCAACGCATGATGCACTTTCAGAGCGAGTGCGGCGCGGCCGTCTTGGAGACCTTCGATCACCAACAATTGCCAGAGTGGTCTCTTTGAGGGAAGCTGTTGGGAGAGGAACTGAGAGATCAACTGATCGAATTGTTCGCTCGTCCCAGGCGCAGGTAGTGCGACTCGAATGACGTGTTTGGAGAAGTCGAAGTTCTTAGCAGGCACGAGAATTGGCCACGTCATGTCGAAGGGAGCGCGAACTATTCGTTTGGTCAACACCGGGATCTCATGAATCCGAGCGGCAACGTTGGACGAAATGAGATCAAAACGCTCCTTGGGATCAGCGACGTCCCCAAAATCGAGTTCAATCACGGCACCAATATTCATTGCGGTGCCAGGCGTCTCCAACAAGATGAACGCGCTGTCGAGGGGATCGAGATACTGATTCATCGCCCCGTACTTCCAAACCCTCCGTCGCCACGTGACGCCGCTGGCAGGTCGTCAACGATGACGAAATGCAGTTCATCGACCGGCAGCACGACAAGTTGCGCGACGCGGTCACCTTTATGGACCAGGTATTCATTCTCCGGGTCAAGATTGATGAGGGCAACTTTCACCTCACCGCGATACCCCGGATCGATCAGTCCAGGTGCGTTGGCGCACGTGACACCATGCTTTGACGCAAGTCCGCTTCGAGGTAACACGAAGCCTCCGTGGCCCGAAGGGATGGCGACGCAGATGCCTGTGCTCACCAACGCGCGACCTCCTCGTGGCGCCAACGTGCACGATTCGACTGCTACTAAGTCGCACCCAACGTCACCATCAGTCGCGTACCTCGGTAGCACCGCATCAGGGTGAAGGAACCGAGCAAGAATTTCCATAGGGCGAAGGCTACCTCGGCACTTCCTCCCCACGACCGGGATTGACTAGTGTCGCAACGTGCTCGCGTGGATGGATTTAGAGATGACTGGACTCGAACCGCATCGTCACGTCATCATTGAAATCGCCACGTTGCTCACCGACGATGATCTCAACCTCGTTGCTGAAGGACCCGATCTCGTTATCCACGCCACCACCGAACAGTTGGATCAAATGGATGACTTCGTCACCGAGATGCACACGAAGTCTGGCTTGCTCGACGCGGTAAAAGTGTCGAGCATCTCGGGCGCCGACGCCGAAGCGCAAACCCTCGCGTTTCTCCAATCTCACATCAGCGAGCAGCGAACCGTCCCACTCTGTGGTAACTCAATTGGCACCGACCGTCGCTTTCTCCAGGAGTACATGCCAGAGCTGGAAGCGTTCTTCCACTACCGCAATGTTGACGTCTCGACCGTTAAGGAATTGGCACGCCGCTGGCATCCCGAAGTACTCACCTCGCTGCACGAGAAGTCGAGCAACCATCGCGCCCTCGACGATATTCGTGAATCTATTGCGGAATTAGCCCACTATCGCCAAACGCTTTTTTCCCCTAGCGTCACCAGCGGGTAACGTCGCTCATCATGGCTGAAACACCACTTTCGATCGGCGACGCTACTGCGCAGATGACGGCTCCGGGTCAAATGTTCGAGACCGAACTGGCAACGATCAACGGCGTCGAGTTGCGGGTTTGGAAGCACGCCCCCGCCAATCTGCGCCAAATCCTCGACCTCTCGCTCGCTCACAGTGAGCGTGACTTCCTCGTCTACGAAGATCAACGCATCACCTTCGAGCAGCATTACCGGATCGCCGCTACCATCGCCAAGCGACTTCTCGCCCTCGGCGTAGGCAAAGGCGATCGTGTGGCGATCGCGTCGCGAAACCTTCCCCAGTGGATTTGTGCCTTCTGGGGCGCCATGGTAACGGGAGCCGTTGTCGTGCCTCTCAACGCATGGTGGACGAGCGAGGAACTCGCGTACGGACTCACCGACTCAGGCGCGACGGTGCTCTTCGTCGATGAAGAGCGACTCGATCGGCTGTACAAGCAGCTCGATCACTTGCCTGAACTTGAGACGATCATTGTTATCAGTGACGAACCAAAGCGCCCAGCCCACGTCGACAAGAAACATTCGCGGATCCAACTCGTTGGCTACGAGCAGTTCCTTGGCACCGTCGATCCGAAAGCTGCGCTGCCCGACATTGAGATCCTCCCCGAGGACGACGCCACGATGTTCTACACCTCTGGAACGACCGGAAAGCCCAAAGGGGCAGTGGGAACCCATCGAAACGCGGTCACCAATCTCATGAGCCTCTTCTTCATCGGACAGCGCGCCACTTTACGCTTTGGCACCGGGAATCTCGACGAAAACGGCAAGAGTATTCCAAATGCGAGTCTGCTCAATGTGCCGCTCTTTCACGCCACCGGATGCCTCGCGACGATGATCACCAACACCGCTTCGGGCGGAAAGTTAGTGATGATGCATCACTTTGATGCCGGCAAGGCTCTGGCGTTGGTGGAAAGTGAGCGTCTCACGAATATCGGCGGCGTACCCACGATCGCGATGCAAATCCTCGATCACCCCGACTTCAAAAAGTTCGACACGTCGAGTGTTCGCTCCGTTTCCTACGGCGGCGCTCCCGCCCCGCCCGAACTCGTTCGACGCATTCAAGCCGCCTTCCCCGTTGGTCAACCTGGTAACGGCTACGGGCTCACCGAAACATCCGCTGCGGTGTGCATGAACATCGGGCCGGACTACGTCGAGCGCCCAAAGAGTTGCGGCACCGCGGTGCCCGTGTGCGACGTCGCGATCGTGCCCGAAGACTACGAGGGTCTCGAACCGAGCGACGACCTTCCTAAGGGTCCCGATGTCGTGGGCGAATTATGGATCAAGGGACCCAATGTCGTTCGTGGTTACTGGCACAAGCCCGAAGCCACCTCGAAATCCTTCACCAATGGTTGGCTGCATACCGGCGACGTCGCGCGCATCGACGAAGACGGCTTCATCTATATTGTCGATCGNNGCGCACCCTACGCTTGGTGAGGAAGTCGCGGCGGTGATCGTGTTACGACCGGGACGCGTGGTCGACGCTGACGAGATCATGCGCCACGTCGGTCAACGCCTCGCGCAGTTTGAAGTGCCTACCCGAATCTTCTTTCGAACGCTGGCGCTGCCACGTAACCCTCAGGGTAAGGTCCTCAAACGCGAACTTCGCGATTCACTCCAGGAGCAAATGCTCAGGTCCTAAACGAGGGCGCTGATTGCTTCGAACGTGGCGTTGTCAAGGACGACGTCTCGTGCGGCGCAGTTCTCTTCGAGGTGCGCCACGCTTGATGTACCCGGAATTGGCATGATCACCGGTGAACGATGAAGGAGCCACGCGAGCGATAACTGCGCAACGCTCACGCCTTGTTGCCCGGCGAGCTCGTCCAGCGGGCCGCCGCTGCGGGCCAACTCGCCCCTCGCCACTGGAAACCATGGGATGAAACCAATACCTTCGTGGTGGCAATACTCGACAACGCCCTCGCTCTGGCGATTCGCGACGTTATAGAGATTCTGGACCGTTGAAATCTCGACGATTTTCCGTGCCGCCTTTACCTGCTCAACGGTTACTTCTGACAATCCAACGGCTTTCACTTTTCCTTCATTGAGCAAGAGTTTCAAGAGTCCGAACTGTTCGTCGGCATCAACGCTCGGATCTACTCGGTGCAATTGGAAAAGATCGAGGGCCTCCTGTCCAAGACGGCGAAGCGACATCTCACATTCTTGGCGCAGGTACTCCGGACGACCACAGGGCGCCCATACGTCGGGACCCATGCGTAGTAGTCCCGCTTTTGTCGCGATGGTCACGTGCTTGTAGGGATGCAGCGCCTCGAAAATCAACTCTTCGGAGACGTACGGACCGTACGAGTCCGCAGTGTCGATGAAGTCGACGCCCAAGTCAACGCAACGTCGAAGCACGGCGAGAGCTTGTCCTCGATCTTTGGGATAACCCCATACGCCCGGACCCGTGATGCGCATCGCCCCGAAACCAAGTCGCTGCACCGTTTGATCAGCGAAAGTAAACGTCGTTGACATGGGACTCCTTATCGTTGGGCGTCACCTTAAGGCAAAAACGAAGCGGCCACCCGAAAGTGGCCGCTTCGTGAGTTGTATGTCGTTGTTACTTGTTAGGTTGCGGCGTGACGCGCAAGTAGTCCTTCAGTTTCTTAAAGCCCTTGGGGAACTTGGTCTTTGCTTCTTCGTCCGTGATCGAATTCACGATAATGACGTCGCCACCGTCAACCCAGTTAACTGGCGTCGCGACGGAATAGCCAGCAGTCAATTGCAGTGAATCCAGCACACGGACGATCTCGTCAATATTGCGACCCGTCGATGCCGGGTAGGTCAAGGTGAGTTTCACCTTCTTGTCCGGGCCAATGATAAAGACGCTGCGAACCGTCAACGTATCGTTCGCGTTGGGGTGGATCATGTCATAGAGGTCAGCAACCTTGTGGTTCTCGTCACCAATGAGCGGGAAGTTCAGTGCGGTCCCTTGGGTCTCTTTGATGTCGGCCTTCCACTTCTCGTGCGACGCCACGTCATCGACCGAGACGCCGATGATCTTGGTATTGCGCTTGTCAAAGTCGGCCTTACGCGCAGCGAAACCACCGAGCTCGGTGGTGCACACTGGGGTGAAGTCCTTGGGATGTGAAAAAAGGATGCCCCAGCTGTCACCCAGCCATTCGTGAAAGTTAATTGTTCCTTCGGTGGTCTCGGCGGTAAAGTCCGGGGCCACGTCTCCAAGGCGAATCGCCATGAGTTTGCTCCTTCAGCGTGCGAATGTCAGTCCCTTGACTGAACCCCACCACTTTAGCCACAAAAGTTTCGATTCCTACAAATCTCGATTGGATTTGTAGGAATTAGGTTTCCCCTTGACGCATTGCCTGTGAGACTGGAGCAATGGACACGTCTGATCGCGTCGTTGCCGCATTTGACCTCGATGGTTCCATCACCGAAGGCGGCAGTGTGTGGCGTTGGCTGCGCTATATCGCGGGCACGCGTGCCGTGCTTGGCGCAGCCATCCCTTTGAGCGTCGCTCTCGGCATCGGGGCGCTACGAAGTGGCACGTGGGCGGACCGAGCGAAGGAGCGACTCTTCCAAGCGCTACTCACGGGCCGCGACGCTGACGAGGTTCGTGACGAATCACGAACGTTCGCTCTCTCGCACTTAGAGCGCGCCGGACGAATCGTCGTGCTCAATCGCCTCGCGTGGCACCTCGAACAAGGACACGACGTGGTGATCGTCTCAGCGTCACCACAGATGTACGTGGAGGTCGTCGCTGAAGCGCTCGGAGCGAAAGGGGCGATTGGCACGCGCCTTGCGGTTGACGCGCGCGGAAAACTCACCGGAAGTTACTTAGGGCAAAACTGTCGCGGCACCGAAAAGATGCGACGTCTCAGCGAGTGGATCAGCGAACAGGACTACTCGGGAGAACCCGTGATCTACGCCTACGGTAATTCGCGAGGTGACCGGCGACTTCTTGGCGGCGCGACGCACCCCTTCGACGTGGGAAGGCTCGGTGTCGTGGGGGCCCTGCGTAAGTATCCGCGACTCAAGGACGCGCACCAGTAGCTATAGCTGGCGGATCGATGCGCCAAGTTCGACGATGCCGCCTTCGCGCCCGTTGTAGGTGACCTGGATTGACGCCGCCTGCTCTTTCCAGGCGATGACCGTCCCGTGATGGTCCACGACGCCCACGTTGAGGTCGTAGACGCCGTCGAGCAACGGAATCTGGGGAAGGTCGATACCGATCCGATTCAGCCCCGGCTTGAGGTTGACGGGCGACGCGTGCGCGTCACTGCGACTCACTAAGAGCCCACCACGGGTAAAGATCTCCATCATGAAATTTCCGCTATAGGCGCTCTGGGACGAGACGTTCACGTCAAAGTGAATCCCGGCGCCGCTGCGCACGTCAAAGGATCCCGACGGCGTCGTGATCGAGTCAATGGCGACGTCGGCCTGGTGTCCGATTCGGTCGTGAAACACCGCGTCTTCGAGGAGGTGCTCTCGAAAGATTCGCAGCGAATCCTGCACCGGACCGTTCGCGATCATCAGACCACCGTCAAGCACGATCGCCCGGTCACACAGTGCACGGACCTGGTCGGCCTGGTGGGTGACCAGGAGGATCGAGCGGCCTTCCTCTTGAAACGTGCGAATTTTGTCGACGCATTTCGCCTGGAATCGCTCGTCTCCGACGGCAAGAACTTCGTCGACGACCAAAATGTCGGGATCGACGTTCACCGCAACCGCGAAAGCGAGTCGCACGTACATGCCACTTGAATAGAACTTCACTTGCGTGTCGATGAAGTGTTCAATCTCACTGAAGGCGACGATGTCGTCGAAGATGGCATCGACGTGTCGTTTCGAGAGCCCGAGCATGGCGCCGTACAAGTAGACGTTGTCGCGCCCCGAAAGTTCGGTTTGGAACCCGGCTCCAAGTTCCA
Organism: Acidimicrobiaceae bacterium; assembly: GCA_003163875.1. Classification (GTDB taxonomy): domain Bacteria; phylum Actinomycetota; class Acidimicrobiia; order Acidimicrobiales; family RAAP-2; genus RAAP-2. Next base: position 9,623 of record PLRK01000028.1, on the reverse strand, counting down.
AGAGCGCGGCGAGATTTCCTCGAAGTCGAATCTCGCCTGACGTCGGTTGCAAGACGCCACAAATGCACTTCAGGAGGGTTGACTTTCCTGAACCATTATGGCCGAGGATGCCAACGGTCTCGTTGGTCGAAACGCGAAAACTGATGTCCTGCAGCGCGTCGAACACCTCAGTTGATCCAGACTTCGGATGAAGGAGCCGCTCCTTTAAGGATTGACTGCGTTCGTGGTGAATTTTGAACTGCTTCGAAACTTCCTCGACGTCGATCACAATCGTCATTACAGCTCCGACTCAAAGTTTCCTTCGAGGCGTCCAAAAATCATCAGCGACGAAAGAAAAAGCAGCACCATGATCCCAAGCAACGTGAGATTCATCGACAAGTACGATGACGCCGACCAATCGGGCAGAATGTGAAGCACCAGGTGGGGTGGCACCGTTGAAAGCACTGTGGTCTTGACATAGAAGATCCGCTGGAAGGTCATCATGATTGGCGTGATCGGATTGAGGAAATACACCCACGTCAAACCATGATCATGCAGGCGCGCTGAGATGGTGTGCTGGTACGAATAGACGACTGGCGACAACCAGAACCACAACTGCAACAAGACCTCCATGAGGTGCTTCATGTCGCGGAGGTACACCGTAACGGCGGACATCACGATGGCGACTGACGCCGTCAAAAGATAGAGCGCAAGAAATGAAATCGGCAAGAGCCATAAGAATCCCCACGCGGGCGCGTGACCAAGCGCGAGCAGAAAGATACAAAGGACCCCGAGTTGAATGACGAAATAAATGACCGAAGCACCCACGTTCGCGAGCGCGAGGATTTCGCGTGGAAAGGACACTTTCTTCACGAGCCCTGCGCGGTCGACGATGACTCCCGTTGCCATGTTGACCGCCGTCATGAACATGTTCCAGACGATCAGACCCGAGAACAGATAGAGGGCAAAGTTTGGATAGCCATTCTTTATGATGACCGAAAAGATCAAATCGTAAATCCCGAGTGTCAATGCGGGTGACAGCATCGACCAGAAAATGCCGAGCGCCGAATTCTTGTACTTGATGCGGATGTCCGAAAAAATGAGACTCGTGAGTAGCTCTCGGCGCGACCAGAGATTACGAAGTCGCGTGCGTAGATTCGCGCGCGCGCTGACCACGCGAACAGGTGCGTCGTCGAGGGACTTTCGTGTAATCCTCGCCGACGTGGCGTCGCTCACTACACCCCTTGACGGAGCGCCGAACGATCAATCACTGCGTCAATGAATCCGTATTCGAGTGCCTCTTGGGCGGTGAACCAACGATCGCGGTCCGAGTCCGCTTCAATTTTCTCCACGGTCTGACCCGTGTGATAGGCGATTCGCTCCGCGAGTTGGGTCTTCATATAGACAATTTGCTCTGCCTGAATGGCGATGTCGGATGCTTGGCCTTGCATGCCACCCATCGAGGGTTGGTGCATCAAGATGCGGCTGTGCGGCAATGAGAATCGTTTACCGTTTGAACCCGCGCACAGCAAGAATTGACCCATCGACGCTGCCATACCGACGCATATCGTTCGAATGTCGCAGTTGACGTACTGCATGGTGTCATAAATGGCGAGACCGTCGGTGACTGAACCTCCTGGCGAATTGATGTAGAGACTGATGTCCTTGTCGCGGTCTTCGGCTTCGAGAAGAAGAAGTTCGGCACAGATTCGATTGGCCGTGTTCTGATCGACTTGGGAACCGAGAAACACAATGCGCTCTCGAAGAAGTCGTTGATTGAGGTCGTTTGCGCCGAAACTGTCTGCCATTGATGAACTAATCATGCGTCCAATCTAATGGCTGTCCTCGGAACACCTCGGCACAGGACCTAGAGTGGAGAGTCTCGCGGGCGTGGCGGAATTGGCAGACGCGCTGGTTTTAGGTACCAGTTCTTCGGAGTGTGGGTTCGAGTCCCTCCGCCCGCACGTAGCGATTGTTGAACATTGGACACCTGCTAAGGTGGAAACATCGTTTGGCCGCACTTCGCGGTGGAGACCGATTCGACTGTGACATATCGAGTTGGGCTCATCTCAACTTGTAGGAGTCATATGTCTATGTCCTTTGCCGACCTCGGCGTGCCATCGAACCTTGTGGAGCGCTTACGCGCCCGTGGGATCAACGAAGCCTTCCCCATCCAAGAGGCGGCACTTCCCGACGCCCTCGCGGGGCGAGACGTCGTAGGAAAGGCCGCCACCGGCTCGGGTAAGACCCTGGCATTTGGTCTTCCCCTCATGGCCCGCCTCGGAAAAGCCCGTCCCCGTAAACCGCTAGGTCTCGTCCTCGTGCCCACGCGCGAGCTCGCCGCCCAAGTGCAAAAAGAACTCGCCAACCTCACTGACGACCGTGGACGGCGCGTCATCTGCATCTACGGTGGCACCTCGTACAACGTGGCACGAAAAGCCCTGAACTTTGGAGTTGATGTGGTCGTGGCGTGCCCGGGTCGTCTCGAAGACATGCTCGAACAAGGTGCACTCGACCTCTCCTCGGTCACGACGGTTGTCGTCGATGAAGCTGACCGAATGGCGGACATGGGATTTCTTCCCTGCGTGCGCCGCATCGTAGGCGCGACACCCAAGGATCGCCACGTGATGCTCTTTTCGGCGACCATGGGTCCCGACGTGAAATCTCTCGTACGTGAATTCACCAACGACGCTGCGATTCACGACGTCGTAGGAGAAGAAGCGCCAAGCGACGTTGACCACTACTTCTGGCGCGTACCTCGCGACCAGCGTCCTCAGTTTGCGGCCGACATTGTCGAGCAATACGACCGCGCAATTTTCTTCACTCGAACTAAACACGGAGCCGACCGTCTCGCGCGCCAACTCGAAGAGCGTGGCGTGTCGGCGGTTCCATTGCACGGCGACCGCACCCAGGCGCAGCGTGAGCGCGCACTACGAAGCGTCAAGAGCGGTCAGATTCGCGTTCTCGTCGCCACGGACGTCGCCGCACGAGGTATTCACATCGACCTCATGCCCGTCGTCGTTCACTATGACCCACCCGCGCAGGCGACGGACTACTTGCACCGTTCGGGCCGCACTGGTCGTGCGGGCGCAACGGGCGCCGTGATCTCGTTGGTGGGAGAAGACGTCATTGGCCAAGTGAAGCGCTTGCAAAAGGCTCTCGGACTCGCCTCAGTCATCGACACTCGTGAAGATGCCGTCGCCATTCGACTCGGCGCGGTCGACGACGCGGTCGCCGCTGAGCGACTTGACGACCGGGGTGCGAAAGCTCGACCCGAGCGCTCGACGCACGTCGAACGCGCTCCGCGTTCCTTCGAACGACGAGAGCGACCATTCTCCGAGCGTGTGGCCCGACCCGCCCGTGCGGAGCGCGACGGCAGCGAGCGTGGAGCACGCACGTTGCGAAGTCCACGCAGTGAGCGCAGTTTCACTGAGCGACCTCGCGTCGAGCGTGGAGCAAACGAAAGAGGGTTTGTCGAGCGCCCTCGTTCCGAGCAAGGCGTGAGAGAGCGTCCTCGCACCGAGCGGACAGCTCGCAATGAACGAGGTGCCAGTGAGCGACAAACGGGCAACGACGCGCGGTTTTCGGCGCGCACGAGCTCCACGCGAGCGCGCAACAACGAGGCAGTCGTGAGTTTCTTCAATGACTCCAAGGGCTTCGGCTTCGCGAGTGACGACAAGGGCGACGACCTCTTTATTCACTTCTCCAATATCGTCGGCGACGGTTTCAAGTCGCTGAGCCAAGGCCAGAAGATCACTTTCGAAGAAGCGACGGGTCCCAAGGGACGCGAAGCGCGCAACGTGCGTGTCGTTGGCGGCGGGCGTGAGCGTCGCTACTAGGCGTTGATGTCGTGAGCGAGAAACCCTTCGTTGATCCTCACCTCGGCCCCGCACCCGATGATCTACTCATTGAGGAGATCACGGTGGGTACAGGTGCCGAGGCGAAACCTGGCGACACTGCTGTCGTGCACTACGTGGGCGTGGGCGTAAGCAGCGGCGAAGAGTTCGACGCCTCGTGGAACCGTGGCGACACGTTTAGTTTCCCTCTTGGTGCCGGACACGTGATCAAGGGTTGGGACCAAGGTGTGGTTGGTATGCGAATTGGTGGTCGACGTCGACTCGTGATTCCTGCGCACTTGGCGTATGGCAACCAGGGCGCCGGAGGCGTTATCGCACCCGGCGAGACGCTGATTTTCGTCGTGGATCTCGTCGAGCTTCGTTAGACGAACGGCGGCGACGTGACGTCGGTCGCCAACATCCGCTGATAGTCGCCGTAGCGTTCACAGCAGATTTCTGCCAACAGACGCAGTCGGTCATTGGGATTACTCAGACTCAGTACTTTGAATTGGTCTAACACCGACATGGGCGTCATTGAACACAGTTGCCAACTACGCACCCAAGGATCGGCGTCCATCTCACAATTCGTTTTGACACATTGGTCCGCCATGACTTCGCTCTGCAACGTGCGAAGCGCACGCACCGCGGACTCGGTGGACTTGAGCAGGGTGCCATCGACCGAGACGTCGTCGCAGCATCGCTCCTTCGCCACGGCCCTCGGGTAGGGATCATCGGAGAGCCAGGTGGCGACTTCAACACACGAAATCCCCTCGACCATGATCAAGGTCTTGCCGTCGCTTAAGCAATGCTTGCCCAGAATCTGGACGATGGTGCCCACCGAGGTGCGCTGGTCGCCGCCACCCACTTCCGGGCCACGTTCGATGAGGCATGTGCCGAACTGATTCGACGACGAGATGTCGTCGAGCATTTTCTTGTAGCGCGATTCAAAAATACAAAGTCCAGTGACTTGGTGGGGAAAAACCACCATGCCCAAGGGGAACATGGCCAACTGTTGGGTCTTCACATCTCCACCCTAAAGGTGAACATTGCGTGAACGTACTTATCTCGAGGCGAGTTGCACGGCGAGCGCACGCAGTGCTCGAGCGCGGTGCGACACAGCATTCTTCTCCTCACTGGTCATCTCAGCGAGTGTACGTCCGCGGTCCAGATCGGGCACGAAGATCGGGTCGTAGCCAAAACCCTTCTCTCCTTGGGGTTTCAGCGCGATCGAACCCTCCAGGACACCTTCAACGCTAAATGAGTCGCCCCCCGGATAGGCAGCGCAGATCACGGTTCGAAAACTCGCCCGACGCTGCGACGCAGGCACGCCGTCGAGCTCGCCCAACACTTTTCGCACGTTGTCGTCGTAACTCGCCCCCTCCCCGGCGTATCGCGCGCTGTACACACCTGGTCGTCCTCCGAGATGCTCGACAAACAGTCCCGTGTCGTCGGCGAGCGCAGGGTGACCCGTGGCGTCAACCAGGGCACGGGCCTTGAGGAGTGCGTTTCCCTCGAGGGTGTCCTCGGTCTCCTCAACGTCGGGCACCGACGCCGGCCGCTCGAGCACCACGATGTCAAATTCTTCCAGAACTGCCTTCATCTCATCGGCCTTGTGCGCGTTCGCGGTCGCGAGAACGAACATCGTCACCTCGGACGCGGCGTCGGCGCGATAGCGAGAACCTCACGCTGCGCGCTGTGAATGCGGCCGATTCCCAATGCGGCGAGATCGAGTAGCGCATCGAGTTCACCACGGCTGAAGGCCACCTGTTCGGCCGTACCCTGGACCTCCACGAAACGACCCGATCCGGTCATGACCACGTTCATGTCCGTGTCGGCTCGTGAGTCCTCCTCATAGGGGAGATCCAACATCGCCACGCCGTTAATGATCCCCACCGACACCGCCGCTACCGAATCACTCAGCGCATGTTCCTTGATCGTGCCGGTCTGGACGAGACGAGAGATCGCATCGTGCAGTGCCACGTAGCCCCCGCAGATCGACGCCGTTCGCGTCCCGCCATCGGCTTGGAGGACGTCGCAATCGACGGTGATCTGGACATCGGGGAGCAACTCCAACGCGGTCACGGTGCGAAGCGAGCGGCCAATGAGTCGCTGAATTTCTTGAGTTCGACCTGATTGCTTTCCTTTGGCGGCTTCTCGACTCGCACGTTCTAGAGTCGAGCCCGGCAGCATTGAATACTCCGCCGTCACCCAACCCTTACCCGTGCCGCGCAGCCAACGTGGTACGTCTTCTTCGACTGATGCGGTGCAGAGCACCCTCGTGCGTCCGAAACTCACGAGCACTGAACCGAGGGCCATCTCGGTGAAGTCTCGTTCGAATGAGAGCGGACGTACCTCGTTCGTGGCGCGTCCGTCGGCGCGGGTTGATGACATTGGACTCCTTCGCAGCCATTCGTCTTGCCCAACAAAGGTAGTTGAGAACGATGCTGAAGAGGAACTAGAAGTAGATGATCTTCTTCGCGCGCTCGACGACGTCGTCGATGTCGTCACTCCACGCGCCAGTCGAGAGATATTTCCAGCCGTCATCGCAGACGATCGTCACGATGGTGGCGCTTTCGCCCTCGTCGATGAGCGAGGCGCATTTGACCGCGCCCGCCATGATGGCGCCGGACGACAATCCGACGAAGAGTCCGACTTCGGTCATTTTCCGCGTCCATTCAATTGACTCACGAGGTCGAACGACGACTTTTCGATCCAGCAATTCAGGTCCATGATTGTCGATGAATATCGGAGGAATATACCCATCTTCCAGACTTCGAAGACCGTCGACCATCTCCCCGCTCGGTGGTTCCACGGCCCAAATCTGGACCCCAGGTTTGGATTCCTTGAGGAAACGACCAACACCCATCAAGGTGCCCGACGTGCCGAGTCCGGCGACGAAGTGAGTGATCTCAGGAACATCACGCAAGATCTCGGGTCCCGTCGTTCGGTAGTGCGCGGCTGGATTCGCGGGGTTCGCGTATTGGTAGAGAAACGTCCATTCCGGATGCTCGTCGGCCAGCCGTTGCGCGAGTCGAACCGCGCCGTTTGACCCCTCGCTACCGGGTGAATCAATAATGTCCGCGCCCCAAGCGAGCAGGAGTTGGCGCCGCTCGGGCGAGACGTTCGAAGGCAAGACCACCTTCAGGTGATAGCCGCGCAGGCGACACACCATCGCAAGGGCGATGCCGGTGTTTCCCGACGATGGCTCGATCAGAATTTGATCGGGCTTGCCCGGGATGAGAACGCCATCTGCTTCGGCGGCGTCTATCAGCGACAGCGCGACGCGATCCTTCACCGATCCGGCGGGATTACGGCCTTCCAACTTCGCGAGAATCGTGACGTTGGATTTCGGCGACAGGGCGCTGACGTCAACGATGGGTGTATCGCCGATGAGCTCGAGCACGGACGCGTAACGCGCCACTAGGCGGCACCGCCAGCCACAGCGGGCAGAAGGGTGATTTCGTCATTGCTCTTGACCGGCGCATCCAATCCACCGAGGTAGCGAACGTCATCGTCATTGATGTAGACGTTCAAGAATCGGTGAAGACTTCCGTCGTCGTTGAGCAGCTGGGTCTTGACGGCTGGATACTCTCGACTGAGTTGTCCTAGGACGTCGCCAATCGTGTCGCCTTCTACCTGGAGGGTTGTTGCGCCGCCCATCGAGGGCCGCAGGACGGTGGGGATTCTCAGCAATGCCGACATGACGTCTCTTTCGAGTAAATGACTAAAACCTGACCAACCGTGTCAACTTTAGCGCGACCATCCCTCCGCGTGTCAGTCTCGCCACCCGCGACACCGCGCACAAAGGGCACATTGCGCGAACTTGAGGCAGGAACCTAGTCCGCTCAAATCTGTCGATCCAGTACGTCTTCCTCGCGCACGGTTTCACCTTGGATGTGAAAACTTCGAACGACAGTGGGTAGTTCACGAAACGAAACGAGGACGTAGTGCCACGCGGGGTCGGGGGCTTGGCGAATATCGGTCGGACTCGGGTACGCCTCTGAGTGCGTGTGCGAATGAAACACGCCAAGGACCTCAAGGCCCTCGTCGTCAGCCCGGCGAAACGTTCGCAACATCACCTTCGGATCAACTTCGTACACTTTCGCCGAGTGAGCAAAATTGTCACTCGCGACCACGTCAACTACGAACGCGTCATCACCTTCAGAGGTACCGAGGAGGAGTCCACAGCCCTCTTCGGGCAAGGCTCGAACGCACGTGGCGATCATTGCGTTGCGAAGATTGGTGTCGAGCGAAAGCACACACTCAATTTAGGCTTTGTCAATCGCGCAACGCTGTTCACTAGCCTGTAGCTATGGCTCGAGCCAAGCAAATACAGGAGCGACGCGCGAAGGCGAAGGCCGAAAGCGCCGGTGGGGACCGAGTGGTCGCCACGAATCGTCGCGCCCGCTACGACTACGAGATCATCGAAAGTCTCGAGTGCGGCATCATGCTGACCGGATCGGAGGTGAAATCACTTCGCGAAGGGAACGCACAGATTGCCGACGCGTATGCGCGAATTGATGACGGCGAATTGTGGCTTTTCCAGATGCACATCCCGCCATGGACCTTCGCCGTTGGATTCGGGAGTCACGATCCCGACCGAAAACGAAAATTGCTCGTGCACCGTCACGAGATCAAGAACCTCCACGAACAAACCCAAACCCAACCGCTGACGATTATCCCTCTCAAGCTGTACTTCAAAGACGGACGGGCCAAGGTCGAGTTAGCCCTCGCCCGAGGAAAGAAGCAACAGGATCGGCGTCAAGCGCTCGCCAAACGAGACGCCGAGCGTGAAATGGCTCGCGCGGTGCGCAATGCCGAGAAATTCTCCTGACCATCCTTCGCCGTCGTCGGGTACGATGGAGTCGCGACTAAATGAGTCGTGTAACTACGAGGGGATGATTGGTTTCGACATCAGTCGTCGAGGTGAATGAAGCGAGCCGTGGTCTCCGGAACCACGTAAAAGAGCCGGAAACAATAAATAAACGCCAAGCCTCAGCTTGCGCTTGCTGCTTAGGTAGCAACGTCCGCCTGGACCCAGCCCTGCGGTTCAGATATCGGGCGTCATAATGTAGGGCTTACCTTCATGGTTCGTTAGTGATCGTGAAGGGAAACTTCAGCTGACTAAGGATTGTCGCAGGTGCCAACAGCAGCGACCTTCCCTACAACCTCCTGTTGGCTGCGCTCGGAGAATAGTCATTGAGGAACTGATGGACCTGGGTTCGATTCCCAGCATCTCCAAGGATCACCGACGTTCGCTTCGGTGGTTGTTGGAGATGAAATCACTTCGCGATTATCTTGCAACTCGATACGTCGCCTGTTGCTAGCGCTTGACCGCCTGGAGCGTGTATGACGCCGCGAGTCGAAGAGGTTTTTCGCGGAGCCGATATTCCCCGCCACCGATACTTTCCATCTCCTCGCCGAATGGATTCGATGGGATGCTGTCATGTTCCGCCAAACCTACGAGCTCGAGTCCGGCCGACATCAATGCCGTGACGATCTCGCCGAGACCGTGGTTGAATGACAGGAAATCCGGCGAAGTCAGCGCTTCTTCATGTTCCACGTAGGTATGAGTTTCCCTAAAGAGCACACCTTCGGTCTCGAAATATGGAAACTCCAGGGTGAGCAGGCCATCGGGGCGAGCATCCGACAATGCCCAGAGCATTGGATGGTACTCGCGGATGAAGAGTCGACCACCGGGTCGAAGAAGCCCTGCGACGACATCAGCCCAACGTCGAATATCGGGCAGCCAACAAAGTGCTCCAATTCCAGTGAACACGAGATCGAAGCGCTCGGCGCCGAGCGCTT
>PLRK01000031.1 GCA_003163875.1 Acidimicrobiaceae bacterium | reverse complement strand
CCAATGGCGAGCGAGAGATTGGCGATACTCGGCAAGATCGCATTGCGGGCGGCCGTCATGATGACCTTTCGGCGCGGAAGACCCATGGCAACGCTCATGAGAACGAAATCTTCGCCGACCATCGTGATCATCATGTTGCGCATACCGAGCATCCACCCCGCGACCGAACTCAGGACAATGGAGATCATCGGCAGTTCGCCGTAGCGAATCGCGCTCGATATGAAGGCCCACGTCCATGACGGCGTGACGCTAAGGCTGTACGCGCCGAGCTCTGGAAACCAGTGCAGGTCACTCCCGAAGATCAAGAGCATCACCGTGCCGAGAAAGAAGTAGGGAACTGCTTGGAAGAATGTTGCTGCGGGTATGAGTGAGTCCATGCGCGATCCGCGCGCCCACCCGAGCAAAGCTCCGATGAGCGTGCCCAGAAGGAAACTCAACAACGTGGATATGCCAATGAGGCCCACGGTCCAAGGAACGGCACCTCGGAGAATGGTACTCACTGGTGAGGAAAGGGTTATCGAGACGCCGAGGTTCCCGTGAAGAAGCTGACCGAGATAAGTAAAGTATTGATGGATGAGTCCGTTGTGCAGACTCCCACCAAACGACAAGCGAATGGACTTGATCTCGGCGGCGGTCACGTTGTATTGAAGTTTTCCGATCATCGTCTGAATTGGATTACCGGGCATCAAGTGCGGCAATAAGAAGTTCACGGTGATCGCCACCCATGCGGTCACGACGTAGACCCCCAGTCGACGAGCGATTTGAATCATTTCTGACTCCCTGCGCGGCTGGCGTGGAGGGGATTTGCCGTCACGAGCGAGTCGCCGTCCTGCATACAACCGCAACTTCGGCGAACAACGAGTTCGGCTGGGAGCACCACTGAACTCGCTGACTGCTCGGCGCCATCAAGGGAGGCAACCAAAGTATCCACGGCGATCTCTCCGAGCAATTTGCCCGATTGGCGAAAGGTGGTCAGCGGGGGATTGAAGTAACGAGTCAAAGTGATGTCGTCGAATCCCGTGACTGCGACATCACCCGGCACGCTGAGTCCTTGGTCGCTCAACGCGTAGATGACGCCGACGGCCATTTGGTCATTGGCGCACGCAAAGACTTCCGGAAGTGGAGCGTCGAGCGCAAGACGTCGGCGCATTGCCTCTGCTCCACCGCCTGAGGTCCAGTCGGCCTTGAGGACGTCGCGATCAGCAACGACGCTTCCCAATTTTTTCATGGCCGCTTTGAAAGCGACTTCGCGTGCCACGCTGTCGGGACTCTCGTCAAAGCCCGACACAAATCCTGCTCGCTTGATTCCGTGAACTTCGACGAAGTGTTCGGCCAAGCTCGTCATTGCGCTTGCGTTATCGACGCGCACCGTCGTCGCCGACGTTGAGTCGCCGCGTCCTGCGAGCAACACGAGTGGCAAGCGCTTGGCGAGTATGTTCGCTTCGGCGCCACTCAGAATACGGTCGAGCACTATGAGTCCATCAACGGTAGCGGAGAGGTCCATCAAGCTCGTCATGCTCTCGGATTGAGATGGTCCCATGCTGCGCAGCAGTAGCGAGTAACCGAATGTTGCGGCACGCGACTCGACACCACGTATCACGATGTCGGTATAGAGCAAACTCGCTTCTTCGACAGCCAACGGGCTGTCATCCAGTGGAGCGTGCGTGAAGACCAATCCAAGTACCCAGTGCTTACCCTTCGAGAGACGTCGCGCGACGGCATTGGGAACGAACGCGAGTTCCTCCATTGCGGCGATGACCTTCACTCGCGTGGCGGGACGTACGGATGAGGTGGAATTGAGCGAACGGCTCACTGTCGCGATAGAGACGCCAGCGCGCTTCGCCACGTCGTAAATCGTCGGCTGAGAATCAGCCATTCGTACCCTCCCCCCTGGGAAATACATTCGCCTGTACCAACCGAATGTAAGCGCTTACAACATATACATCACGAAACCTCCTGTCAAATACTTCGTGAACAAATTCTGCGATTGCAGTTTCTTCCTCGAAAACGGCTGTCTCTGGGTGGACACTCGTTGTCCAATCGGGCCGCCCCGGAATTGACCGGACTCAATCAGTGGAAGCAACACTTGGCTGTTGAGTTTGACCTGCTCTGGGTTTTGTTATCCAATTGACCTCCGGAATTCCCATGCCGAATCATCCATTCCTTTTTTGGTCACCGTGCTTCCACGGGGTTCTCGACAACGCGAAAAATCATGACGTTCCCGCGGATCCTCTGGACATAGCCATTCGCTAATGTCTTTTGTTGCTTCGCCCGCCACAGCGGTGGCTGCTCCCAGCGCTGTAACTCCCTCAAAAAGGGAGACAACGACTCCAAGTGCTGCGCTGGTAGCGGGGCGGAATCAGGCACACTCAAAGGGAGGGTGACCAGCGTCGCAAAGATCAGTGCTTAAGTCAACCCGGCGAATTCAAGGGGTCGGTGAAACTCCGCCCGACTCTCCGTTTGCCGACCAACAAAGCGCCGAACCGGTGTAGTAAACGTAATTTGAGGAATCACTCTCCGATGGTGTCGCGTTGTCTTCCAAGTCCCAGGGCTCACTTTCAATAAAACTAAGACTGAAAGTTACGGTCCGAAGGGTAGCGTCCGGAGCGGAACTTCTTTGTGGTTCCAAAGTTGGCTGCGCAATCCGAACGGATGCAGTTTCTTTGGGTGATGTCTCAGGACCCGAAGCAGCGTACGTCAGTGTCAACGCGCGACATGAGCTGAGAGGAAAATCGAATATGGTCCCGTATTTCGGTGGTTGATACGCATTCTCATTTACCGAGATCTCATAATTAAAGATTTTTGAACCGACGCGCACTTTTCCTGGGATGCACGATACTTCAGTGGAGGTTCTAACTTTCGGGGCGTTGCAAAGTGTCAAAAGGGAGACATCACCGTAATCGAACAGCTTTGACGCGTTCGAGCGTGCGATGATTTTTCCGTCTTGTTTTGCGACGGCCATATAGAAATACATCCCAATTGGCATTGAAGGTAGGAGCGGGTAATTTATTCCGGAGCCGTTCGCCGAGAAACTGCCGATCGGTACTTCAATTCCAGAGGCGCCAGCCCGACGTTCGACGACGATAGTTGTGTGGACCGGGACATGAGCAAACAGAATTTCCTCGTCGATAGGGGTGTTGTCAGTCGCAATGTGATTGTTGATTACAAAAACGAGGTCAGCCTTAGAGTGTGGTGCCGCTTGCGAAGCGGATGGCACTAGTGTCGCACCGATGATTCCCATGATCATCAGAGCAGCCAGCGATCGGAAAACTTTTGAATTTGCGCTCCGGGTTGCTGGAATTAGCGCCTCCATCGTTTCGAGCGACGCTGAAGTCGCACTTACACCATGATAGGAAGCGGAGACGTTTTGGACCATGCTGGGACTTGTGGCAACATCCCTCTCGTGACGTCCACCTGACAGGACACATTTTTGTCTCCGCAAGCAGTTGATTTAAGGCCCTTGAACTGCTGACGATTTGGATGAAAGTTTCAATTACCAAAGTGAGTCCCTAGATCGGTGGGGGTCCGTGGATATTGAAGATCCCTATTAAAGAGGGCCGGATGGCGACTGGCCGCGAGTCGAATCCCTTGATTCCATCCCGGTCGATGGGAAAGTGTACTCATGATCGGTAAATCAAGCGCTCGTCGAAGGCAGCGGAAACTTGCCAGTCCCGACCGTGTCGGACGATTCGCTCGGGGAAAAGCGTGGGATCGCTGTAGAACTCAAATGAGAAGTCAATGGCTCCTCTTCCTATCCGTCGCTCTCCTGCCGACCGTTGTGACTCTTCCTGCCATGTGGCTCGCCCACGGACCAGAAAAGTGGTTGCTGATAGGTGCCTTCGTGGTTTCCGGCCCGTGGCTGGCGATCTTGATGATCATTCTGATGAGCGGCGCAGCGTCGATTCTTATGGGCGCGTATGCGGAAGATTGGACTGCCCAAAGTATCCGATCACTTCGCAGAAGGGGTTGGCATCTTACGAACGGACTGCAGCTACGACCGCGTAGCGATGTGGACCACGTGGTAGTGGGACCCCCCGGAGTGTTCGTGATTGAAACGAAGTGGAGTGCTGAGGCGTGGCCAAATCAGGAAGGCGGAGCCGACTTCATGACTACGTCTCTGCACAATGCGATCGATCAGACATCTAAGAATCGGTGGGACGTTTCAAAACACTTTGAAAGAGTGATCGCAGGCGCTCCGGTTCGTGCTGCCTGTGTCTTGTGGACCGGGGACTCAAACAGTGGAGGCGAGGATCCATGGGAGAACGGTGACGTAACGGTGGTTCCTGGCTCTCGGCTTCGATCGTGGTTGCTGGCCTTCGACAAAGTAGAAATCAATGAAGACCACGCGCAACGGATAATTGCGGAGGTGCAGAACCAAGTTTCGGGTCGCGACAAGTACAACGCCAACAGGGGTGCTATGCATCAGGCCTCCGTTAGGCGCGTCGTCAGCAATTACGTGCTCCCACCGATCCTGGCAGCGGTCGTGGCTTTCTACGGGTCGGTGCTGCTGGTTCGACTCGTCGAGAACTGGCAGGTTTCAGTCGCAGTTATGACACTTGCCCTAGTCGCAGGAATACTGACGTCGCGATATTCAAAAGTGAGAGCGTCCAAAAGAATCTGGCTTCGATCGGCTCTTTGGGGCTGGACTATCGCTTTTAGCGCGATCGTCATCCTGTATGCGGCAATAGTCGTTCGGGCACTTCTTTCTTGAGGAGCTGAGTTCGATGGGACGAAGTCACCTTTCCAAGCGACCCGTAGACCACGCTGAACGTCCAACCTCCAAGGTGAAGGTCTATCCAGGAGTGGACTGCGACTGAAGCTACTGTCTCATTTGCCATCGTTGTCATCCTCTCCCAGGGCAAGTGCTCTGAATGTTAGATGACCTGTCAACTAAAACGACAGCAGCGCCGTTCGAACAGAACGAAACTTGGTCGTACGAAGTGTACGGCGAGTACCATTGAGTACGCCGACTGGACCCTAGGAGCGCCACAATCGTTGAAATGAACCTTCGATGTCATCTACTGCGTCTTCCGATCGTCTTACTTAGAGTTTCTTTCTAAATCAACGAAAGACTTTTTCGAGGTGCCACGTGAGGAACTCAGCAGACGGCTGATTGTTCGTTACTGAGGGTAAAGTTACGACCTGTCCCTCCTTTGTATAGAACTCGTCGCCGTTGCCAAATTCAGATCTCAACCTTGGACTGACTCGCAACCGAAAGTCCTCGTCAATGCCGATGTAGCCGCGATCGAACATTGTGTGGACGTCTGACCGCAAGAGGATTCCGTTGTCGATGCGATGTTGGCCGCCATGAGCAACGGGAAGAATGTGAGCTGCTTGAAGAGTCGGGAGGATCTTGTGGTTGGTGATTGCGCATCGCCGGACATATGCCTCTTGCACGATGGCCTTGAAGGCACCTTGGCCAAGACGAGGTGTTACGAGTCGCGGAGATCCGTGAGTAGGTCCAAGATTTTCAACGTCGCCCCGAAACCCTGTCGACCAATCTTCGCGACTGACGATTCGTTGAACAACAGCGTCGATCACATCATCTTCTCCTGGAAAGGTGAACGATTTTCCCTGAACGATATTCGCGGAGAATGAGGGAGGTGTTGGAATTCTCTCCTGGTCAGAGAAAAACAAGAGGTCGCGAAGTAGAACGCAGCCGATTTCTCGATCTCCAATTTCATTGCGAGACTCACCTGTGATTTTGCGAATTCGTTCAATGAGTGCATCAGACGAAGAAACGCCATTCCCTTCCCCGAAAAACTCCCAAGCTCTTGATATATTGAGCGAAACGAAGCCCTCAAATATTGCACCTCCGACAATTTGATTGAGGGGTGCCTTTGTCTTGAAAATGAATGGCTCCCCCGGTACAAGAATTTTGAAAGCACGTGACCCGTACGGTCGCCAAAAGTTTGCCTCTCGAATCGACGAGCGCGAGGAGAGGTATTTATACCAATCGATGTCCGTCACCCCGACGTACGCCTTCACGACAGAAAAACTAACGCACTGTGCTATTGACTTAAAGGATGACCGTCGAGATTAGAGTGATCCTCTGGAACCGCCCAACTGAACGCCGAATGTCAGGCTCCAATGTGGCGATATCGACGAGTTGCAGTCGTAAGCTTCGGAAATGGCGGAGCTCGAGTCGGGACTGTATGAGACGATCGTCACTGAAAGTCTGCAAAGAGAACTGACCAAGTTTGTTGAGGCACGAGCGCACACACGATTGTTGAGGACGGGAGACGTGACCGATCGGATCGGTAGACACGTAGCTGCCCTTATCGAGCAAGTACTTTCGGATTTTCCTGAGAATGAAAGAGTCTCCCGGGGCGTGTTGCTTGCAAACGAATTGGCAAACAAGATTTTTGAAAGCGTTGGTCATGAAAGTCTTGACCCTGTTATACAGCCCGCTCAAGTGCTAGCGGCCGTGTTGGAGCTAAATCCAGACGGGACTCCTCATACGCTCGCTGATCCGTTGGTCCCACTTCTCGACACCGTTCT
>PLRK01000132.1 GCA_003163875.1 Acidimicrobiaceae bacterium | reverse complement strand
GCCATCGTCACCGGCGCATAGAACCTCAAGAACTCTTCAATCGCGACGGGCATGAGGTCGGGCTCGTTGACGAGTCGCGCGAGGTCATCGGGATGTGACGCGAGGTGCCACAGCGCAGCCCCGATCGCTGACCACGTCGTATCAATACCCGCGACCAACGTCAGGATGATGGTGCCCGCGATGTGCTCGTCTTGGAGCTTGTTGCCTTCGATCTCCGCGTTTAGAAGATAATTGGTGAAGTCGTCGCGAGGATGTTCGCGGTGATCCTCGATCTGGGCGCGAAGGTATTCCTCGATGGGTGCGAATTCCTCGACGCGCTGTTCTTCGGGGTGATCGACACCCTCCATGATCACGTGGACAAATTCGCGAAACGTCTCTTCATCTTCGGGAGGGAAACCGAGGAGTTGTTGAATGACCGTTGGTGGGATGTACTGCGCGTATTCCATGCCACCGTTGATGATCTCGTGGTCGCCAAGGTTGTCCAACAATCGACGACAAAGGGCACGCACCTGTGGTTCGAGTTCGTTGACGGGCCCCGGCGCAAGTGCGGGCAGCATGATGCGCCGCGCGATCGCGTGAAACGGTGGGTCCGACGTGATGGGAGGCGCGACGCCAATGGGCGCGGGCAGTGCGTCGTCATCGGGTCGCCCATTGCCAACGACAACCGTACGGCTCGTGAAGTTCTCGGTGTCCTTCGCGACCATCGAGACGCCTTCGTGCGTTGCGGGGAACCATCCACCACCGAAACGATCGGTGTGCGCGACCGGGCAGCGCTGGCGAAGGTCCTCCCAGATGGGATAGGGATCCTGCACCCATTGAGGATCAGTGTGGTCCCAGTCGGTCGCAAAGTCCTCCACGGGCGGCTTTAGGGTCATCGGTCCTCCTCAATGAATATGGCGTGCTCGGGACAGTTCGATTGGGCGAGGCGCGCTTGGTCCAAGGTCTCGTTGGTGAGTATCCCGTCGCCAATCACGACGCCGTTCCCTAATTCGTCAAACCCAAAGAGATTTGGGGCGATGGAAAAACAGCGTCCTTGTCCCTGGCAGATATCTGCGTCGATCGTTACCTTCACGACCCCTCCTTCGTGTTGTTATCGAGACCTTACTACCGAGTAATTACCCGATAGTAAATGGGCAATCGTCGATAGCGAACACGTCTTTCCAAAAAAACGCCGCCACGCGGCGATGCCCGCTCGTCCCGCCGCCACCCCTGGCACGTATTTTGATCCCATTAGGAATCACTGGGTTTCGATCTCCTCGCGACTGATGCCCAGGAAATACAAGACGGCGTCCAAGTACGGCACCGACAATGCGGTGTCGGCGTGTTCCTGTACGACTGGCTTGGCGTTAAAGGCAATACCGAGTCCTGCGACCGAGATCATGTCGATGTCATTGGCCCCGTCACCCACCGCGACCGTCTGCTCGAGGGGCACTCCCACTTCTTGGGCGAAGCGTTCCAGCGCGCGCGCCTTGCCCGCTCGATCGACGATCGGCGCCGCGAGCTTGCCCGTCAGGACGCCGTCTCGTATCTCGAGCCGATTGGCCTCGAGATAGTCCACGTGCAATTCCGCCATTAGCGGTGCGAGCACCTCGACAAAACCCCCCGATACGACGGCGGGGACGTAGCCGAGTCGATGCAGGGTGCGAAGGAGGGTTCGAGCGCCCGGGGTGAGTCGCAGTTTGGCGCGCACGTCGTCAATAACCGATTCAGGAAGACCCGCCAGCAGAGCGACGCGACGACGCAGCGACTCGGCAAAGTCGATCTCGCCCGACATCGCGGCGTCGGTGATCTTCGAAACTTCTTCAACGCATCCGCACGCATCGGCGAGCAGATCAATCACCTCGTCTTGCAAGAGTGTCGAGTCGGCGTCCATGACGACCAGATGCTTCGCACGACGATGAAGTCCCGCACGTTGCACCGCGAGATCGAGTCCCCACTGCTTGGCAACAGTGGCGAGATCCTCGCGCAGTTCCGCCTGACTTCTTCCTTGGACAACGAGCTCGTAACAATCAACGGGGTAACTCGCCAAATGGACAATTCGTTCGCACGTCGAATCGTGCTTCGCGAAGGTTGAGAAGATCGCGTCAAGCTGTCGGGCGCTGATCGAAGGAGCGAGCAGCGTCACGAGAAGGCGCCCTCCGTGCACGACGTCACTCGGCGTCACCGGCTCCACGCTGACCGTGATGCCCTCACCAACGATGTGATAATTCGCGATCACGTCGTGGATGCGTGATGACGTCACTGCATCATCGACGTTTATCTCTGCGCACAACACCAGCGCTCCGCGAATCGTGATTTGGGCGACGTCGGTGACATTGGCGTGATGTTCTTCGAGGGCAGCGAGAGCTGCAAACAACTCGGCCCCCACGCCGATCCGGTCAGGCCCGCTGACGGTCACCAGAAAAGTGGACGAACTCACGATAGAAGCGTAGATGGTCTCTTCACGATCCCCGAGCCTTGCTTCGCATCATCCGTGCTCGCGCTCCGACGCCGCTTGCTTCGCACGTAGTGCACGAACCTCCTCGACGTGTATGTCTCCTCGGAGGTCAAAGCGCCAGAGCGACGGGAGGGCTGCCCCCACGACGCCAACCGAACCAGTGGCGGCGAGCCCACCAAAAGTTAGCGAGAAACGAAGAGTCGTCCACGCAGCCATAGCGCCCGCGCGGAATTGACCGGCCATGGGTCCAATCGCGTACGAGATCATCTCAAGTCCACCCATCCGACCGCGAACATCGGGCGGGATTGATTGGTTCCACATCGTTTGTCGAAACGTGGCGCTGTACGCGTCCGACGCCCCCGCGAACGCCAAGCCGAGGAACACCAGCCACAACGAAGAGGAATAACCAAAGACCGCGATGCCGATTCCCCAACCAGCCGCCGCAAAGACGAGACCGCGACCCAAGCGCTGGACGCGTCTGGTCCACGACGACAGCAAGGTCGCGAGCAAGGTGCCACCGGGTAACGCACAGTAGAGGAGCGAGAGCGCATACGTCTCGTGAAAGTGAGCCGCGACGAACGGAAGCATCAGCACCGGATACGCCATCGCCATGGCGAGAATGTCGATCACGTACGTTCCCACGATGTCGGGACGAGTCCTCGCATAGCGCACGCCCTCGCGCATGAGTGCAGTCTGACTTAGCGAACGCTCAGATGGCACCCGTACGGAAGAGAGGGTGAACAAGAGAGCGATCGAAAGGACGAACGTCACCAAGTTAAAGAAGTATGACCAACCGGGACCAACGAGCACGGAGAGAAGTCCGCCAATGGCTGGACCGATGATGGACATGGACGCGCCGCGCAGGACGTTAAGTTGCGACGCGGAACGCTGCAGGTCGTGACTCACGAGCAATTGATTCATTGCCGAGATGCTCGGAGTTTGCACACTGCCCGAGGAAACGATGAACGNNGTCAAGTCACGAAGTTGAAAGGCCGTCGCCACGTAAGTCGCTTGACCACCGAGCGCCGAGACAAGTCCGGCGATGTAAAGCCGTCGGTATTGTTTTGACTCGCGAAGCGGTGTGAGGTCAAGACCGAACAATGAGTTCAAGACGGTGCGCCCGATTGCCAACCGCCCGCAGGACTGTAATGGCGAAGTACTTTGGCGGGGATTCCCCCGAGGACGACGTGATCGGGAAATGTTCCACGAACCACCGCGCCGGCCGCCACGACGGTGTTGCGGCCAAGTGTGGTGCCCGGAAGGATTACGACATTCGCCCCGAGCCAACTCCCAGAGCCGATGTTGACTGCGAGTTCGATGGGTGTCTGCCAACCCACCGCGTGATCGGGATCCTCATACGAGTGGTTCTGGTCCGTGATGTAGACGTAGGGACCCGTCTGAATCTCGTCGCCGAGGACAATCGACCAATGGCCAATGATGTGCGAGCCTCGACCAATGATGCACTTGCTCCCAATGCTGACAACGGGCGAGGACAGCATTTTTTGGTCGCCGCTGATACCCGCCGTGAGGCAGACGTTGGGTCCAATGAGCGTCTCGTCCCCAATAGAGAGGTAGCGCTCGTTGTAGATCACGCCCTGGGGAGCCATCAGCGCGGCGCGATCGCCGAAATAGTGAAATTTGTCGGCGTAGGCGTCGGAGGGCCCGACGGTCGCGACTTCGTTCGCGTAGCGACGCGCTCGGCGAATCCATTGACCCAAAAGACGCCGGAATCGAAGGCGGGAACTCACCCGAGTCACGCTACTTGGCAACGTCAGATGACTCCGTACCTTCTGTGTAACGTCGGGTCATGATTCTTAATGTCGCGATCGTGGGATCGGGTTTCGGGGGACTCGGGGCCGCAATTCGGCTCAAGCGCGAAGGCATTGGCAACATTGCCATCTTTGAGCGCGCAGATGATCTCGGAGGCACGTGGCGAGACAACACCTATCCGGGATGCCGGTGTGATGTTGCGAGCAATTTGTATTCTTTCTCCTTCGCTCCCAATCCGAAATGGTCGAACACGTACAGTTACCAGCCTGAGATCTGGTCGTATCTTCAAGACGTCGCCACGAAGAACGATCTACGCCCGCTCATTCACTTCAATCACGACGTCACCGACATCTCCTATGACCGCACCGATCGACTTTGGAGGATCACAACCAATCAAGGAGACTTTCAGGCGCGTAGCGTAATCCTCGCGGCCGGCGGTCTCGCCGAACCTCGAATGCCCGACATCGAGGGACTTGCGAGTTTCAAGGGACCGATCATGCACACCGCGAAGTGGGACGCCTCAGTTGACCTGACCGGAAAACGCGTCGGCATCATTGGCACTGGCGCGAGCGCGGTCCAAACGGTCCCGCAAATTGCACCGACCGTGGGCTCACTCGAGGTGTTCCAGCGAACGCCGTCGTGGATCTTGCCGCACCTTGGTCATGACGTGACGCAACGTTCGATGCGACTTTTCTCTATCGCGCCTTTGTTGCAGAAGTTCGTTCGAGCTTTCGGTTATTGGCAGCGCGAATTGATGGTGCTCGGATTCGTGAAGGATCCCTCGCGCATGACCAAGGGCGAGACGATGTCACGCGAGCATCTCGAACGTCAAGTACCCGACCCGGAACTTCGGGACCGCATGACACCGAACTACCGTCTCGGATGCAAGCGAGTCTTGATCAGTAACGATTACTACCCCACCTTCTCGCGCGAGAACGTCACACTCGTCACCGAGGCAATCAAGCGCGTTGAGCCTCAGGGCATTCGAACGGTGGACGACGTTCTGCATGAATTTGACGTAATAATTACCGCCACGGGCTTCTACGTCACTGACAACCCCATCGGCACCAAGGTCCACGGAGCCAAGGGCGAACAACTCGCCGAGGCGTTCCGAGGTGACATGGCCAACTACAAGGGCACGATGTTCCCCAATTTCCCCAATCTCTTCATGTTGGGGGGACCGAACACCGCACTCGGGCATTCCTCCATCATCTTCATGCACGAGAGCCAACTCAACTACATCGTCAAGACCATCAAAGTGGCGCTCCTACGCGACGCGCGGATCGAACCAACTGTTGACGCCGCTCGGACGTGGACCCAAGGCCTCCAAGAGAAATTGCCCGGCACGGTCTGGGGAACGGGTTGTTCGAGTTGGTACTTGAATGAACAAGGCAAGAACACCACGATCTGGCCCGATTTCACATTCAAATTCCGCAAGGAGACGCGACATTTCGAACCCAAGGACCACGAGATCTCGGTCTAGTTCTCAACAACGACTCAATACTGGGCGAATACTCTACGTTGCGGTCCGTCAATCGTCATGAGCCCACCGTAGGGAAGGACCCACTGAGGATCGGTGTGTCCAAAATCTGGACCAACGACGACAATCGCATCAGGGTTGTAGATGCAAAGCGCGTGTAGCACCGCGTCTTTTTGATCAGAACGAAACTTTTGTCGTTCTCGCTCCGACAGCGGAGCGTGCGTGTGCCACGCCTTTGGTTTGGCGAACACCACAGCAGCGAACTGTTCGAGCAGACCCCGCTCTCCGAAGTTACGTAACATTCGATAGACCTCGTCCGCGGACGGCATCTCTTCTGAGGTCTCGAGCAAAAAGACACAGTCGCGATACGCATCGTTTGCCAGTATCCAGCGATTCGCCGCGAGGTTCCAATGCAGCACCTCAAGATTCCCTCCCCACGTCGGACCTGTGACGACGCGATCTGCGTTGTGCCAATGCCAACCGGGTTCTGGTGTCGTCGCGAGCGGATGTTCAAGTGTCGACAGGTCATTCCAATCAGCTTGAAGGTCGCTGAACGAGGCGACCGGTGTGATCTCGACGTTGTCATGACCAAAGAGTGCGTGACGCAGTGACGACAGAAACACCTCGTGCACACCTCCTGGTCTCGCCAAGTGCACGAGTGTCGAACCGCCGTAGTATCCGGCTATCCCTAGCCGCCAGAGATAGTTCAAGAGATTCGTGTTATCCGAATAACCAAAGAATGCCTTGGGATTCGAGACCAATATGTCCTCATCAAGGTACGGCAAGATCGAGATCTGATCCGCGCCGCCAATGACGGCCATCAACGCTTTAATTGCTGGGTCCGCGAACGCGCGATTGATGTCGTCCGCTCGTTCCTTCGCGCTTGCTCCGAGCTTTCGAGTCGTCGCAAACTCCACAGGCACGAGACCGAGGACGTCGCGAAGGACTCGCAGACCCAACTCGTGCACCTCGGGATACGCACCTGCCCCCGCCCACGAGGGCGACACGATCCCGACGAGGTCCCCAGCTATCAATTTTGGAGGGATTCGCAGAGGATCGCGTTGCACCATGCGCATCACCGTACTCAACTGCCAACACAAGATTTGAGATGTCCCATGGCGACGGGCAACGTCGCGCCAATTAATCCAATGAAATGGGGGTGTCTACATCGATTTCCGCGTCACCCGCACCTACGACGTCCGGGGCGAGCGAGGTTGCAAGGTGCTCGCGCACGCGGCCGTCGATCTCCGCCATGGTCTGGGGATTCTCGCGCAAAAATCCCTTCACGTTCTCACGGCCCTGACCCATTTGTTCACCTTCGTACGTGAACCACGCGCCAGCTTTCTTCACGAAGCCGAGCTCAACCGCGACGTCGAGCACTGATCCTTCACGGCTTATGCCTTGACCGTACATGATGTCGAACTCTGCTTGCTTGAATGGCGCTGCGCACTTGTTCTTCACAACCTTCACTCGAGTGCGATTACCGACAACGTCGGTGCCGTCCTTGATCGATTCGATGCGACGAATGTCGAGACGAACTGATGAATAGAACTTCAAGGCACGTCCACCGGGCGTTACTTCTGGCGAGCCATACATGACGCCGATTTTTTCGCGAAGTTGATTGATGAAGATTGCGACGGTGTTGGACTTAGAAAGTCCTCCCGTCAGTTTTCGAAGCGCTTGGCTCATGAGACGCGCCTGCAGTCCTACGTGCGAATCGCCCATGTCGCCTTCTATTTCCGCGCGTGGCGTCAACGCGGCGACTGAGTCGATGACGATCACGTCAAGAGCGCCCGAACGAATCAACATGTCACAGATCTCGAGTGCCTGTTCTCCCGTGTCGGGCTGGCTGATGAGAAGGTCATCAACGTTCACGCCGATCGCTCGCGCGTACACCGGGTCCATGGCGTGCTCGGCGTCAATGTACGCGCACACGCCACCGTTACGCTGCGCTTCGGCGACGACGTGCATGGCGAGCGTGGACTTACCCGACGACTCAGGACCATAGAGTTCGACGATTCGTCCGCGAGGTAGTCCACCAATGCCGAGCGCCATGTCCAACGCGAGAGCACCCGTGGGGATGGACTCGATGTTCATGTGCAGGTTCTCGCCCATGCGCATGATTGAACCTTTACCGAACTGCTTCTCGATCTGGCCGAGGGCTGCATCGAGAGCCTTTGCGCGGTCGTCGGTTGCCATTGCTTTCTCCTTGTTCTTTGTCATGGGGGAAAGTTATTCGCCCCTAGTGACATCGGTCGCTCTGCACTTGTTCGAACGTTACTACGAACAAGTGTTCGTAGTAACGATATATCACTACTGCTTTGTCGAAGACGGGGTTCAAGCCTGACGTTTGGCGAAAATGTCGACAGGCGTTCAGGGTGTATCAATCAAAATACCTGATCAAGACCCTTTCTTGCGATGAGGAGCCGCTTGAAAGACTGAACCCAACCCGTCACGTTCGTCACGATGGCACGGAAACTGCCGGGCTAATTTCACAACGTGGCAACCTTCGATGACGTCATCCGAGCGAGTACACAGTTGCCCGAAGTGAGCGTCGCGACGTCCTACGGCACGCCCGCGCTTCAGGTACGCGGCAAAACCTTCTGCCGGCTTTGGGGACCGCGTGACGCATCCAAGGCGAACGTCGGTGAGAGCGACGTCCTCGTCGTGTTCTGTGACATTGACGAAAAGCAGTTCCTGCTCGCCGAGAGCGACGGGTCGATCTTCACTGCTGCGCATTATGACAACTACGGCGCGGTCCTGATACTTCTTGACGTCGTCGACGAAGAACTTCTGGCGACATTGCTCTTCGACAGTTACCTCTTGAAAGCCCCACCGAGCATTCGACGTCGATTCGGTGACTAGATCTCTAGTCGACGAGTGCTTGGTAGACCAGTCGTTGCAACTCGCGCCGAATTGGATAGGTGCTACTTGGTAAGAGCTGCGTGAAGAAGCTCACGCTTAACTCTTCGAACGGATCGACCCAAAACGTCGTCGACGCCGCGCCGCCCCAGGCGAACGTACCGTTGGATACCAGACTCTTGTTCTTCGCGTGATCGAGCATTACCGAAAAGCCCAGTCCGAAGCCGATGCCGGCGAAGTCGACCTCGGAGAACGAATCGGTCGCGAACTCCTCTAAGTCAACACCACCGGGAAGATGATTTTCCGTCATCAGTTCGAGCGTGCGACTCGACACAATACGCACACCCTCGAGTTCACCGCCGCCAATCAGCATGTTCATGAATCGGTTGTAGTCGTGCGCCGTCGACAACAATCCGCCACCTCCACCAAGTAACTGCGGCGGATGCCTCGATGCCTTCGCCAACTCCTCGTAGGCCACCGAGTCACCCTTAGACGGCACGTAGAGCATCGCGAGTCGATCTTGCTTCCCAGGTGGACACCACCACTCGGTGTCGTGCATACCAAGTGGCTGAAGGACACGTTCGCGGAGGAATTCGTCGAGTGCCTGACCACTCCAGATCTCGACCAACCTTCCGAGCACATCGGTCGCGACCGAATAATTCCAGCGACGTCCGGGCTGAAAGAGCAGGGGCATCGAACTCCAGTCGTT
This sequence comes from Acidimicrobiaceae bacterium, assembly GCA_003163875.1. Taxonomy (GTDB): domain Bacteria; phylum Actinomycetota; class Acidimicrobiia; order Acidimicrobiales; family RAAP-2; genus RAAP-2. The sequence continues at coordinate 26,993 of PLRK01000132.1, read as the reverse complement.
GACGACGTTTTCGAGCGTGGCGCCTTTGGGATACCCGAAGTCGTAACCGTGGTCGCGGTAGATGGCGTCAACGGGGTGCAGATAGTTGAAACCGTAGGTGAGCCCGCTCGTGTGGGTCATGAGATGATGCACCCGCACGGGCTCAATCGCGGGCACCGTTTGTGGGCTTCTCGCCGGTCCAGATTGGTACACGCGAGGATTCTTCAGGGCATCAATCCATGTCCCAACGTCGTCATTGAGATCGAAGTGGCCCTCCTCGTAAAGGACCATCGCGGCGATGCTCGTCAACGGCTTCGTCATCGAATAGATCCGCCAGATCGTCTCGTCGCTGACGTCGATCCCTCGCTCGCGGTCCTGGTGCCCGGCCTTGCCACTCCACACCAATTGACCGGCGCGCGCAACCGTCGCGACCCATCCGGCGAGTCGACGATCGCGCACGTACGTGTCAAAGTGGTTCTGGATACGTTGCAATCGTGCCGCGTCGAAACCGAATTCCGATGGATCAACGCGCTGCTCGAGCACTGTCATGGTTTCCCCTGTCTTCATGCCGACACTACGTGAGAAACAACGTGATCAGCGCGTGTCGTCGAGGGTTCGACGCAAGACGTCGAGGGCGCTGATCGCGCTGTAGGCACGAATTCGAGGTCGATCCCCCGGAAGACGAAGAGAAGCGTCACGAAGTATCTCGCCCAGAGCAACCCCCACGAAGACGGTGCCGGGAGCTTGTCCATCTTGTTCCTCGGGCCCGGCAACGCCGGTGACGCTAAGCCCTATGTCGGCACCCATGACGCGCCGCACACCGTGGGCCATTTGCCTCGCGGCGAGCGCGCTGACGACAGGACCCTCGGATACGCCGAGCAGATCGAACTTGACGTGCGAGGCGTAACTGACGACTCCTCCGCGAAACCACGTCGAGGCGCCCACGACATTTACGAGCCGACTCGCAATGAGACCACCAGTGACCGATTCGGCGACGGCGAGCGTAGCGCCTCGCGCGAGGAGTCGTTGGGCGACGACGTCCTCCATCGTCTCCTCGTCGACACCAAAAATGATGTCGCCGAGCTGGTCGACAATGAGAGCACGTACGTGTACCTCTTCGTCCGCGAGCAGTCGCGCCGCGTGCGCCGCGTCATCGCCACGCGCGGTGATACGCACCTTGATGCCTTCGATCCCCGAAGCGAGAAACGCAATCGTCACGCGAGCGTCATCTTCGAGTGCGTCGAATCGCTCGCCCACCGCTTCAGCGAGAGCGGATTCGCTCGCCCCCCAGGTGCGCAGTACGCGGCTCGAGATCACCGACGTCGCGCCACTCGCGCGCTCGCGCGCGAGTAAATCTGGGAGAATCGCGCGTTGGAACATGTCGGTCATCTCGTAGGGGACACCTGGAACCGCGTAGACCACCTTTTGACCAACGGGACAGACGAGTCCCGGAGCGGTGCCTCGAGTCTGAGGGATGATCGTCGCACCTCGAGGCACGTCAGCTTGGAGCAGATTGTTGTCGGGCATCGTGCGACTGCGTGACGCGAACATCGCGCGTATCACCTCAATGAGATCATCTCGACGCTCGAGAGACACATTCATCACTTCGGCGAGGGCGGCACGCGTGATGTCATCTTGGGTCGGCCCCAGTCCGCCGCAGACAATCACTGCGTCACTTCGAGCGAGCGCGGTTCGAAAGGCGAGGACGATGCGTTCGTGGTTATCGCCGACGTGCTGATGAAAATGCGACGCGATGCCATTGGCGGCGAGCTGCTCACCGATCCACTGCGAGTTGGTATCTGGAATCTGACCGAGTAGGAGCTCGGTACCTACGGCAACGACCTCAACGCGCATTGGCGAGGACTCGCTTGCCGTCGACGTAGTAACGCCATCCCGTATAGACCGTCATGGCCGTCGCGATCCAAATCGTCGCCACCCCCAGCCACGCATGGTGCGCGGTGATTGGCAACACGCAAAAGGCAATCGCCCAATCCTGGACGAAGGTCTTCCACTTGGCGAGTTTGCTCGCAGGTATCGAGATGCCGCGCTTCGCCGCCTTCGCTCGATAGACGCTCATCCAAATCTCACGAAGCGTAATGATGATGGCGGGGATGATGAAACTCTTCAGACCGTGGGGGCGACAGATAATCAGCGCGTAGAGACTTCCGAGCACGATGACCTTGTCCGCAAGAGGGTCGAGGAATGCGCCCGACGTCGTCGTACCATGTCGGCGTGCGACGATGCCGTCGAAGTAATCAGACGCGGCGGCGAGTGCTCCGATGCTGGCGGTCCACCACGAAATTCGATCAAAGATGATGAGATAGATGAACACGGGCGACACCAGCAGGCGAAACGCGGTCATCAGGTTCGCCGGGGTCAGCAACGCGCTCTCGCCGTAGGTGCGCTCCTCGGTTCTCACAACGTCACCCCCTCGAGGTCAGTACCATGACTCGCTACGATCCGACACTGCACCGTCGAGCCCACGCTAAGCGACGGATCGACCATCACGACACCATCAATCTCGGGACACTCTCGCACACTACGTCCGACGCCCGAACTGTCAACCAAGATACGCTGCGTCGTTCCCACCAACGCATCGCGCTTGGTCGCCGTGATTGCGTCTTGGAGTTCACTCACCTCTCGCATTCGCTCGAGCGCCAATTCGTGTGGCACCTGGTCGCCGAGACCCTGGGCGTACGTACCGTCTTCGCTCGAGAACGTGAAGAATCCCGCCCAGTCAAGTTGCGCGGCCTTGATGAATTCAAGCAAGTCGTGCTGGTCGTCCTCGGTCTCGCCGGGATAACCCAGGATGAACGAAGATCTGAAGGTCGCATCGGGCTCGCTCTCGCGAATCGCGTCAATGCGTTCGAGGAATCGTTCGGCGTTTCCCCAGCGACGCATTCGCCGAAGCAACGATTTTGACGCGTGTTGCAATGACAAGTCGAAGTAGGGGACGCCGGTCGCGAGAATCGTGTCGATGAGTCCCGTCGTCAATCCCGAAGGATAGAGATACAAGAGCCGAACACGTTCGACTTCTGTGCTCAACGTCCTCGTCAGATCAATGAGTGGTTGCGTGCCGCCCTCGTCAAGGACTTCGACTGCTTCGCCTCGTCCAGCGCGACGACGATCGTGGCCCCAACTCGCAAGGTCTTGAGCAATGAGTACGAGTTCCTTCACGCCACCGGCGACGAGCGCGCGTGCTTCTGACAGGATTTCCTCAGTCGAGCGAGATCGTTGGTCACCTCGAAACGTCGGAATGGCACAAAAACCGCAGCGACGATCGCAACCCTCGGCGATCTTGACATACGCCCATGGCGTTGTCGACGTGGGTCGCGGCAGATTCAAAAGATCGAACGACGACGCGGCTCGTGCGCGCAACTCGACGCGTGTCGATGACGCGGTCAAACTCTTGCCAAATCCAGCGACGAGGTCAACTTCGGGTAGCGCGGCGGCAAGCTCGTCGCCGTAGCGTTCGGCCATGCAACCGGTGACGACGAGTCGCGCACCTCTTCTTTTACGATCGGCGAGGTCAAGAACGGTTTCAATCGATTCCTCGCGGGCTGCCTCAATGAAGGCACACGTGTTCGCCACGACCAGATCAGCGTCGTCGGGTGAGGAGGCGGGATCGTAGCCCTGCGTCTCGAGGAGCCCCGCGAGTTTGTCGGAGTCCACGTGGTTCTTCGGACACCCGAGTGTCTCGATCCAGTACCGCACCACCGTCTCCTCTATACGCGCCGACACCGAGCGCACTGCGCTCGGTGTTCATGGCGGAGAGGGAGGGATTTGAACCCTCGGGCCCACTTTCGCAGGCCGCATTCTTAGCAGGAATGTGGTTTAAACCGAACTCACCCACCTCTCCAAGCAGCAACATCCTACCCAAACGCCGTGATCGCTCGTCAGCGCCATGCGAGGAAGGCCAATTCCTCGTGGTGGGGCGTGTCCTCGAGAGCTAACTGGCTTTGGCGCTCAGCTCGGGCAGTTCGGTCACGAGATCGAAGAGCTCCTGGTCGCGGTCCCAGGTGAGGTGGCTGCGAACTTGTTCCATCGGGAGCCACACCAGGTCGTCCACCTCTTCATTAGGTGCGAATTCTCCGTGGTTCACGCCCATGAGGTAATACGCGACGATCTTGGGCTTGCCTTTACGGTGCGTGTAATTGGTCGTGCCAACGAATCGTTCGACGTAACAGTCCATGCCCGTCTCTTCGGCGACCTCGCGAAGCGCCGCTTGTTCAAAGGTCTCTCCCGGATCGAGTTTCCCTTTCGGGAACGTCCAGTCACCCCGCGCTTCGCGATAGATACACGCAATCTCCACGTGCGACGCACTCACGCGACGATGCACAATGCCGCCTGCGGCGCGGATGAGGTCGGTGGGGGCGTCCCTGGGAATAATGAGTTCGCCGCTCAACAGGTACACACCAGCAACGCTAGAGGACGCGCGAGGGAATTCTTGGCATACGGCACCGCTGTTCGCAAACAGTTCACCTTCGTAGAGTAGTAACAATGGTCGGCGCCCAACTTCCACTTTTGGGTCGTTTAGCCATCTATCTTGCTGCTGGCATCGCCGCGGGTATCGCAAACGGCATCGCGGGTGGTGGTACGTTCATCACGTTCCCAACCCTCATCGCGACTGGCATCAGCGCTCTCCAAGCGAACGTCTCGACGACGGTAGGTGTTGTGCCCAGTTACCTCGGTGGCATCGTCGAGTTCCGTACGCACATCCGTCGTCATCAAAAACTAATCACCTCATTGCTACCCTCGTGCATCCTCGGTGCGGCGTTCGGATGTGCACTTTTGTTGCAGGGCTCACCGAGCACGTTTCGTCACGTGGTGCCATGGCTCATTGGTGCGGGCACCGTGTTATTCGCGGTCTCTCCCCTCGTCACCAAACGCCTTGAGCACCTCGAACACGACCACTCGTCACGACGCTGGGCGCTCTTCGTCGGTGTCTTTCTCGTATCGATTTACGGTGGTTACTTTGGCGCCGGGCTTGGTATCTTGCTACTCGCGGTAATGGCGGTCTCACTTCCCTTCGAGATCAAAGAGCTCCAGGGACTTCGAAATCTACTGTCGCTCATTATCAATCTCTGTGCGGCGCTGATCTTCGTCGCGCATGGACATTTGGCGTGGGACGCCGTCTCTATGCTCCTGATCGGCACACTCATCGGGGGCTGGCTCGGAGCCATTCTCGTACGCCATCTGACGCCCGGCGTCGTGCGCGTGCTCGTCATCGCGACCGGGATCGCCACCACCTACCACCTCGCAACAACGGGGTAGCAGTCAATTCCTGATTATTCCGATAAGATTTATAGTATGAAGAAGTTCTTCTCCTTCCCCAACCCGGTGAACAATGCGTCAGCGCGAACGGTGGCCTTGGGCGTCGTGAGCATGACCGTCATCGCGCTGATCACCAACTGGGCGTGGATCCTCATTGCCCTTACCTACGGATTCATTGCTCGTGTCGCGACTGGACCGACGATGTCGCCGCTCGGGCAATTCGCGGTGCGCGTCGCGGGCCCGCGTCTTACGCGCTGGAAGAAGTTCGTCCCTGGTCCTCCCAAGCGTTTCGCCCAAGGCATCGGCGCGGCTTTCACGATGTCGGCCACTCTCACGTGGCTGCTTGATAGTTGGTCCGACGCCCGATGGATCCTCGTGCCGTTGTTGTTCGCCGCGGTGTTAGAGAGTTTCGGTTATTGCGTGGGTTGCACCATCTTCAACTGGTTGATGCGAATTGGCGTCATACCAGAGTCAGTATGTCGAGAATGCGCGGACCTTTCGGCTCACTACGCCGCCGCCGGCGACGTACAGAAATAAGAATTCACTAACGATTTCCTGTGAAAGGCCGGCCGGATCGCCTTCGGACCTTCACTCTTTCCTAGGCTGGCCTTATGTTTCGTCGATCGCACATCACTCGCGCCGCACTCGTCGCGGCATCATTCGTTCTGAGCACCTCGGCCCTCGTCGCTGCGCCGGCGACCGCGAGTGATCCTCGCCTCGTCGTCGCGAGTGCTGGCGCAATCCCACGCAATGACACAATCGTAAAAACGGTCATCTCTACTTCGTTTGACCTCGAACTCACGCAGCAACACGCATCCACGCTCGCGACATACATCGCGAGTCTCGGCGACACCGCCTCGACGAACTATCACCACTTCTTGACGCCAACGCAGTACGCCAAGGAATTTGGCGCGAGCGCAGCAACAGTTGACGCCGTGCGTGCCTATTTTCGGGGCTTCGACTTGAAGGTACGTGGTCTCAGCACGAGCCACGTCTTGCTCCACGTCACGGGGCTCACGTCGAACATTGCGCGCGCGTTCGACACCCCCGTCGAGACCGTGCATACGTCGGGTGGCTTGGTCGCCCAATTCGCCAAGAATGCGACATTGCCGAGCACCATTGCGAACAACGTCCAAGCCGTCGCCGGACTTTCGTCCGTCGTGACCCCCAGCGCCCAACTCGCCACGAGTCACGCGGAAGCACACGTGACGCTTCCTTCGTCGTGCACCTCAGCGGGAACGTCGAGTTCCACGCCGAACTCGCTGGGAGGATATCCCGCGACCGAACAGGCCCTCGCGTATGGTCTGAGCGCGGAGTACGCCAACGGTGATACGGGCGCGGGTCAGACTATCGCGGCCTACGAACTTGGTCTCTACGACGAAGCGGACGTCGCGACGTACTTCACGTGTTATGGCATCAGCCCGACGGTGACGCCGATCAACGTCGACGGCGGGCCAACGGGCGCGTACAGCGAAGAGGCGACCATTGACGTCGAAGAAGCCGCCGTACTCGCCCCCGGCGCGACGATCGAGGTCTACCAAGGCCCCGACAGTGGTTCGAGTCCCCTCGACATCTATCAACAAATCGCCGATGACGACACCGCCACCATCGTGACGACGTCGTGGGGAATCTGCGAGACCGATCCGACGGGTACTCCTGACGCGGAGCAATCGATCTTCGAGCAAATGGCCGCTCAAGGCCAAACCGTCATTGCGGCGTCGGGTGACTCGGGCTCCTCGGACTGTGCGGATAACCCCGACGGGTACACCCCCACGACGCTCGCCGTGGACGATCCCGCGTCCCAGCCCTTCGTCACCGGGGTAGGCGGACTGACCGTTTCAAACTTCAGCCCCCTCAGTGAGACGGTATGGAACGGCGGGGTGAGTGGAGGATCTGGTGGCGGTGGAGAATCCGTACTGTGGAGTCGGCCGACCTGGCAGAGCGGAAGCGGGATCACCGCGAGCGACACCATGCGCATGGTGCCCGACGTGTCACTCATGGCTGATCCGAACACTGGTTTCATCGAGTACTACTCGGGCACGAGTACGGGTGTCGTGCGTTGTCGACGCGTGTGTGCGTCGGGTTGGGACAGCATTGGCGGCACGTCAATCGCGGCACCCCTTTTGAGTTCGATCGTTGCCGTCGCCACACAAGCGTGCGGCACTTCACGCCTCGGTTTTATTAATCCCACGCTGTATCAAATGGCGAGCGAAGGGGTGGGTTTCAACGACGTCACCACGGGAGCGAACAATATCTATAACGTCGCTGGCTATAGCGCTGGTGTTGGCTACGACATGGCGTCGGGCCTCGGCAGTCCTAACGGTGCCGCGTTCATCGCTGGACTCTGTCCGCCAAAGCTTGATGCCGCGAAGAGTTCCTTCGCGGTCGCCATGTCGAGCACCACCGTGAACGCGAACGCGACTGTGAATGTCGCGCTGAAGGACGCGAACGGTAACCCCGTCGCGAACGCCTCGCTTTTGGTTACGGCGAGTGCCGCCTCGGGGACGATTCTGATTAATGCAGAGTCATCGAGCTCGACCGGTGCCGGACAGTCGAGTGCGAACGTCACGTCGAACACGACGGGTGCGGCGAACTTCACCATCACGACGAACACGGCGGGACCCGTGAGCGTGATCTTGTCGTACGAGGGAACGACGTTACATACGTTCACGTTGAATTTCTCCGCGTCGCATACGACCTCGCTGCCGACGAGACCTCGAATCGCGAGCCTCGTCGCTCTCGCCGGCGGTTTTCGTCTGAGCGTCGCGGCGAGTACCAACAACGTCACCAGTTATCAGTACAGCGTGAACGGTGGTGCGACATGGATTAGTTTCTCCGCCGTCACGCGAAGCGTGACGGTAAGCAACTTGTTGAAGTCACACACCTACGTCGTCTACGTCCGCGCCCGTAACGTAGCGGGCATCGGGCCTGCTTCGATCCCACAACGCTTCACCACACTCAAATAAAAAATATTGAGAGTTCGTGACACTCCTTTAGGTAGCCAAAAATCCAANNTGGTGGCGAACATTGTGATTGTCGGCACCACCTTGCCGGTGGCGCTCTTACCGGTCTCGACGAGTAATTCTCCAGCGGCGCTCCCGCTCTACCAGTTCATCGATTCTGGATCAGGTCCTCTTCCGTGGAACGCGGTCTCCTTCGAAAGTTCGATCAACGGCACAAAGATGCTGGGTAACCCACATTCGGCGAGCGAGGACGGAGAAAATGTCCTCACGTATCGGATGGCCAATGCCCAGATTGGTCTGTACGTGCAAAACGCGAGTGGCACCACGTCATGGACCAACGTATCAACGCTGGTCGCGACGCCCACGCCCGGTTCGGATCCCGTTCCGTTCTTCAATCCGGCGGGCGAACTCAACATTCTGTACGTCAGCACGACCAACCACTTGATTCTGATAAGCGCGACGACGACGCGCGACGCCCAGTCAAGCCATCTCGCTGGGACCGCCATCGCCCGCCCTTTTCTCGAGACTGACGTGACGGGCGAGAGCGGTCTCAGCGTGGCGAGCGGTCTGGCGAGTGTGGCCATCAACGCTCAAAGCGGCATCATTGCGGTTCGTTCGACAACTAACGCCGCCGAAGTCCTTCCCCTCTCCTGGCACTACAACCAAGACGTGCCAAGTATCGGTGCGCCCGTCAATGTCTCGAGCATGACGGGAACGTCGTCGATTCAAAGCGATCCCGTGGCCCTTCACGAGGAAGTCAGTGCGTTCGCCGCCGTCACCAGTGCGGGCGACGTCGATGTGTTCTCCAACGTCGGTTCGTCAACGTCTGCGTGGAGCGTCGAGAATCTCACGACGTCGAGTGGGGCGAGCCTCGCCGCCGGGGCCCTCGCGACGACGAGCACGTCGTTAAACACCTACCTCGGCGCGCTCGCCACCAACGGCGACGTCGAGTTGTTCAGCGCTCCCCTCAGCGCCGGAGTCGCGTCGTCGATCTGGGCCCTCGACAACGTCACCGCGAGTACGTCGGGTTCTCCTCCCCTCGACGGCGACCTCTATCTGGGGGCGAGCGGCACGCAAGTATTCATTGCGGGACAGGCCGCCAACTGGGGCGACCTCTTTGTACTTTCCAGCACGCTCGGCACCATCTCGTGGACCTCAACCGACGTCTCAGCGACTGCGGGGAGTGCCGCGCGCAGTGTCGGGACTGGTGTGACCGGGCTCTTCGAAGGTTCGTCGCTCGAACTATTCGCTGCTGGCGTGAACTCACCGCCCCCCGAAGGTGTTGGTGTGTACGCAATCCCAACCAAGGACTGGTCCAGTGCCATTAGCAGCGGTTGGCCCATCATCAGTGAGACCGGTGGCCTCGGCACCCAGAGTGCGCCATGGGTTGGCTTTACCAGTGCGACCAGTGTCGCGACATCGCCGGATTTCCTGCTCGGCCAGAGCATCTATAACTCACATAAGCGTGTCACGTGGCTTTCGTTTTGGACCGTGAGCGGACCACTGACGACCGCGACGCGCACGTCGGCCAACTACTACAGCCACGGTTTCGCCGCGGGTGCTTGGGTCGCACAACAGATCGATCAGTACCGCGGCCTCGGCGTAGGACTCAAACCCGACTGGGTCATCGTCGATCCAGAGGGCTACCCGGACAATCATTCCGCTCTCGACGCCCCCACTGGTTCTTCCAACGCCACCCTCGCGACGTACGCCACCTACTGGGCCGCGATGCTCACGGGGTGGTCCGCGGGCATTGCGTCGGTGGACCCGTCGCTCAAAGCGGCCGTGTACGCGACGCAAAGCGAATACCGCAATTACGGCCTCGTGAATCAATCACTGCCGATCTTCGAGGCGCTCGCCTTCGGCAACGGCGGACCTCTCCAGATCGCGGGCGCGAGCGGCAGCAATATCCGCGGTTACATTGCGTTTAATGCGTCGTGCTCGCCAACCTCGACCCTGCAATCTGAGACCAACACCTTGATCAACCCGCCCTGGTCGGGGCAGTTCAATACCCTCCAATTCAACGCCGGGGTCTACTGTCCCCCGGCGTAGGCCTAATGTTTGTCCATGAGTGATGAACCCACGACGGAAAACGAGAAATCGCCGGACCTCAAAGCCCGCTTCAAACAACTCACCCAACCCATCATGGACTCACTCGATTCCAAAATCCGCGAACAGGTCGATCACCGAGTTGACGAACGGGTCGACCAATCGCTCTCTGCGCGGCTCTCGGTGATCGAGCGCGCAATCGCTGACCTCGACCGTGAAGTCAAGGAGCTGAAGAAGAAGGCTTCGTCGTAGTTTCCGCCGCCATTTGGGCGCGGCGTTCTCGGTCTCGACGAATCGCGAACCGTACCGTCAAAACACACAGCACCACGACAGCGATGATGAAGATGGAAAAGACGGCGACAAACACCCTTCAAAACTAGTCGTGTGACAGGGTTGCGCCAAAGTAGTTGCATGCCTACTTTGAGCGAATCTCACCGAAACGTCATGGAGGCGCTACGAGGCGACCGTAAGCGCCGCCCTCGAGTTGACACCTCGAGCGCCGCTGGTCTTCGCGCCATGCTCGAAGATGGAATATTCGAATTCTGGACCGATGCACCGGAGCCGCCTCTCATAGTACGCGCTTCATCATTGCGCAACGTCAAAGACACCACCGACATCGCGTTGTCGAATCACGCTCGACTCCGCGGGGTGCTCGTGCATGAACTCGTTCGACTCTTCAGCGTCGGAGCGGAAATCTCCTCCGCCTTCGATGATGCGTTTCGCGCGTGGCAACTCGAAACCGTCGCGGGCGAGCTCTTTGACTATGCGCAGCGACTCGACGGTGACGACCTCGCTCGTCTGGCGACCGATGTGATGAGTCACTACGTCACCCTCTCTCGTGCTCTCGGCGTGATTCCCGCCACATTCCAACCACGAAGTGCGGTACGGGCGTCGGTGATGATGCACGGCGGGACCATCGTCCTACGCGACGTCATTGATTTGATGGTGGGTACGACGCTCGGCGAGGTAGCGAGCGTGGCGCTCTTTGACGTGACGACATCGCCCCTCGGCACGGGAGCAGAACGTTCGATGCGCTATCACGCCCTCGTGCAAACCCTTCGCTCGGGGGTCGTGCCGCTTCGCACGTCGGTGTTCTCGAGTGCCACGGGCGAGATGTGGACCCTCGACGTCGACGGTGAGTTGTTGCGGCGAAGCGTCAACGACGTCCTCGACGTACTTCGAGCAATGGTGAAACACGCGTGACGACCTTCATTCATCGACGTACGGGCGTGAGCGAACTCAACGACCTTATCAGGAGTGCGCCACCTGAGATCGTCCAACTCGGTGACGATCACCGTCGTAGCTTGGCCGCGCGCTTTCGAGCCGTGCCGTCAAACGGACACCGACGAATCGACTCGTGGAATGTCGAGCGAGCGGGGCAGCCCGCGCACGCCTTTCGTTGGTCGCCCGCCACCGCACGACGCACGCTAGGTAACGCGGCACTCCGCCGTATGCTCCGCGATCCACTTTGCAGCGTCATTGACGCGATCAATCGCGAGATTGACGATCAGTTGATGCGAGACGTCGCAGGTTACGCGCAGCGCGGTTCGATGGCGTCATGGTTCGCAACGTTGCACCAAAGTGAACTCGCCCTCGTAAAAGCCGACGCGGCGAACTGGACGCTACAGATGCACGAGATCGCACTCAGTATCGAGGATCAATGGAGCGTATGCGCGAGTGATGCGTTTTACGACGTGGCTCGGGCTCGCACGACACTTCGCGGCCGTCGCGACCTCGAAGTAGTCCTGGAGGATCGATGCGTACTTCTGAGGATTCGCTCCGGCAGCCCCGGAAAGAGTTCCGGTCCTGGACTTCGAAGCGATCTCACCATCGCGACGTTGGCGCACCCACAAGGGATCGCACCTGCTCGAATGATTGGCTTGTGGCCCGAATCAGGTGTGTGCCTCGGCGTCGATGGCACGATGAGTGATTTGCGAGCCGGTGCAAGGGATCTGGTGCGTACCGCCGTTGCACAACAGCGCTACCACCAATCAATCGCCGCATAGAGATTTTTTAATGGTCCTCGGCTAGTAGCGTGGTACAGCCATGCCATTACGTACGTCGCTCAGAAACATCGCCATAATCGCCCACGTGGACCACGGAAAGACCACGTTGGTCGACAAAATGCTGCGCCAGACCGGCTCCTTTACCGCTCACGAGGAGTTGACCGACCGAGTCCTCGACTCCGGGGACCTCGAGCGTGAAAAAGGAATCACCATTCTCGCGAAGAACACCGCTGTCAAGTGGAACGACCTCACGATCAACATCATCGACACCCCCGGGCACGCCGACTTTGGTGGCGAGGTGGAGCGAGGTCTGTCGATGGTCGACGCCGTCGTCTTGCTCGTCGACGCCGCCGAGGGCCCGCTACCCCAGACGCGCTTCGTCCTACGAAAAACGCTGGAGCGCCGTTTGCCCGTCGTGCTCGTCATCAACAAGGTCGATCGGCCCGACGCGCGCGTCAGCGAAGTAGTCGAAGAGGTGGAGAACCTCTTTCTCGACCTCGACGCCGACGAACACCAGATCTCGTTTCCGATCCTCTACGCGAGTGCTCGCCAAGGCTGGGCGTCGCACAAACCCGACGAGACGGGCGGTGACCTCACGCCCCTCTTCGAAACGATCGCCGACTATGTCCCGGCACCCGAGTACGAAGAGGGTCACGGACTCCAAGCGCTCGTCTGCAACCTTGACGCCTCGCCCTACCTCGGTCGACTCGCCCTTTGCCGCGTCATCAACGGCACCCTCGAGCGCGGCCAGCGCGTGGCGTGGTGTCGGATTGACGGCACGATCGAGCACGCGAAAGTGACCGAGCTCTTCATCACCGAGGCATTGGAGCGCGTACCCGCCCAAAGCGCCGGACCCGGCGACATCGTCGCGGTCGCGGGCTTCGAGGACATATTTATTGGTGAGACGCTCGCCGACCCCGAGAATCCAATCGCCCTCGAGCCGTTGCACGTCGATGAGCCGAGTCTCTCGATGACCATCGGCATCAATACCTCTCCCGTCGCGGGGACCGAGGGAAAACTGCTCACCGCACGAATGGTCAAGGACCGTCTCGACAAGGAACTCGTGGGCAACGTGTCGCTGCGAGTGTTGACGACTGAGCGTCCCGACGCCTGGGAGGTCCAGGGCCGAGGAGAGTTGCAGTTGGCGATTCTCATCGAGACCATGCGCCGCGAAGGTTTCGAGCTCACCGTGGGCAAGCCTCAGGTCGTCACCAAAACGATTGACGGCAAACTTAACGAGCCGGTCGAACACGTCACCATCGACGTGCCCGAAGAGTTCGTGGGCGCGGTCACCACCTTGCTCGCCACGCGTAAGGGCACGATGGTCGACATGGTCAATCACGGCACCGGTTGGGTCCGACTCGAGTGGCGAATTCCTGCGCGTGGTCTCGTCGGCATTCGAACTGAATTCATGACCGAGACCCGAGGTGCAGGCATGATGCACTCGAACTTCGACGGCTACGCACCGTGGTTCGGTGATATTCGCATCCGCCAAAACGGCGTGTTGGTGGCGGATCGTCGAGGTCCGACGACGGCGAACGCCCTCATCGACCTCGAAAGTCGCGGCACGATGTTCGTGGGACCCGGTGTCGAGGTGTACGAAGGCATGATCGTTGGCGAGAACTCGCGTTCCGATGAAATGAACGTGAACCCGACCAAAGAAAAGAAGCTCACGAACATGCGCGCCTCGGGCAGCGACCACACCGAACGGATCACACCCGCGACGATTCTCTCCCTCGAGCAAGCGCTCGAATTCATCGCTGACGACGAAGCTGTCGAGGTCACGCCAAAGTCAGTACGGCTGCGCAAGGTGCACCTCGATCAAGCGACCCGCGCGCGAAATCGCAAAAAGGTCTAGACCGCGTTTCCACTAGCATCGTCCCCGGAGGGATGACAGAGCGGACGAATGTACCGGTCTTGAAAACCGGCGTGGGCTTGCCCACCGTGGGTTCAAATCCCACTCCCTCCGCTCGTTGACCTTGAATCCGTTTACTAGACCGGGGACCAGACCACATTTCCAATGAACGTGGTCTGGTCATTCGGTGTGACGGCGACGAATAACACGGCCGTGGCTTCAAACAAATTCATCGGATGAGTCCTACACTGGGGACGTGATAAGGGAAAGCCCGAGCCACAGTCCATCGCAGACTGATTTGGTTCTTTACGGCATCAAGAAGATGATCACCGACGGCCAACTTCGGGCGGGATCGCGACTCCCCAACGAGAAGGACCTTGCAGAATCGCTTGGTACCTCGCGCGGATCATTACGTGAGGGAGTGCGCGCACTGTGCATCATGGGTGTGCTGGAAACACGTCAGGGTGACGGCACGTACGTCACGGCCCTCGATCCGTCAGCCCTCCTCTCACCCATGACGTTCTTGGTTGACCTGCACAGTCCGGCGAATACCGGACACCTTCAAACGGTGCGCCGGATTCTCGAATCAGAGGCCGCGGCTACGGCCGCGTTGCGTATGACACCTGAAGAAACGAAAAAGGCGCAGAAGGTCCTCGACTCGATTGAGACTTTCGTAACGGGTGAAACGCCGATCGACTATGACGCCGTGATGGAGGCGGACATTGAATTTCACCGCATCATCGCTCACGCTTCGGGGAACCCGGCCCTCGAAGCACTCATCGACGCGCTGGGTAATCGAACAATCCGTAGCCGCACGTGGCACGCCATAAGCGACCGCGGCGCCGTACCGAGTGCCCAGCGGGACCACCGCGGCATTCTCGAGGCACTACGCCAACGAGAACCCGAACACGCACGACTTCGCATGGCGGTACACCTACTCAACGTCGAAGAGTTCATCTACGCTCACCCGACCGACGTGTTGAGCGAGGGCTAACGGACTCTGACCGACATTGCCCGCATCAAGGTGCGGTGACGATGAACGGTGGTTTCGCCACCTCTGCGGAGTGTCCACAAAGTAGTCCTATCAATCGGAGCAATATCGAGAGAACTGTGTCGAATTTCAGTATTTCTGTGGAACGAAGTACAAAATTCATCAGATGATTTTGTGATAAAAAGTTGATGGCGTCGTGAGCCACGTGGCGCTAGAGCGTGGGGGTGAGCGTGGGCTCGAGTTTCGTCATTCGAAGTATCCGTCCCGTGTTGTTGTCCTACGTCTACCCCGAGGGTGAAGAACTGGTGTGGGTGGCGGGAACGATTCATTCCTGGGATGCCGCCCTGGTCGAAGTCACCTTGAATGATGGCACGACGGGGATCGGTGAAGCAGGCGCGGGGATCATGGCGGCGCTCGCCGTACCCGGTCTCGTCGCGGCGTATCGTCCTTACGCCGAGGGCCAATCTTTCGAGGATCCACTCGACGTCGGCGATCACCTGCGCGCCTACACCGCTTTTTGGTCACGCGGTGGCATCGCGAGTGGCGTCGCCGGCGCGTTAGAAATTGCCGCGCTCGACGCGGTCGCCAAACGAGAAGGCGTGCCCGCCTACGAGTTGCTCGGCGGGCGAAAGCGCGATCTCATTGAGGCCTACGCCAGCGGCGGTCTCGGCTCGACCTTCGATCACGTCGACGCATGGGCCCAAGCCCAAGTTCGCGCGGGGTTTAAGACGGTCAAATTCCGCGCGATGAGCGACCCCGCAACGACGGTGCAGCTGATCGAGTATCTGGCACCTCGTCTCCCTCGTGACGTGCGTTTCGTTCTCGACGTCGTCCAAGCGAGTGCGTCGCACCCGTGGTCGGTGGACGACGCAATCGCGGTGGGGCGAGTCGCCGAGAAGTTCGGCGCTCGATGGTATGAGGAACCGTGCTTCGCCACTGACGTGGCGGGCTACACGCGTACGAACGCCGCCCTCTCCATACCGGTGTCGGGCATCGAATCGAGCGGCACTTTCGAAGAGTTCGCGACGCTGATCAACGCGCGAGGCGTCGACCTCGCTCAACCGGACGTGACCTTCCTAGGCGGTTATCGTAATTTCCAACGTGTAGCGGACCTAGCCCGCGACAAGGGTGTTGCCTGCGTGCCGCACGTGTGGGGAAGCGGTGTGACCTTTAGCGCAAATTTGCATGCGGCGCTCGCCCACGAGCACGTGGAATTGTTCGAGTACTGCACGCTACCGAACCCACTTCGAGAAGAAGTGCTCGTCGAGCCAATCAAGCTTGAGAACGGATTCATTCACGCGCCCGAGACGCCTGGCCTGGGAGTCGTCGTTGACGCCCAGATCGAAGCTCGTTTCGCGTTCTCTACGAAAGGCGGCCATGTCATCAAGTGACAAGTTCGTACCCGGGACCGAAGATGTCGGACTTAGCGCAGCAATGATCTCTGACTCCCTCGACGCAGTGGGAGTTCGCGGTTACGTTCTCGCGACCACCGTGATTCCCCTCTTTGAAGGGTCGCGCGCCTTTGGGCGGGCGTCGACCGTTCAATTCGAACCTTCCATTGAAGACAGCGAACATCCCTACGACGACGCCATCGACTACATCGACACGTTGCGCCCAGGCGACGTCGCGGTCATCGCCACGGGCGAAAACCTCTCGACCGCCTACTGGGGCGAGCTCTTCAGTGCCGCGGCGATAGGGCGGGGCGCCGTCGGCGTGGTGACCGATGGCAATGTTCGCGACGCCCAGAAAGTCATCGACCTGAAGTTTCCCGTCTGGTCACAGGGACGCCGTCCCATTGACTTTCGCGCGCGAATGAAGATCGTGTCTATGGCGCAGCGAGTCAGAGTGGGGGGCGTCGACATTGAACACGGTGACCTCGTCATCGCCGACGACGACGGTGTGGTGGTCATTCCGCAAGCGCTGGAAACCGAAGTCTTGATGCACGCTCGACAACGCGCCTCCGGTGAAGGAATCGTTCTCGACAGGCTTCTGAAGGGTGCCACACTGCGTGAAGTCTGGGACGAGTACCGAATCCTCTGACGTTGTTCGACACTCGACGCCGCACACGACTCTTCAATGACGTTCGAGCGCCTTCCAGAGTCCCTCGGGGATCGCGTCGGTCATCCAGCGCACGCCATCACGGATCTGTGCGGCTGAACGAAATCCCGCCACTACGGACACCACGCTCTTCTCTCGAAGCGGGAAATTGATTGCCGCCGCCGGAAGTTCCACGCCAAAGGAGTCACACGTCGCCGCCAACGCTTGGGCGCGCACGAACAACTCTGCAGAGACGCCTTGGTAATCGAAATGCGCGTCGCTTTGGGGCTTCGCACGCGAAAGAATGCCTGAATTGAAGGGCGCCGCGGAGACGACAGCGACGCCGCGTTCTTCGCACGCCTGCAACAACGGCGCGCCAGTGCGGTCAAGCAGGGTCCAGCGTCCCGCCAGCATGACCACATCGATATCGGACGTCTGCACGAACTTGAGCAACGGTTGCCAATAGTTCATGCCCGCTCCGATTGCGCGTACTAGCCCTTCATCGCGAAGTTTCACGAGGGCGGGAAACGTCTCTCGAATGGCTTGATCTACGTGGTCGTCGGGATCGTGGACGTAGACAATGTCCACGTAGTCCGTGCCCAATCGACGAAGGCTCTCCTCGATGCTTTTCTTCACACCATCGGGCGAATAGTCAAGCGTGCGAGTGAGGTCATCGGGTACGTCGAACGCCCCCGTCTCCAAGTCAGATCCCACGGGATGGGGGTTCGGCGTCAACAGTCGACCCACCTTGGTCGAGAGCACGAATTCACCGCGGACTTTTGCTGCAAGTGCGCGACCCAATCGACGTTCGGACAGACCAAGCCCATAGTGAGGTGCCGTGTCGAAGTAGCGAACGCCATCGTCCCACGCAACCCTCACCGCCTCATCGGCGTCGTCGTCGCTTGTCGCGCGGTAGAGATTGCCGATCGGCGCACCGCCAAATCCCAGCGACGTGACCATGACGTTCGTGCGACCAATAGGGTTTTTCTTCATTCGACGTCCAATGAGTACCATTTCGCGCCCGTCGCCCCGAAGAACGCCAACGCTTCATCGCGACTCAGCGACGCGGTCAACGATTGCGCCGCGCGCGTGACCTCGTCGTACGTCGCGGCAAGTAGACACACCGGCCAGTCCGAGCCAAACATGACGCGCTGTGGCGTAAACACTTCAAGTACGACGTCGGCGTAGGGCTTCAGATCGCGCTCGGTCCACTGGGCGTGATCGGCCTCGGTCACGAGTCCCGAAAATTTCACCGCGACGTTGTCGCACGCGGCGAGTAGTCCCATCTGGCGTCGCCACTCATCGATGACACCATCCATGATGCGAGGCTTACCACAATGATCGAGGACGAACTTCACGTCGGGCAAGGCGCGCACCGTGCTGATCGCAACATCGAGCTGATGAGGATAGACGAGAATGTCGTAGACCAGATTCGAATTGCCGACGTCGCGAAGTCCCTCTCGTACGTCGGGTCGAGCCAACCAGTTCACATCGGACTCACCCTGGACGAGGTGGCGCACCCCTTTTAAGAAAGCACCACCCGGGAGCGACTGTAGGTAGGCAATATGCGCTGCCGTTTCGCTCGTCAAATCGACCCATCCCACGACGCCGAGTATGTAGGGGCTCTTCTGCGCCTGGATCAAGAACTCCGGCGTCTCATCGGGATCGTTCACGGTTTGCACCAGCACCGTGCCGGCGATGCGATTATCGACGAGATGTGGAATCAAATTGTCCATCGTGAAGGTTCGATGGAGTGCGGGCATTCCTTCAGTCCAGGTCTGATCCCGTAGGGTGAGGTCCCATAAGTGATGGTGCGCGTCAATTCGAACATCGAGCGTCATTCGAGGTGAAACACTTCCTCGAGCGGTGCCCACCACTCACCTGGCTGCGCGGATTCGACCGCCTGCTGACACGGATCGGTGTGTTGCCACCATTCTCTCGTCACCGGATCTTCACCAATGCGCGCCATCGACGCCTCATAGTCGTCGCCCGCGTACTCGAGGTAGGAGAACAGGAGGCCGTCGCGAAGAAAAATCGAATAGTTGGTGACTCCATTGGCCCGCAACGTGTCGAGAACGCCAGGCCACACTGCGGCGTGTAGTTCGCGGTAGACGGCCTCTTTCTCAGGGCGCAAACGAATAATCGAGGCGACTCGCGTGGGCTTCATGACTTCGGTCGACTTCGCACGCGCTGCATCCCCCCGTCGACGGCGAGGTACGTGCCAGTCGTCGAACCCGACTTCGCGGACGCGAGATAGACAATGGCGTCGGCCACTTCGTCTGCCGTCACGAGACGACCGTGCGGTTGGCGCGCTTCGAGTGCGTCGCGCTCGTGCGCTGGGTCAGCCGCACTCTCTAGCAGGCGACCGATCCAAGGGGTGTCCGTGGTCCCAGGATTGACGGCGTTCACTCGTATGTCGAGCGGCAAGAGGTCAGCTGCCATCGCGAGCGTCATCGAGAGCACTGCCCCTTTCGTCGCCGAGTACAGTACCCGATCGGGCAGACCAACAGTGGCGGCGATCGAACTCACATTGACAATCGCACCACTCGATGATGCGCTGAGAGCTCCCAGCGCCGCCCGCGTCACTCGAGCGATGCCGACGACGTTCACGTCAAGAACGAAATGCCACTCTTCGTCAGTGTTCGTTTCGACACCACCTTGGGCACCGACGCCGGCGCAGTTCACCAAGACGTCAAGTCCTCCGAGTTGTTTTATGGCCGCCGACACCGACTCGCGCACTTGTGCGTCGTTGGTCACGTCGACTGACGAAAAAAAGAAGCCTTCCGGACCACTGGGCGCGCGATCGAGTATCGCGACGTTCACGCCGCTTTCCTTGAGAGCGTGCGCCGTCGCAAGTCCGATCCCCGACGCGCCGCCAGTGACGATCGCCGTTCGGCGTGCGTCGGGCGCCACCTTACGCCGCTCCAAAAACTTGACGCTGACGTCCCAGCCCTTCGATTTCGACTTCAACCACGTCACCGCTTCGCAAGTAGGGATGATCTGCGAGGCCGAGCGCCACACCGTGCGGGGTACCGGTGTTGATCACGTCGCCTGGACGCAGGACCAGGAACTGGCTGAGGTACCAGACGAGATGATCGATACCAAAGAGCATGTTGCTCGTGTTGCCGTCTTGGCGAAGAACTCCGTTCACCCACAGTCGCATCGCGAGATGTTGAGGGTCACCGAGTTCTTCTTCGTCGACGATCCAGGGACCGAAGGGATTGAACGTCTCGCAATTCTTTCCTTTGTCCCATTGACCACCGCGTTCAATTTGAAACTCCCGCTCCGAGACGTCATTACTGATTGCGTAGCCCGCAATGCACGCTCGCGCGTCGCTCGGATCGCTCAGGTAGCGCGCCGTCGAACCAATGACGATCGCGAGTTCCACCTCCCAGTCCGTCTTTACGGATTTACGGGGGATCAAGACTTCGTCGTTGGGTCCAACCACGGTGTCGGGAGTCTTGAGGAAAACCACCGGCTCGGCGGGAGTCTCCGCGTTCGTCTCCTTGATGTGATCGACGTAATTGAGACCAATGCAAATTATCTTGCCGATCCCGCTGAGTGGTGGTCCAAAACGTGTAATGGGACCGGACACTTTCGGTAGGGCGCCGGAACCGAGCGCCACTCGCACCGGCTCCCAGCCTCGCGCGAGAAACGCGCCCGTGACATCGTCAGTGAGGGGACGCAGATCATGCCAGACGCCGTCGGCGTCAGCGACAATTGGCGCTTCGTATCCCGTTGCGCCGTGGCGAGCTATACGCACAATCACGTGTCCTTTCGTTCGACGACGCTAGGAGCTGGTCGTCATCGCCTTCCACTTGGCCCCTTGAGGATACTCAAAGTCCGTGACCGATTCCGCGTGCATCGCTGCCCCGCTACCTGTGTAACGAGGCGCGAGGTAGCGGCCCTTGACGACTTGCACAGGATCAACGAAATGTTCGTGGAGGTGATCAACGAATTCAATCCAGTGCTCTTCGATGTTGGCGCTCACGGCGACGTAGTCGAACATGGAGAGATGTTGGACAATCTCGCAGAGCCCAACGCCACCAGCATGGGGGCATACCGGTATTTGGAATTTGGCGGCCATCAAGAGAATGGCGATGTTCTCGTTGACGCCGGCCACGCGGCACGCATCAATCTGACAGACGTCAATCGCCCCGCTCGACAAAAGCTGCTTGAACACGACGCGATTCGCGACGTGCTCACCCGTTGCGACCTTGATGGGTCGCACCATCCGAGAAATCTCTCCAAAGCCGAGAACATCATCGGGACTCGTAGGTTCCTCGACCCAGTAGATATCGTGCGCCGCAAGTCGACGAACATTGAAAATCGCCTCGTTGACGTCCCACACTTGATTGGCGTCCACGGACAATCGCACGTCGGGTCCCACCAATTTGCGCACCATGGCAACGCGACGAAGATCGTCTTCAATATCCCCACCGACCTTGAACTTGAGGTGCGTGAAGCCGCTCTCCAACGCTTGGCGCACGAGATGGCTCACTTTCTCGTCGGAATAGCCAATCCACCCCGCGGACGTCGTGTAGGCCGGGTACCCGCGCTCCAACAGTTCCTGCGTTCGACGCTCACGGCCGTCTTCGGCTTTTTCGAGAATGGCGAGCGCCTCTGCGGGAGTCAACTGGTCGGTGAGGTGGCGAAAGTCAACGAGGTCCACAATCTGTTGAGGAGTGAACCCGCTCAACAACTGCCACAGAGGTACCCCTTGTCGCTTCGCGTAGAGATCCCACACCGCGTTCACGACGGCGCCAATCGCCATATGAATTACGCCCTTCTCGGGTCCTAACCAGCGCAACTGGCTGTCGTGAGTGAGTCGTCGCCAAAATGAGCCCATGTCCGCCAAGACTTCGTCGACGGCGAGTCCGACAACCAACTGCTCCACCGCGCGAATCGCCGCCACCTCGACTTCGTTACCACGACCAATAGTGAAGACAAAGCCGTGACCTGTGGCGCCACCGGTCGTGTGGACGGTGACGTAGGCCGCCGAATAATCTGGGTCACGATTCATCGCGTCACTGCCGTCAAGGTCGCGCGAAGTCGGAAACCGTACGTCGTTGACGACGAAATGACTAAACGTCTCCCGGTCCGAAATCATTCAGCGCTCTCCTTGCCACCTATCACACGCGCGAGCACAAGCGCGAAGAGAATCACCACACCGTCAATTGCCTCAATCCAGTAGTTAGAGACGTTGGCGAGGTCGAGAATGTTTTGGACCAGACCGAGCAGGACCACGCCCGACGCGGCTCCCACCATGTTGCCCCGCCCACCCTTCAAACTCACGCCGCCAATCACGGCAGCGGCGAAGACGGTGAATATGATGCCTTCGCCGTATCCCTGAGTCCCGGTAACAGCCGACACGCGTCCCGCCTCCATCAATCCGCCTAGCGCCGCCAACATGCTGCCCGCGACGTAGACCCCAATCTTGATTCGATCTACGCGAATGCCGGCTGCTCGCGCAGCATCGGGGTTCCCCCCTACCGCGTAGATGGCGCGACCGATTCGGTGATAGCGCAGGAACAAACCCACGACAATGAAGACGATCGCTGCAGCGATCGCTGACACCGGTACCACGCCCACGTCAGCGGAGCCGAGCCACACGAACGCCGAAGGAAGATTGAAGAGTGTTTGTGCCTTGACAATTCCGTTCTGCATGCCGGCGAGCACAATCGTCATACCGAGCGTCACGATGAAACCATTGAGACGCGCTTTGACAATCAAGAATCCATTGACGAGTCCGACCACGGCGCCCACGGCGAGAAGAATGAGAATTCCGAGGAAGGGGCTGAGTTGCAAACCATTGCCGTAGTCCGCGATGGGAAGGATCATCCACGCGGCAACCATCGGTGCAAGTCCGTATGTCGACTCAAGCGACAGATCCATACCTCCAATCAGGAGGATGAGACTCTCACCCACCACTGTGACCGCGAGTGCCGAGATCTGTTGTGCGATACCGGCGATGTTGTCAACGGTGAAGAAGAACGGACTCGCTAACGCCCCGACGATCAATACGATCACAAGCACTGGTACCAGCGCCGCTTGACGAATCAAATTCGTGGCACCGCTGTTCCGGCTGACAAATCTCTTCAATCCACCGGATTGGGCGATGAGCTCAATCTCCGGGTCCTGTCGTTTGGCTTTATCCGTCATAGTCATGTGGCTGTCCGATCACTAAAGGAGATTCCTTCGGTCGCGGCGATGAGCGCCTCACGATCGAACGGAGGTGTCGAAAATTCATGGTAAATACTTCCTCGAAACAAGACGATGACTCGATCGCATTCAATGAGGTCGTCGAGTTCGTCACTGCATATCAAAAGTGCCGCGCCCGTCAATCGAGCGGCCTCAAGGAGCGACTGCAACAGCAAACTCTTCGACGCCACGTCTACACCGCGGGTTGGAGTCACCGCGACAATCAGACTGGGGTTGCTCATCAACGACCTCGCAACCGTCACCTTTTGTTGATTTCCCCCCGAGAGTTCGCCCACGGGTTGCTTCATTCCCGCTGATATCACGGAGAGCGCCTTCGTCAGGGCGACCGCTGCGCCATCACGACGACGAGGACTTAGCAAACCAAAGCGTCTGGCGAGACGATTGGTGATCGTCATCGTGACGTTCTCGCCCACTCCGAGATGCGCTACGAATCCCTCCAATTGGCGGTTCTCGGGAATGTACCCAACGCCATTCTTCAGCGAAAGGTCCCGTCGCCCAGAGGGCAGCGCTCGATTATTCAACGTCATTTTTCCACTGTCAAACTTCTGTGACCCCGCGACTGCGCGTCCCAACGTCGCGACGCCCGCCCCAAGCAATCCGGTCACTCCCACGCATTCGCCCGGCTTCACCGTCAACGAAACGCCGAGTACGTCACCCCGTGATGACGTCACTCGCAAGTCCTCTACCACGAGTCCTTGGCTTACGGCGACATCTTCGTCGTCACTTGAGCGTTTGAGAAGTACGCCAAGTTCATTTGCAACATTGGTGGTCGCGGGAAGCTCGCCCACCATCGCGGCGACCATTTGATCCTTGTCGATTTTTCCAATTGGACTTGTGACGACGACCTCACCATCTCTCAGCACCGTGACGTCACTGCAGATGTCAAAAACCTCTTCGAGGTGGTGCGAGATGTAGAGCACTGCGACGCCGTTGTCGACCAACTGTTTTACCCTTTCAAAAAGCCGATCAACGCCACGTCGCTCAAGCGCAGACGTCGGTTCATCGAGCAGTATGCATCGCGCGCCCGTGGCCAACGCCCGAACTATTTCGACGACTTGGAGTTGCTCGACGGTAAGGGTCTCGCAGCGCGCGGTCACCGAAATATCAAAATTCCATTCGTCGATGATTGCCTTGGTCGCGTCACGCATTCGATGCCAATCAACCATGCCGTGGCGCACTTCGGGACTGCCAAGAAATACGTTCTCGGTCACGCTGAGTTGGGGGACGACCTTCGAATGCTGGAAGACCGTCGCGATTTGCTTGCGCCAACCGTCGATGTCGCGAAGCGAAGGCGCCGGTTCACCGTGAAAAAACACCTCGCCGACGTCCGGCTTGGCGAGGCCGCTGAGAATGGAGACGAGGGTCGACTTACCCGCCCCGTTTCGTCCCACCAGCCCGAGGCACTGCCCGGCGTCGATTTGAAGATCGACGCCGCGCAGTGCCTTCGTGCTACCAAAACTCTTCTCAATCCCTTTAGCTTCAACCGCAAAGAACTGAGTCACTTTGGAGTTCCTCCGTTGAAATGTGCTGCTAGGAGGCGTTGCACACGCCGCCGTGAGCGGCGCCGAATGCGTTACCCCACAACGAGGTGTTTGAAACGGGAGTTGACTGCTCAACGGAGGGCAGACCATCTACCGGCGTTGCCACCTTGAGCGACAGGGCCGCCTTGGTGACGAAGGGAGCAACAATCGGGTCCGCAAGGTTCGTGTCGTTGTCGTAGCTGACGTCTTGCAGCGTTGGAGCTCCACCACCCTTTTCACCAGCCTTCAGCGTTACGCCCTTGGCCGCGTCCACTGCATACTGCAGAGCGTATTGCGCGTAGAGGTTCGCGGGCTGGGACTGCGATGCCGAGACTGATCCCGCCGAAATGTCACACATTTCAAACGGCACACCGTCGTCACTGATCAGTATTGGAGTCAGACTCGCCTTTTGCAACAACGGGATGATGCCGGTGTCAGGTGACGACCACTGCGAGTAGATAGCCTTCAGTTGACTGCCGTACGCGGTAATCGCCGTCTGCGCATCCGAGACTGCGGTTGCGTCATTCCACACCGTCGGGTCATTGAGCACCGTCACATTCGGGTCATTGGCCTGCATGCACGCGGCGAACGCGTTCGAGCGATCCGCACCATTCGATGACGTGAGGTCACCTTCAAGGTTGAGCACGTAGCCAGACTTCACGCCTTGGGACACGATGTAGGCACAGGCGTCTTGCCCGTAAAGCAGGTTCGACGCACGAACGACCATATATACGTGACCCACCCCAACAATGGTGTCAACCGAAATGAGCTGCACCTTGTGCTTCGCGGCGTAGGCAATTGCGGGCGCGAGGCTCGTCGCAGTCTCTGGGTTCACGATGACAGCCTTTGCGCCCTCATTGACCAGCTCTTCAATCTGTTGGTTCTGCAGGCTGGCACTTGCTTCGGACAACAGTGGACCAAGAAGCGTGACGTGATCCTGCTTGGCGTATTGCTGCTCGTACGTGATGTACGCCGACCAGAAGTCGGTGTTGTTGTACGTCAACGACACTCCAATTTTGATGTTGGCTGACGACGCGGCTCCGCTGACCGCCGTCGCGCTTGGCACGACCAGCGCAATCATGGTCGCCATCAGGGCCCCCGCAAGTCCAATCGTGAGTGACCGATAGGTTCTTGCGCTCCGGCTCATTTTTCGGCTTCGCGTCACCGCGAATGAAGCATTCTCTTCTCTCATTGCAACTTCCCCCTTAATTACATTGGTCCGATGTTTTCGAAACAATACCCAGATATTCGCGCAAAAATTTAACATCTAGCCGAATTTTCCCCCGAGACATCTGATGTCTGAATTTCTATCACCGGGTTTTGTGATTGTCAAACACTCAAATTGCGCACCGTTCAAACCGGCGCAACTTACGATGGCGCCGCGCGTCGTGTCGACCCACAACAAGTTGCGCTGGCGTCCACGAACCACGACCTGATGCTTTGCGCTCCTACTGGCGCACGCGCGAGCGAATCGCTGCGATCCATTCGTCCGCCGACTTGCGCGCGGCCGCGACTTCGACGCGTCGATCCTGCGCGCCCTCGCCGGTCACAGGATACGAACCGAGGAACTTCACGCGAGCGAGGTGNNCCGAGAATCGCGTAGAGCGAGCCCGGGCGGTCGGCATCTTGAAAACAAACGATGCTGGTGCGGTCGTGGCCAGTGGGCGACGCAATGGCGTCGCGTCCAATCAGTACGAAACGAGTGGCGTTACCCTGGTGGTCCTCGATGTCACTCGCCACGATTTCGAGACCGAAGAGTTCGGCCGCCTTCAGCGATCCAACGGCCGCCCAGGGTTCGCTCGAGTTGGCGACCAACTGCGCCGCCTGTGATGTCGAGGTCGTCTGTTCCGTGCTCGCCAACGGCAGCGTCGCGACGTACCCTCGGCACTGCTCAAGGGCGTGCACGTAGCTCACGACCTTGGTGACCTCGGCTGGCGAGAGACCCTTCTTCGCGAGGAGATGCAGGTGGATTGGCAGCACGAGCTCACGTTCGATGACGAGTTCGTGATCAAAGACCAGACCGTCGATGGTCGCCGACACGGTTCCCTCGATGGCGTTCTCGAGCGGCACCAATCCTTGTTCGAGCACGCCACTAGC
>PLRK01000064.1 GCA_003163875.1 Acidimicrobiaceae bacterium | reverse complement strand
TGAATCGGAGTCCATCAAGTGTAGCCCAGCGCGGGTCGACTGGAACCTGGCAGTCGCAACTCGCCTCGTTGCGGTCGATGCCGCAGTAGGGGCACAGACCCCGACAATCCTCGCGACATAGCGGGGCGAGCGGTAAATCGAGGAAAATCGCGTCGTGCGCCAAGGGCGCCAAATCCACGAAATCATGCTCGATCACATAGGCATCATCGTCGCCGGGGGCCCGTTCGTCGACGAAGCGCTCGTCGACCACGACGACGCTGTGACCAAGCACCGGATTCGAACAGCGTCGGCAGACCCCATGCCACGGCGCCTCGACCTTGCCCTTGGCGCGAATACCGCCGCTAAAGCTCTGCAGCGTGAGTCGGACCTTCATCGTCGCCTCGGCGAACACGTCAGTTTCGGCGGGACCTCGAGGTGCGAATTCGTGCGACTCGTCAAAGGGCGCTTCGAAGGACACGACGTAGGTCGAAGGCACGTCGCGTAGTAGCTGCGCCACTGGGACGAGGTAGGGAGAGGACACGGGCTAGAAGGCGTCCTGGTCGAAGAAGGACGATTCGTCGGACGCGGGTGGATTTTGAAATGAGTTCTCGTAGCTGGGATCATCCAGCGAGACGGGCATCGGTTCGATCATTGACGTAGGCAGACCTTGCGCGCTCAAGCGCTCGCGGCCCGACCGCGCGGTCTTGAGCAGACGCTCGAGCACGATCTCGAAGTTCCCAAGCTTGCCGTCGATGAAATCCTCGGATTGGTTGATCATCTGGCGCGCTTGGGCTTGCGCGTCGGCGATAATCTGTTCGGCCTTCAAGCGCGACTGACGAACAATTTCGGTTTTGTCGACCATCCGTGCCGCTTCGGCTCGCACCTGGTCCATGAGTTGTTGCGCTTTTTGGAGTTCGGCCGCCATCAAGTCTTCTCGATCGCGAAGCGCCCAACGAGCTTCGCGCACCTCTTCGGGTACGTTGCGCAGCGCTTGTTCCAAGAGTCCCAGCACGTCCTCACGTGGAATCAAGGCCGAATTCGATAACGGCATCTGCTTGGCGTTGTCGATCAGTTCAATCAACTCGCGCAAGTCCGCTTCGATGTCGTGGCGCATGTGCCGTGCGGGCTCGGCGAAGTCCTCTGGCTCGTCGTAACCGTCAAAGGAGGTCACGAGGCGTCCCGGGGGAACATTTTGGCGAGGCGCAGCGCCACGGGCGCTGGCACGAAGGGTGTCACGTCTCCACCGTAGCGAGCGACCTCTCGCAAGAGGCGCGAGGCGATGAAGGAATGGTTGGAACTCGACGGTATGAAGAGGGTCTCGACGCCCGAAAGCGACCGATTCATCTGGGCCATTTGCAATTCGCTCTCAAAGTCAGACACCGCGCGCAAACCCTTGACGATGGCGGTCGCCTCCACGTCGCGAGCCACGTTGACGAGGAGAGTCGAGATCGAGACAATGCGCACGTTTTTCAAGTGTTCGAGGCTTTCTGCGATCATCTCTCGTCGTTCGTCGAGGTCAAAGAGCGCCTCGGACTTTTGAGGGTTGCGGATCGCCGCGACGACGATTTCGTCAAAAATATGCGAGGCGCGCTCCACCACTTCGAGGTGACCATTGTGGAAGGGGTCAAAGGATCCGGGAATCAATCCAACCGTCACTCGTCATCCCCTTCGTGCGGTTCCAACATCGTTACGAGCGTAGTGCCGTATCGCTTCAATTTGGTAACGTCCCAACCTTCGGGCGCTGGTACGTGCCGATCATTCTCAATAATCACTCGTGACGCGTGCAAGCCCTTGAGCAAACTCGCCACGTCGAGCGGTCCGTAGGGAGGGTCGCACAGCACCAAATCGACGTCGACGGGTGGTTGCCACACCGGAAGCGTTGCACGCACGAACACCGCCTCGGCGTGCAACTGCAGCGGTTCGAGATTGGACTTTGCCGCGGCGAGGCACAACGGATCCGAATCGACGAAGTACACCTTGGACGCTCCGCGTGACATTGCTTCGATACCCATAGCTCCCGATCCACAAAAGAGGTCGGCGACGACCAGGTCATAGAGCCCCCCTCTGCTCTCGAGCATTGAGAAGATCGCCTCACGGGCGTAGTCGGTCGTGGGACGCACCGTCGGCGGAAGCTTTGCTTTGAGCGGTCGTCCCCGAGCCGCGCCACCAATCACACGCACGACTCAAGGGTAGGCGGTGCGCCCCCTAGGACTTGAACAAGTAGTCAGCCTCATCGTCATCGACGAAGAGGCGAAGTTCGTCCTCCCACTCGGGCTCGTCGCTTAGCGCATCGTGAGCGACCATCGAGGTCGCCACGTCGTGAGCCGCCGACAACAAGTCCTCGTCACGGCGCAGATTCGCGAGTCGCAGGTCGCTTCGTCCGCGCTGGCGCGCTCCCATCAGCGTCCCTTCGCCGCGCAGGTCCAAGTCCACCTCGGCGAGCTCGAAGCCATCATTGGAGTCAACGAGCGCCTGAAGGCGAATAGCGCCGTCGTCACTCGGTGGCGTGCCGAGTAGGAAACAGTAACTCTGAGCGTCCCCTCGACCCACGCGCCCACGAAGTTGGTGCAGTTGCGCGAGTCCGAAGCGCCACGCGTCCTCGATGACGATGACGCTCGCCTCGGGTACGTCGACTCCCACTTCGATGACGACGGTCGCGACCAACACGTTGAGATCGCCTCGACGGAACTGATCCACCACCTCATCCTTTTCGGGGCCCTTCATTTGCCCGTGCAACAGTCCCACGCTGAGTCCGCGCAATTCGTGCAGGGCGAGACGAGTGCGCTCTTCCACCGCGCTCGTCGCTTCGATCCGTTCTGAGCCCTCCACCAAGGGACAAATCACGTAGGCGCGACGACCCTTCGCCACTTCGTCGCGAACCTTCAGCCAGCAGTCGTTGACGTCGTGCGAATCCTTCGCCCACGTGGTGATGATGGGTAGACGACCCCGTGGCAGTTCGTCCAGCACGGACCGGTCGAGATCGCCGAAGACCACCATCGCCGCCGTGCGAGGGATGGGTGTTGCGGTCATGACGAGTAGGTCCGGATCGGCTGACTCGTCGGAATGCTGCTTGCCCTTGTCGCGAAGCGCGGCGCGTTGTTCGACCCCGAAACGATGCTGCTCATCAATGACGATGACCCCGAGCGAACGGAACCGCACGTCATCGGTCAAGAGGGCGTGCGTACCAACAACGATGTCGACGGCGCCCGAGGAAAGACCCGCGAGTACGCTTTGGCGTTCCTTCGCTCGCAGACGACCACTGAGCAACTGAATCGACAACGCTCGCTCGCCACCCAGCACCATTGGATCGAGTTTGGTGAGTCCTTCAAGGTCTCGTCGCATCGACGCCAGATGCTGTTCGGCGAGCACTTCGGTCGGCGCCATGAGAGCACCTTGGCGACCCCCATCGAGCGCAGCGAGCAATGCGGTGAGTGCCACAATGGTTTTGCCCGAGCCGACATCGCCCTGCAGTAAGCGATGCATGGGAAGAGGTCCCGCGAGGTCGTCGGCGATCTCGCCGAGCACTCGGCGCTGCGCACCGGTGAGCGCGAAATGATGCCCGGCGAGAAAGCGTCGAACCAGTGACGAGGACGACGTCACCAGTGCGCCCGGTTGCACGTCGACGTCGTCACGAGCAATGGGATGTCGTATGCCCGTCGCGCTCATCTCGAGCCGACGACGACGTAGCGCGAGCAACATCTGCAAACGCAAGAACTCGTCAAACACGAGCCGTCGTCGCGCGGGGGCGACCTCGTCGAGTTCTTTTGGCGCGTGGATGCCCCAAAACGATTGCGTGCGGTCAACGAGTTCGAATCGCTCGCGCACCGCCAAGGAGACCGGATCGAACATAGGTCCCGCTCGACGTAACGATTCTTCGATGAAACCTCCGATTTCCCAACTGGTGAGTCCGGCCTTGCCCGACGCCGGGTAGATCGGGACGACCCGTCCCACTCGCGAAAGGTCCCGCTCGTCACCCAAAGGGCCAATGATCACGTCGACAACCGGATTGGTCATTTGGCGCTCACCCCGATATTCACCAACTTTGGAGAAGAACAGAGCCGCCACGCCCACCGGGAGTTGACGCTCTCGCCACGGTTGGTTAAAGAAGACGATCTTTATCGAGCCTCCTTCATCGGCGACACTCACTTCGACCATGGATTTTCCTTGCTTC
The DNA here is from genome assembly GCA_003163875.1 of Acidimicrobiaceae bacterium. Taxonomy (GTDB): domain Bacteria; phylum Actinomycetota; class Acidimicrobiia; order Acidimicrobiales; family RAAP-2; genus RAAP-2. Next base: position 447 of record PLRK01000064.1, on the reverse strand, counting down.
GTCCGGCGCGACGTCACCTTCTTCACTTCGCCAAAAATGGCAGCTTCTTCGCCAACCGTCAGATCCGAGAGGTCAACGCGCTTCGTGCGATCGATGTAACGACGCGGATAAAAGGTCAAGAGATCGAACACGTTCTCGATACCGAGTGTCGCGAGTGCCTCGATTCGACGCTCGCCTACGTGTCGAAGTTGGCTGACGGATACGTCGCCTAGTTGGCGGAGTCGGCGCGGCGCCGCGTCGCTCACTCGATGCCGAAGTAGTAGGGGTACAGAGGTTGGCCACCGTGATGCACCTCGACACTCACGGCGGGAAACTCGTCAGCGAGGAACTCGGTAATACGTCGGGTGTTGGCTGGTGTCGAACCATCGCCCTCGATGATCGTGAGCAACTCGTGTTCGGATGCGATGAGCGTGGCGAGCAACTGGTTGCTCGCCACCGCGATCGAGT
>PLRK01000058.1:3997-34165 GCA_003163875.1 Acidimicrobiaceae bacterium | reverse complement strand
CGCAAGGTAAAGCACCGTAAGCAACAGCGTGGCCGCATGACTGGTATGGCCAAGGGTGGCGTCGAACTCGCCTTTGGCGACTTCGGGATACAAGCCCAAGAAGCTGGCTGGATCAGTGCGCGTCAAATCGAAGCCGCTCGAATCGCCATGACACGTCACGTGAAGCGTGGCGGCAAGGTGTGGATTCGAATTTTCCCCGACAAGCCTGTCACCCAGAAACCCGCGGAGACGCGCATGGGTTCTGGAAAAGGGAACCCCGAGTTCTGGGTGGCCGTCGTGAAACCTGGACGCATCATGTTCGAGCTCGGTGGCGTCGACGAGACGCTCGCGCGTGCCGCCATGGAGCGAGCAATCCAGAAACTCCCAATCAAGGCGAAGTTCGTGATCCGTCCTGGAACCCACGGCACACCGGAGGTGACGATCTAATGGCCAAGACCGCAGAACGAATCGCTGAGATGCGCCTGCTGGGCGACAAGGAATTGCTCGAACGTTTGAGCGAGTCGCGTCGCGAGTTGTTCAACATGCGCTTCCAATTGGCAACCGGACAACTCGACAACTCCGCCCGATTGCACGAGGTCCGCAGGGACATCGCGCGACTGTCGACGTTCGTGCGTGAGCGTGAGATCGCGGCTGCGGAAGCAGCCATGGAAGGTGAAGAGTCATGAGTGACACCACAAACGACACCAGTCGTGAAAATCCGCGCAAGGTCCGCGAGGGTATCGTGATCTCGGACAAGATGGCGTCGACTCTCGTCGTTGCCGTGAACGAGCGCGTGAGCCACCCCCGTTACGGCAAGACCGTGCAGCGCACGAAGAAGCTCTACGTGCACGATGAGAAGAACGAAGCCAAGATCGGCGACCGCGTGCGAGTCCAAGAGACGCGTCCGTTGTCCAAGCTCAAGCGTTGGCGTTTGACCGAGATTGTGGAGCGTGCACGATGATTCAACAAGAATCCCGACTCAAGGTCGCTGACAACAGCGGCGCGAAGGAAGTGCTCTGCATTCGTGTGCTCGGTGGTTCGCGCCGTCGCTACGCATCCATTGGCGATGTCTTCATTGCCACGGTGAAGGACGCGATCCCTGGCGCCGCAGTGAAGAAGGGCGACGTCGTTCGCTGCGTCGTCGTTCGCACGTCCAAAGAGCGCCGCCGCCCTGACGGCTCGTACATCAAGTTCGATGAGAACGCGGCCGTTCTGATCAACGACCAGCTCCAGCCCCGCGGGACACGCATCTTTGGCCCCGTCGGACGCGAGTTGCGTGACAAGAAGTTCATGCGCATTATTTCCCTGGCTCCGGAGGTGCTGTAATGAAGATCCGTAAAGGTGACGACGTGCTCGTGTTGTCCGGCAAATTCCGCGGCGAACGAGCGAAGGTCGAAGAAGCGATTCCCTCGCGCAACAAAGTGATCCTCGATGGTCTCAACATCGCGAAGCGTCACACCAAGCAGGCTGGCGCCACTATGCAGGCCGGCATCATCGACAAGTTGCTCCCCCTGGACGCCTCGAACGTGGCGTTATGGTGCTCGAGCCACAAGGGACCAGCGAAGGTTGGATTTAGCGACGTCGACGGCACCAAGGTTCGCGTCTGTCACAAGTGTGGAGCAGCCCTGTGAGTACGACCACTCGACCCCGTCTAAAGGTCCGCTACGACCAAGAGATCCGCCAAGCGCTGAAAGAAGAGCTCGGTTTGGACAACATCATGCAGGTACCGCGTCTGACCAAGATCGTGTTGAACTCTGGGGTTGGACGCGCGACGCAACAGGCCTCACTTCTCGAGGGCGCCCAGCGCGACCTCGAACTGATCACGGGCCAAAAGCCAATCGTCACGCGCGCAAAGAAGTCCATCGCGAGTTTCAAACTCCGCGAAGAACAGCCCATTGGCACCAAGGTCACCCTGCGTGGCGACCGGGCCTGGGAGTTCTTCGACCGACTCCTCAGCCTCGCGATTCCGCGTATCCGAGACTTCCGTGGGCTGTCGCCCAAGTCCTTCGACGGTCACGGTAACTACACGTTCGGAGTCAACGACCAGTTGATCTTTCCCGAGGTCGACTACGACAAGATCGACGCGCCGCGTGGTTTTGACATCACCATCGTCACGACGGCGCAGAACGATGAGCAGGGACGCGCGTTTCTTCGCGCGTACGGCTTCCCCTTCAAGCAGGAGAATCGATAGACATGGCTAAGAAAGCCCTTCGAATCAAGCAGCAGCAGACCCCGAAGTTCTCGACGCGTGCCTACACGCGATGTGAGCGCTGTGGTCGTCCCCGCTCGGTGTATCGCAAGTTCGGTCTATGCCGCATCTGTCTGCGTGTGATGGTGCACGCTGGCGAGGTGCCCGGTGTGACGAAGGCAAGTTGGTAGGAGGACAGCTATGACAATGACTGACCCCATCGCCGACATGCTCACTCGCATTCGCAACGCCAACGCCGCCATGTTCGACAGCGTCAAGATGCCCAACTCGAAGTTGAAGGAGAACCTCGCGAAGGTCCTTCAAAAGGAGGGTTTCATCTCGGGCTTCACGGTGACGAAGGAAGAGGGCAAGCCCGGCTCGACCCTCGAGATCGCACTCAAGTACTCCGAGGACCGTCGAAAGACGATTGTTGGTATCAAGCGAATCTCCAAGCCAGGACTTCGCATCTACAAGAAGTCCGATCAGATGCCCAAGGTTCTTGGTGGCGTGGGTGTGGCCGTCGTCTCAACGAGTCACGGTCTCATGACCGACCGCGAAGCGCGCAAGGCGAAATTGGGCGGCGAGGTGCTGTGTTATGTCTGGTAAGCAACCCGCCACGACGAAGGAGGTTCGCTGATGTCACGAATTGGTCGTAACCCCATCACGGTGCCCTCATCAGTGACTGTCTCGGTGTCGAGCGGCGTGGTGAGTGTCAAGGGTCCCAACGGGACTATGCAGCGCGTCATCCCCGAGGGCATCACGCTGAGCCAAGAAGGCGACCAGCTGGTGGTCGATCGGCTCAATGACGAGACGATGTATCGCTCGCTGCACGGACTGACGCGCACGCTCGTGTCGAACATGGTCGTGGGCGTCACCGATGGCTGGACCAAGGAACTCGAGATCATCGGCGTTGGCTATCGGGCCGCCGCCGGTGCGCCGGGAGTGCTTGATCTCGCCCTCGGATTCTCGCACCCGGTCAAATTCACGGCGCCCGAAGGCATCACCTTCGAGGTGCCAGCCCCGACGCGCGTGATCATCAAAGGTGCCGACAAGGAAGTCGTGGGCCAGGTCGCCGCGACCATTCGAAAGATTCGTAAGCCCGAGCCCTACAAGGGCAAGGGCGTGCGCTACCTCGGTGAACGAGTGTTGCGCAAGGCTGGAAAGGCAGCGAAATAATGGCACGTTCGACTCGCGAACTTCGTCAACGTCGTCACGCGCGAATCCGCAAGTCCCTCTCGGGCACCGCGGAGCGTCCGCGCGTTGCGGTGAGCCGCACCAACAAACACATCTCCGCGCAGATCATCGACGACGAGCAGGGTCGCACGCTGGCTGCCGCTTCTTCGGTAGAAGCAACGCTGAAGTCCTCAACCGGCGGCAACGTCGAAGGTGCCAAAGCCGTCGCGACACTACTCGCGCAGCGCGCCAAGGCCGCCAACATCACCAAAGTGGTCTTTGACCGCGGAGGGTTTGACTACCACGGTCGGGTTGCTGCGTTCGCAGATCAACTCCGCGCCGACGGACTGGAGTTTTAATGAGTGACGTAGAGCAGTACGAAGAGCGCACCATCAAGGTGAATCGTGTCTCCAAGGTCGTCAAGGGTGGTCGCAGGTTCTCCTTCACCGCCCTCATGGTGATCGGTGACGGCAATGGCAAGGTCGGTCTCGGTTACGGCAAGGCGAAGGAAGCGGGTCTCGCCGTGCAGAAGGGCATCGAAGAGGCGCGCAAGAACCTCTTCGACGTGCCGCTTGCGGGTACGACCATTGTCTATCCCGTCATCGGTGCCGCCGGTGCGGGTCGCGTGCTCATGAAGCCCGCTGCTCCCGGAACGGGTGTCATCGCTGGTGGCGCGGCGCGGGCGATTCTCGAGATGGCGGGCGTGAAGGACATCATCGCGAAGTCCCTCGGCTCATCCAATGGCATCAACGTCGCACACGCGACAATCGACGGCCTCAAGCAACTTCGTCGTCCCGAAGACATCGCCGCGTTGCGTGATCACCCCGCCGATCACGTCATCCCGTCGGGTACGTTGCGCGCCTATCGTGAGCGTCAACGCGAGAGCGACCTGTTTAAGACGGAGGCCTAAGTCATGTCGCAACTCAAAGTCACCCAAATTCGCTCGGCCATTGCGACCAAGCCCAAGCACCGCGGGACCCTGCGCGCGCTCGGTCTTCGTGGCATTGGTCAGTCCAACGTGTTGCCGGACCGTCCCGAGATTCACGGGATGATCGCTCGCGTACCCCACTTGGTCAAAGTAGAAGAGGTCAACTCATGAAGCTGCACGATCTGAAATCTCCCGAGGGTTCCACGCATCGAAAGAAGATCGTTGGTCGTGGTATTGGTGGCAAGGGCGGCAAGACCGCCGGTCGCGGTACCAAGGGTCAAAAGGCGCGCCGACAGATCCCCGCGGGGTTCGAAGGTGGCCAGTTGCCGCTGCTCCAGCGCATTCCAAAGCTGAAGGGATTTACGAACCCCTTTCGCGTGGAGTACACGCCCGTCAATCTTGACGCGCTCGTCATGCTGGGTATCAGTGACATCAATCCTGACGTACTCGTGCAAAAGGGACTCGCGCGCAAGAAGGACCTCGTCAAGATCCTTGGACGCGGTGAGTTGAAGAGTTCGATCAACGTCGCGGCGCACGGTTTCTCCGCGTCAGCGAAAGCCGCGATTGAGGCGGCGGGAGGAACGACGACGGTGCTCGACAAGCCCTTTGCTGTTCGTCCACCAGCGTCGGGCAACCAACACCAAAACCGCTAAGGACTGACACGTGTTCCGCAGGCTTTCCAACATTTTTCGCGTACCGGACCTTCGCAACAAGGTTCTGTTCACGATCGGAATCATCTGCCTCTACCAGGCTGGCGCCAACATCCCAATCCCTGGGGTGAGCTGGTCCCAGGTACAACTCCTACAGTCCAAAGCGGGCGCGAGTGGCGTGCTCGGTTTCTTGAACCTGTTCTCGGGCGGTGCCCTGACGCGTTTGGCGGTCTTTGGTCTGGGCGTGATGCCCTACATCACCAGCTCCATCGTCATTCAGCTGCTCACGACGGTCATCCCCAAGCTCGGCGAGTGGCGCGACCAAGGAGCCGTAGGACAAAAGCGTATTACCCAGACGACGCGGTACTTGACCATTGGTCTCGCGCTGCTGCAGTCGACGGGACTCATCTACGCGTTCCACGGTCACGACCAGGCGCTGCTCGGTTTCAACATCGACCTGATCCCCAAGTTCACGCTTGGTCTTGGTTTGTTCATGGTCGCGATCATGACCGCGGGNNGGCATGAGTCTGTTGATCTTCGCCAACGTCGTCGCGGGCATGCCCTCGGGTGGACGCGCGGTGTGGAGCGAGGGCGGACCCACGAAGTTCTTCGTCATCCTCCTCGTCTCGATTGCGCTGCTCGTGCTCATCGTCTTCATGGACAACGGACAGCGACGTATCCCGGTGACGTTCGCACGACGCGTCGTCGGCCGAAAAGAAATGGGTGGGAACTCGACCTACATCCCTCTCAAGGTCAACCAGTCCGGTGTTATCCCGATAATCTTCGCCTCGTCGGTGCTCTACATACCTGTTCTGTTGTCCAATATCGTTCCGTGGACGAGTTTTCAGAATTTCGTGAACTCGTCGCTGCATCCGACGAGCTTCTTTTACATCTTCGCGGACTTCATCTTGATTCTCGCCTTCACCTTCTTCTACGTCTACATCGCCTTCGAACCTCATCAGCAAGCCGAGATGTTGCGCCAGCAAGGTGGCTTCGTGCCCGGCATTCGACCGGGGTTGCCAACGGAGAAGTACTTCGCCAAGATGTTGAGTCGCCTCACCGTCGTTGGTGCGGTGTTCCTCGCGTCGGTAGCCGTGATACCGAGCATCCTGATGGCTCTGTGGAACATCAATCGTTTTCCCTACTACGGCACGACGCTCTTGATCGCGGTGGGCGTGGCGCTCGAGACCATGCGCCAAATCGATTCACAGCTGATGATGCGTAACTACGAGGGATTCCTCAAGAGGTAGCCATGACGGCACGTCTCAATCTGGTCGTTCTTGGGAAACAGGGTGCGGGCAAGGGAACCCAGTGCAAACGCCTTGCCGAGATCTACGCCATTCCCCACGTTTCGACGGGCGACATGTTGCGCGCGGCCGTGAAGGCGGGGACGCCCCTTGGCCAGGAGGTCGCCGCAATCATGGACGCCGGTGCTCTCGTGTCCGACGATCTCGTCAATCGATTGGTGGACGAGCGTTTCAAGGAGCCCGACGCACAGCGCGGGGCGTTGCTGGACGGATTTCCTCGAACGCTCCCTCAAGCCGAAGCCCTCGAGGCGTTGCTCGGCGATGACGGTATCAAGTTGTGCATCAACCTCGACGTGCCTATCGACCTGGTAACCGAACGATTGTCGTCTCGTCGGGTGTGCCAAGAGTGTGGCAACATCTACAAGGACACCGACGTTGAAGCGATTTCGGGGACGTGCTCGAACTGCGGAGGCGACGTAATCCAGCGCAACGACGACCAGCCCGAGGCGATTCGAGCGAGGCTCGAACTCTACGAACGAGATACTGCTCCGCTCTTGTCCTTTTACGAACAACGAGGTCTCCTCGTGCGGGTCGACGGCGACCAGAGCCCCGACGAGGTGACCGACGCGATCACGCGCGTCGTGCGCGAAAAGGGACTCGCGTGAGACGCTCCAAGGACGAACTGAACAAGATGCGAAAGGCTGGCAAGGTCGTTGCTGAAATGCACGAAGCCACCCGTAACGCGATTCGACCGGGCGTGACGACGATGAAGTTGAACGAGATCGCCGCGGAGGTGATCGCCAAGCGCGGGGCACGGTCGAATTTTCTCAACTACCACGGATTCCCCGCGGTGATCTGCACGAGTCCCAACGACATGATCGTCCACGGCATCCCGGGTCCGTACGTGTTGCGCGAAGGTGACATCATCTCGATCGACTGCGGGGCGATCGTGGAGGGTTACCACGGCGACGCGGCATACACCGCGGGCGTCGGAGCCATTAGTGATCTGGCGAAGAAACTCATTGAGGTCACCGAGCGATCAATGTGGGCGGGCATTGAGCAACTGAAGATAGGCAATCGATTGCACGAAGTTGGACGAGCGGTCCAGCACGTCGCCGAGGACGCTGGCTTTTCGGTCGTACGCGACTACGTGGGTCATGCGATCGGCACCGAGATGCACGAGAGCCCTCAAGTTCCCAACTACTGGCCGGGTACTCCTGGACCTACCTTGAAAGAGGGCATGGTTTTCGCCATCGAGCCAATGGTGAACGTGGGTGGTTTCGACACCTACGAACTCGACGATGGTTGGGGAATCATGACCCAAGACGGCACCCTGTCGGCCCATTTCGAACACACCATCGCCGTCACCGACAACGGCCCCGAAGTCTTTACCGTTCTCTAGTCGCGTGGATGCGTGCGGTCGAATTGGCGCTGCGCGAAGAGGGCCGCTTCGGTTCGACGTTGGTAGCCGAGTTTGGCTAACAGATTCGAGACGTAGTTCTTGACGGTCTTCTCGGCGAGGAACATAACGTCGGCGATCTCGCGATTACTCAGTCCCTCCGCCAAGAGGTCGAGGATCCGCCGCTCCTGGGCGCTCAGACTCTCGAGTCGGATGTCCTCGGCGATCTGGCGGCGCAATCGCTCCTTGGCCCGGTCAAGTTGCTCCTTCGTCATCAACATCTCACCGGCGCCGACGCGGCGGATCGAGGTGACGAGGTCGTCGCCGCGAACGTTCTTGAGCACGTATCCTCGAGCGCCCGCGAGCATCGACGCGTTGAGCGCCTCGTTGTCGGCGAAGGACGTGAGCATCAAACACGCGAGATCGGGCCGTTGTTCCTTGAGGGAACGACACAGATCGACACCGCTGCCGTCGGGCAGTCGCACGTCAAGGACCGCGACGTCGACATCTGCAATGTCGAGCGCGAGCGCGTCGCCGAGCGAACCCGCTTCGGCGACGACGGAAAGATCGTCGTGGGATTCGAGCAATTCGCGAAGACCGCGGCGAACGATCTCGTGGTCGTCTACGAGGAGAAGTCGAATCACGTTAGTCCAATCGGTTAGCGGTCCAGCGCACCTGAGTACCGTGTCCTACTTCTGAGTCTACGAAGCAATCACCACCGAGGTCTCGGGCGCGTGAGGTGAGGTTGCGAAGACCGTGGCCCCCACTCACGTTGCCGACGAAGCCCACCCCATCGTCGCTGACCAGCAGGACCAAAAGATTGTCCTCAATGCTCAGTCCAACCTCAACGTGCTGTGCCTTGGCGTGGCGCACGATGTTGGACAAGATCTCACGCAACGCCTGGGTCGCGTGCTGCGCGCAGTGTTGCGTGACGAGTTCGTCGAGGTTCTCGAGTGACTGCACGTGGACCTTCACACCGAGACGAGTGGCCACCTCGCTGGTGAGCGCGACGATCCGATCCTCCAGCGAAACGTTCTCATCGTGTTCCTGATCGATCTCGAAGATGGTGGTTCGGATGTCGTGGATCGTCTCGTTGAGTTCGTCGAGCGAGGTATTGATGCGTTGACGCACGCCATCATCGAGGCTGTCGCTCAACGCGAGTTGTAGCGAGAGACCAACGCCAAAGAGTCGCTGGATCACCGTGTCGTGTAGATCGCGCGCGAGTCGCTCCCGTTCTTCGATGATCGAGATCTCGCGAACCTGGCTGCGCAGTCTCGCCTGATCGATGACGAGACCCGCCGCGCGACCGAAGCCGGCGACGAGGTCCTCGTCCTCCTGGCTGAACGGTTCGCCGTTCACGTGTTCGGTGAGATACAGATTCCCGAACACGTGCCCGTCCCCGGCGAGCACGGGCACCCCGAGGAATTGTTTCATCGGGGGGTGATTCGCAGGGAACCCAAAACTCTTCGGATCCTTCGCGATGTCCTCGACCCGTACGGGACTCGCCACGCGGATCGTCTCACCCAGCAGACCCAAGCCCTTGGGCGCATTGCCAATCGCCGCTCGCTGCGATTCGCTGACGCCGTGGGTGATAAAGCTCGAGAGCGTCACGCCGTCCTTTGAAAGTACGCCCAATGCGCCGTAGGTCGCCCCCACCAAGTTCGTCGCGGACTCGACGATGCTCTTGAGCAGCGTCGTCAGGTTGGCGTCGGCCTCGATCAGCAAGATCGCGTCGAGGAGCGCGTGTAGGCGCTGGGGATCGTTGATCCGATGAAAGGCCATGACGCCAAGCCTCCCACGCGAGGGCTCGCGCCGGTTGGGCGATCTATCCGCGCTGGCCAATGACCACCGACAAGGGGAGGGCGACCAGCGTGGCGCCTCGGGCGACGGCGTCGTCCAAGACCGGACTCAGTTGAACGTTCCCAGAGGCGATTTTCGCGATTCCCGACACCATGACCGACCACGTCAGACCGTTCGCGTCGAGGCCGTCAATTTGAAGAGTAAGCACGTCGAAGCGTTGTGCGGCGAGGATGACCGAGGGATCCGTGCTCGCGAGCATGATGAAAGTGCCTTCCATCAGGCTAATTCGTGCCGGAAGGGCGACCGGGAGACACTTGACCGAGATCACGACGCGCGCGAGCGACGCTGCTTCTAAGAGCTCGAGGCACTCGTTGCGCGTGATGGCTTCGGCCATGAGCGACACGGGTGGTTCCGTCATCCCCCTAGCATGGACGTTGGTGACGAGGGGTCACTAGGGTCGGCGGTCACTTTTTGGTAATTTCCGGCCTTTTGGTGTGACGTGACGCCTTCGACGTCCGTCGGGCTTTTGCATTTGTCCAAAAGAACGATAGAATGGTCAGCCGACCTCTTGAGAGCCGAGAGGTCTAACCGTGAAGGAGCTTTTTGCTCCTTGACGTCGTAGTGCCCGAACAAGGAGAAGGAACCTGAGCAAGCCAAAGGAAGACGCGTTCACCGTTGAGGGAACCGTCGTCGAGCCTCTACCCAACGCCATGTTCCGCGTGGAGTTAGAGAACGGTTACACCGTCCTCGCTCACAGTTCGGGAAAGATGCGCATGCACCGCATTCGTATTCTTCCCGGCGACAAGGTCCAGGTGGAGATTACGCCCTACGACATGACTCGCGGTCGCATCACCTATCGCTACAAATAGCTCACGTTCCACATCGATCGAGAAAGAAACAACATGAAGGTTCGCGCCAGCGTAAAGCCCATGTGTGAGAAGTGCAAGGTCATTCGCAGGGCAGGTCACGTCCGCGTGATCTGCGAGAACCCGCGTCATAAGCAGCGTCAGGGCTAGGAGAGGAACAGCATGGCCCGTATTGCCGGAGTCGACATCCCACGCGAAAAGCGAACGGTGATTTCGCTCACGTACATCTTTGGAGTTGGTCCCACCATCGCGCAACAGATTTGCGCCGCGACGGGGATCGACGAGTCCACACGGGTGAAAGACCTCAGCGAAGCTGACGTCAACAAGCTGCGTGCCTACATCGACCAGAACGTCACCGTCGAGGGTGACCTTCGACGCGACGTCGCCCAAGACATCAAGCGCAAGATGGAGATCAATTGCCTTCAGGGCATTCGTCACCGCAAAGGTCTGCCCGTTCGAGGGCAGCGCACCCGCACCAATGCCCGCACCCGCAAGGGACCCAAGCGCACCGTCGCTGGTAAGAAGAAAGTAACGAAGTAATGGCGAAGCCCACCACGGCCCGTAAGGGTCGTCGCAAAGAACGAAAGAACGTCGCTTTTGGCGTCGCGCACATCAAGAGTTCGTTCAACAACACGATCGTCTCGATCACCGACCCCGAGGGCAACGTCTTGTCCTGGGCGTCGTCGGGTCAAGTTGGTTTCAAGGGATCGCGCAAGTCCACGCCCTACGCCGCCCAGCTCGCTGCAGAGAAGTGCGCGCGAGCAGCGATGGAGCACGGGGTCAAGAAGGTCGACGTCCTCGTGCGTGGCCCGGGATCGGGACGAGAGACCGCGATTCGTTCCATCGCGGCTGCGGGCATAGAGGTCGTCGCCATCAAGGACGTCACGCCATTGCCCCACAACGGGTGTCGACCCAAGAAGCGACGGAGGGGTTAGGTCATGGCTCGTTACACCGGACCCGTGTGCCGTCTCTGTCGTCGTGAGCGCACCAAGTTGTACCTAAAGGGCGAACGCTGCTTCACGCTGAAGTGCCCTGTCGCGGAGAACTCGGATCGCCAAACTCGAGCGTTTCCTCCTGGCATGCACGGTCGCGACCGTCAGCGCCAAGGTTCTGAGTACTTGACCCAGCTTCGTGAGAAGCAGAAGGCTCGACGTATCTACGGCATCTTGGAGAAGCAGTTCCGCAACCTTTACGAAGAAGCGAGTCGACGCCCGGGCATGACGGGCACCAACTTGCTGCAGTTCCTCGAGTGTCGCCTCGACAACGTGGCGTACCGCGCGGGTTGGGGTGCGAGTCGCGCTCAAGCCCGCCAGTTGGTTCGACACGGTCACGTGCTCGTGAACGCCAAGCGCGTCACGATCCCTTCGTTTCGCGTGCGTCCCGGTGACGTCGTGGCGCTTAAGCCCGTCACGCGCGACAACTTCAACGTGAAGCGCAACCTCGACGTCCTGGACCGCACGGTGCCGGGTTGGCTCGAAACGGGCGACAACGGCTTTAGCGTCACCGTGCGCGTCGTCCCCCAGCGAGAGCAAATCGACGAGTCGATCCAAGAGCAACTCATCGTCGAGTTGTACTCGAAGTAATCCGTATTTTCATCGTTTGTAAGGAGTCCCCATGTTGATCATCCAACGACCCACCATCGAAGCCATTGGCGACGAATTCAACAACCGCCAGTCATTCGCGGTCGGCCCACTCGACCCTGGTTTCGGCCACACCCTTGGCAATTCGCTTCGTCGCACCTTGCTGTCGTCGATTCCGGGTGCCGCTGCGACGCGCGTGAAGTTCGACGCCGTACTCCACGAGTTCGGTGTGATCGAAGGCGTGAAGGAGGACGTGCAGGACATTTGTCTGAACTTGAAGGACTTGCTGCTCATCGTGCACTCTGACGAGCCGGTCACCCTTCGTCTCGACAAGCGCTCCGAAGGTCCCGTCACGGCGAATGATCTCTCCAAGACCGCCGACGTCGAGATCTTGAATCCCGACCTTCATCTTGCCTACCTGACCAACTCCAAGAGTGCGCTCACGTTCGAATTGACCGTGGAGCGTGGAAAGGGTTACGTGGGCGCCGAAGGTAACAAGGGTTCATCCACGATCGGCGTGATTCCTCTCGACGCCATCTTCACCCCCGTTCGTCGTGTGAGTTTCGAGATCGAGCCCGTACGCGTCGAACAGTCCAAGGACTTCGACCGCCTCGTCATTGACATTGAGACCGACGGCTCCATCAGCCCTCGCGAAGCGCTCGCTTCGGCGGGTAAGACGCTCGGTTCGTTGGTCGATCTCATTGGCAGTTTCGACGAGGAAGCACCGTCGCTCGAGCTGGGCGACGTGGGCACCGCGCAAGCGGCCGCGTCAGAACTGGACATCCGTATCGAAGAGTTGGGCCTCACCGAGCGTTCACGCAACTGCCTGAAGCGCGCTGGTATCAACACGATCGCCCAACTCGTCAACGCGACTGAGCGCGACCTCACCTCAATCACCAACTTTGGCGCGACGTCGCTGAAGGACGTGACCGACCGTCTCGACGAGCGCGGACTGTCGCTTCGAGCAGAGGACTAAGCATGCGAGGCACTCCTACCAAGGGCAAGCGTTTCGGTGGCGACAGTGCGCACCAAAAGGCCATGATGGGTAACCTCGTCGCGTCCATGATCGCCGCTGAGTCGATCGTCACCACCGAAGCCAAAGCCAAGGCCCTTCGACCAATCGTCGAGAAGGTCGTCACCGCGGCGAAGAACTCGCCCGAGGGTTCGGTGCACGCGCAGCGACGGGTCGTCGCCTTCATCCGTGACAAGGATATGACGCACAAACTCTTCACCGAGATCGCTCCTCGCTACAGTGATCGCCCCGGTGGGTACACACGCATCTTGAAGCTCGGGCCGCGTCAGGGTGACAATGCCCCGATGGCGCGCATTGAGTTCGTCTGATCAACCCCTAGGCCCCACCCAGCGGTGGCGCCTCGATATCGCCTACGATGGCGCCGCCTTCAGCGGCTTCGCCTACCAACCGCAATTCACGACCGTCATTGGTGTGTTGCGATCGACGCTCGCGAGCACCCTTCACCTTGAAAAAGAACCCACACTCGTCGGTGCTGGTCGTACCGACGCTGGAGTACACGCCTTCGCCCAAGTCGTGCACGTGGACCTACCCACCACGCTGTTCAAGAACCAGCGCGGTCCCGATCCGCAACGACTCGCGCGTTCGCTCAACAAGCAACTTCGAGGGCGTGTGCGGATTCTTCGAGCGATGCCGGTCGGCGACGACTTTCACGCGCGCTTTTCTGCCACGTGGCGCGAGTACCGCTACTTGGTGCTCGAGACGACGCCGCCCGCCCTCGCGTTGAGCAACGCGTGGAGCTGGGCGGTGCAGGGTCCTCTCGACATCGCTGCCATGAACGGAGCCGCGAGTGAATGTCTCGGGACCCACGACTTTCGCGCGTTTTGTCGTCGACCCACGAATGCGCCCGCCGGTGAGCCGCTTCGCCGCCTCGTACTGTCGGCTCACTGGGAGCGCCTCGCGGACACTTTCTCCCTGAGCCCCGCTAACGACGTGGTGCTTCGCCTCGACATCCGGGCCCAATCGTTCTGTCACAACATGGTGCGCTGCCTCGTCTCGAGCATGGTCGCGGTGGGACAGGGGAAAATCGCCGAAAACACCGTGAAAGAGCGGCTTTCGAGTCTCGAAAGGGACCATCTGCCGCCGCCCGCGCCCGCGGCGGGACTGAGTCTTGTCGGGGTCGGTTACAGCGAATTTGCTGGCGGACCCTCAAGTTTTGTAAGGTAGAGAGTCCCCTAGGTCCGCTCTCGGGCCTCAGAATCGCTGAAGGAATATCTGTGCGTACCTACACTCCGAAGGTTCATGAGTTGACGCGCGACTGGCTGGTCCTCGACGCCGAGGGCCTCGTGCTGGGTCGTGTGGCGACCTTGGCCGCCTCGTTACTTCGTGGAAAGCATCGCGTGTTCTTCGCTCCCCACGTGGACACTGGTGACTACGTCATCATCATCAACGCGGACAAAGTGGTCGTCACCGCGAACAAGGCGGCGCAGAACTTCCATCACCACCACTCGGGTTACCCCGGTGGTCTTCGTTCGACGTCGTGGCAGAAATTGATCGACACCGATCCCGAGACGCTCGTCTACGAAGCCGTCAAGGGTATGGTGCCAAAGAATCGCTTGGGTCGTGCCCAAATGGGCAAGCTCTTCGTCTACGCCGGCGCCGAGCATCCCCACGCCGCCCAGCAGCCAATCAAGTACGACACCTCGACGATTCGTCGCGGTTAAGGAGAAAAGTTCGTGACCACCCCGCTCACCCAAACCACGGGACGACGCAAAGAAGCAGTCGCCCGCGTTCGACTTCGCCCCGGTACGGGCACCATCACCATTAACTCGCGTGCGTTCGATAATTACTTCACCTCGGCGACTCATCGCCAGATGGTCATGGAACCACTTCGTCTCATCGACGCCCAGCAGACCTACGACATTGACGCCACCATCGAAGGTGGCGGCGTGGCGGGCCAAGCAGGAGCGTTGCGGCTCGGGATTTCGCGTTCGTTGCTCGAGATTGACGAGAACGTCCGTCCGGCTCTCAAGAAGGCGGGACTGTTGACGCGAGACTCTCGAAAGAAGGAGACCAAGAAATACGGTCTCAAGAAGGCTCGTAAGGCTCCTCAGTACTCGAAGCGTTAACGAGTATGGCCGTGCGCTTCGGCACGGACGGCATCCGCGGACGAGCGTTCGACGAGATCTCCGTCGACCTGGCCTATCGGCTCGGTATCGCGGTCGCGTCGGTCTTTGAAGTTCCGGTGTTCGTTGGTTACGACACTCGCGAGAGTTCGCCAGCCCTCGCCGCCGCGGTACTCGCGGGACTCGTCGACGGGGGCGGCGACGCGCACAACCTCGGCGACTTCACGACACCGGGTGTCGCGGTCATTGCCCGTCAGCGCGGCGGTGCGGGCATCGTCGTCTCGGCGTCGCACAATCCCTACTACGACAACGGCCTCAAGGTGCTCGGCTTGGGCGGATCGAAACTCGACCACGCGAGTGAGGAGGCGTTGACCGTCGCCCTTGACGACGCGCCGTCGCCCCTCTCGGCGACGTTCGCCGATCTGCCAATCGACGAGAATGCGCAGCACGACTACGCGCGTCACCTTCGCCAACTGGTGCCCACGGACATCTCGTCGCTCTCGATCGTGCTCGACTGCGCGAACGGCGCCGCGAGTCACGTCGCGCACGAGTTGTTTGAAGGCACTGGTGCGAAGATCACCACGATCCACGACCGACCCAACGGGCGCAACATCAATGATCACTGCGGCTCGACGGACGTGACCGACCTCATCACCAAGGTCCTCGAGATCGGCGCCGACCTCGGTCTCGCCTTTGATGGTGACGCGGACCGTCTCATCGCGGTCGATGAGAACGGACACGTCCGCGACGGCGATGATCTGATGGTCCTCATGAGCCTCGATCGGCTCGACCGCGAGACGTCCGACGGTGGTCTCGTCGTGACGTCGATGAGCAATCTCGGTCTTCATCGCGCGATTTCCTCGATGGGAGTGTCGATCGTCGAGACCGATGTGGGAGACCGCAACGTGCTCCTCGCGCTTGAGGAGCGCGATTGGAATTTCGGTGGCGAACAATCCGGTCACTTGATCTTTCGCGACCTCAGTCCAACTGGTGACGGTCTACTCACGGGAATGATTCTCAGTGACCTCGTCGTGCGACGAGGACCACTCGGCGAACTCGCGAACGCGGCGTGGCGTCGGGTGCCCCAAGCACTCATCAACATCGCGGTCGAGCGTTTCGCACAAGGCCCCGTGGAGGAGATCTTCGATGAGCTCTCGAGAAATCTTGGCATCAATCGCGGCGAAGTACGTTTGCTGGTGCGCCCTTCGGGCACCGAGCCGGTCGTGCGCGTCATGATCGAAGCCCTCGACGCTGACTTCGTACACGAATTTCGCCAGCGCGTCACAACGTTTTTCTCTTGAAACATTCCAGGGGTAAGTGAATTTGTGACCCGAGTAGGCTAGCGATCATGTGCGGCATCATTGGGGTCGTTGGATCCTCCGACACGCTCGAGACGCTTCTCGAAGGTTTGCAGCGCCTCGAATATCGCGGGTACGACTCGGCGGGCGTCGCTCTGGTACGTCAAGGTGAGACCTGGCGCGCGCGCGTCGCGACCGGCACCGAATCGGTCGCCGCCCTGCGAATCGAATGCAAGAACGCGCCCGGCGAGTTTCATTCGGGCATTGGACACACTCGCTGGGCGACCCACGGCGCGCCCGAAGCGATGAACGCGCACCCGCACGTCGACTGCTCGGGCAACGTCGCAATCATCCACAACGGCATCATCGAGAACCATGGTGAGATCCAGGAGCAGCTCGAATCACGTGGTCACATTTTCACCTCGGTCACCGACTCCGAGGTGCTGGCCCACCTCATCGAGGAATTTCGCGACCAGGGTCTCGAACTGGTCGAAGCGGTGCGACAGAGTCTGCACACGGTCCGTGGTGCGTTCGCACTCGCGGCGATGGACTGCACCGAACCTGACGTCATCGTCGCGGCGCGGCGCATCTCGCCGCTCGTCGTGGGCACGGCGCCTGGCGTCACCTACCTCGCGAGTGACGTGCCGGCGATTCTGGATCGAGCGACGGCTTTCTACGCAGTCAACGATGATGAGATCGTTCGATTAGGCCCCGAAGGCTTTCGCGCGATTGATCTGGAGGGTTCGCCCGTTCGCCTTCGCCAACTGCAGATCGACTGGGACTTAGAGACGGCCGAAAAGGGTGGCAACGACGACTTCATGTCCAAGGAGATCAACGAGCAGCCTGAAGCGATTCACGCGACGCTGCTTGATCGACGACGTCGCGACGGGAGCATCATCTTTGACGAACTTCGTGTGAGCGACGAGGAATTGCGCAACGTCAAGCGTGTCGTCCTGGTCGCCGCCGGTACGTCGCACCACGCCGCGCTCGTGGCGAAGTACGCCATCGAACGCTGGGCGAGGGTGAGCGTCGAGGTGGACATCTCGAGCGAGTACCGCTACCGCGACCCGATCGTTGAGATTGGCACGCTGGTCATTGGCGTGTCCCAGAGCGGCGAGACGATCGACACGATTCAAGCCGCGCGCGAAGCGCAACGTCGCGGCGCGCGCGTGGTCGCCGTGTCGAACATCGTCGATTCGTCGCTCGCCCGCGAGGCGGACGCGGTCATCTACACGCGAGCGGGCTTGGAGGTGTCGGTCGCGTCCACCAAGGCGTTCGTCGCTCAAGTGGCGGCGCTCGAGTTACTCGCGCTTCGACTGGCGCAGTTGCGCACGACGATGCCGCCCGAGGACATCGACGCACTTTTTCTTGGGCTCAATGCGGTCAGCGCACAGGTCGCGACGTGTCTCGAGCGGCGCGAACACGTGCGCGACGTCGCCAAGCAGCTGCTCGGTAGTCATGATTTCTTTTTCCTCGGGCGCCACGTCGGGTTCCCCACGGCGATGGAGGGTGCCCTCAAGCTCAAGGAGCTGACCTACCTGCACGCCGAGGGCTACCCAGCGGGTGAACTCAAGCACGGTCCGCTCGCCTTGATCGAGCCCGGGGTCGTCGTGGTCGCGGTCGCGACCGATCCCGCGATGCACGAGAAAATCTTGTCCAACCTCGCTGAGGTGAAGGCGCGCGGCGCGAGCGTGGTGGCGGTCGCGACCGACGACGACGAGGCGATCGAGGCGGTGGCGGACTTCGTACTACGCGTGCCAGCGACCGAACCCATGTTCACGCCCATGGTCGACGTCGTGCCCCTTCAACTTTTCGCGTACTACATGGCGACCGGACTGAATCGCAACGTGGATCGTCCTCGCAACCTCGCCAAGACGGTCACGGTCGAGTAGTGGCGCTGAGTGTGGGGGTGGACGTCGTGGACGTGCCACGATTCGCCTCAGCCATCACTCGCCACCCCCGACTGGTGCAGCGTCTCTTCACCGAGCGAGAGCAGCGGGACGCCCGGGCGAGGCCCGAGCGATTGGCCGCGCGCTTCGCAGCGAAGGAAGCGGTGCTCAAGACCTTGCACGTCGGAATCGGCGCGACGCCGTGGCATTCGATCGAGATCCACCGATCACGAGAAGGGGTGCCGAGCGTGCACCTGTACGGCGCCGCCCTTGATCTCGCCGCGCAGCGAGGCCTTGGCGTCTTGCATCTGTCAATGTCGCACACGTCGCTCACCGCGATTGCCTTTGTCGTTGGCGATGACGTGACGAACTCATGAGTGCCGACGCCAGTCATCAGCGCGCGTGGGCGGAGATATCAATCTCGGCCCTCGCCAACAACGTCGCGGCGATCAAGACGGTCATCGCACCGACCGCGCTGTGTGGAGTCGTGAAGGCCAATGGTTACGGACACGGTATGGCCCACGTCGCTCGAACGCTCATGGACGCGGGCGTCGAGTGGTTCGCCGTCGCCACGGTCGACGAGGGTATCGAACTTCGCGAAGCGGGTATCGACGCGCCGATTCTCTTGCTCGCCGAGATTCCCGAGGAATCGATGCGCGAAGCCCTGGCGAGTTCGCTCACCCTCACCGTGGGGTCGCTCGAAGGCGCCCGCGCGGCTCGCGCACAGTGTGAGCAGCGCGGTGGGGTGCATCGCGTGCACGTCAAGGTCGATACCGGTATGCATCGCATGGGCGTCGCGCCCGAGCACGCCCAAGAAGTCGTGGCTCTCTTGGCGAAGTCGAAGTGCGTCGACGTCGAGGGTCTCTGGACGCACTTCAGCGTCGCTGACTCATCGAACCCAGACCAGCATTTCTTCACCCGTGGGCAGATCGAACGTTTTGATCAGGTCGTGAACGAACTCGGACCACAGTGTCCGCGCCTCCTTCACCTCGCCAACTCCGCCGGCGCTCTGGGGTTTCCTGAGGCGCGCCGGGACCTCGCACGAGTTGGACTCGCGCTCTACGGTTACCTGCCCGAACCGTGGCTCGCGTACGCGCTCGCCGAGCGTGGCGTGCACCTGGTACCAGTCATGAGTTTGCGAGCGCGCGTCGTCGCGACGCGCCGCGTGCTCGCGGGCGAGCGTCCGAGCTACGGACGTCGCCGCGCGCTCGTACGAGATTCGAACATCGTGACCGTGCCTTTTGGGTACGCCGACGGTTTTGCGCGTCGACTCTTCGACGCCGGGGCGCAGGTCTTGATCAACGGACGGCGCTACGATCTGGCGGGCGTCGTGACGATGGATCAATTAGTCGTGGACGTTGGCGACGATGACGTCAAGGTCGGTGACGACGTCGTGTTGTTGGGTTGCCAAGGAAGCGAAGAGGTCAACGCGGACGAGTGGGCGCACGACGCGGGGACAATAACCTGGGAGGTCCTCTGCGCGGTGGGCGCTCGCGTGCCGCGTGTGCTCGTCGACTGATGCTCGACTTGGCTGATCTTCCTTCGTGCACGAAGTGCGCGCTCAGCGAGCACCGCCAGCGCGTCGTCATTGGTTCAGGTCCCGAGCGCTCGTCGTTGATGGTGTTGGGTGAAGCACCCGGTCGAAGCGAGGACGAGGGTGGAGCGCCGTTCATTGGTCGAAGCGGGCGACTCTTGTTCGAACTCATCGGTAACGAACTGGGGCGACGTCGCGACGAGTGCTTCGTCACCAACGTCGTCAAGTGCCGCCCACCCGCCAACCGCACTCCCAGGCCACGCGAAATTGCGATGTGTCGGCCTTGGCTGGACGAGCAACTTCGTCGCTGCGAACCGGCCGTGGTGCTCGCGCTTGGCAATACCGCGGCGAAGTCGTTGTTCGGCTTCGACGAGGGAATCAGCGTGACCCACGGACGGGTCGTGCAACTCGGTGGCGCGAAGGGGGTTGCGACGTATCATCCCGCGGCGGCGCTGCGCGGTGGGCCTAGCGTGGTCGAGGTGATGCGAGGTGACCTGCGAATCGTGCGCGAGCTGCTGGGAGCAAGGTGAGTTATCGGCGTCGTTGTACGAGTGACGTGCGCACCAATGATGCCGGCGAGGACTTCGCCCAGCTCTTGCGCAGTGGTGACATCGTGCTGCTCGTTGGCCCTTTGGGCGCGGGAAAGACCACGTTCGTCAAGGGTGTCGCCCGAGGGCTCGGGGTTATCGAGCGCGTGACGAGCCCCACCTTCACCGTCGTGCGAGAACACGAGTGCCACAACGAATTAGGCATCGCGACGCTGCAACACTGCGACGTGTACCGAGTCGCGAGTCTCGACGAGGTGCTCGACCTGGCCCTGGGTGAGCTCGTCGAAGAGTCAGCGGTCGCACTCGTTGAATGGGGCGACATCGCGGCGTCGGTCTTTGGACGCGACGTGTTGCGGGTGACATTTGAGGTGCAGAGCGACGAGATACGTGTGCTCGACGTCGAAGGTGTCATTGACGCACAACGAGCGAACGCCCTCGAGGTGTGGGCGACGTCATGAACATCCTCGCGATCGAGACCGCCACGCCCTACTGTGCGCTCGGCATCGCGACGAACGAGCGCCAACTCACGCGCGTGCTCGATGATGCGCGTCACCACACTGAGGTACTCGCTGGCGGCATCGAAGCAATGCTCGAGGAGTGCGCACTGCCAATACGGGACCTCGAGCGGGTCGTCGTTGACATTGGCCCGGGGCTCTATACGGGACTTCGCGTGGGGATCGCGAGCGCCATCGGGCTCGCCGAAGGATTGGGTTGTCCCCTCGTCAGCGTCAGTTCGCTCGAGCTCTTGGCCCACGGTGCGCGCAGCGCCGGCGTGCGAGGCACCCTGGTGTGCTGCGTGGACGGACGTCGCGGCGAGGTCTTCGTCCAACGTTTCGCCCTCGACGAGGACGTCACGGCGCTCGCCAAGCCAGACGTCGTGAAGCCTCGAGACGTGGTCATTGAATGGGCGACCAATGGCGCGCCCGTCACGTTCAGCGGTGACGGGGTCACCCGCTATTTTCGCGATTTCAACGCGGTACCCAACGGCGAGGTGTTCGAACAGAACGTCCCGCCCGTCGCCGAGGCGCTTCGTATCGCCCACACTCGCGAACCGAGCGCGCACGTGGTCCCGCTGTATCTTCGCGAAGCTGACGCCGTCGCGAACTTCGACACGCGCACCCGCCAATGAACGACTGGACGATCCGACTCGTCCAACGTCGTGACGTGCCCGACCTGCTCGCCATCGAGAACGCTCAATTCCCAGAACCGTGGACGAAGAACATGCTGCTCGACGAGATCAGCAACGTCGAGACGCGTCGCTACACCGTCGCCGTGCTCGACGGTCGGATCATTGGCTATCTCGGGGTCATGTTCGTGCTCGACGAATTGCACATCAATACCCTCGGCACGTTGCCTGCCTTTGAGGGACGAGGCGTGGCGACGTCCTTGATGGATGACGCCTGGCGAGACGCCAAGGAGCGCGGCGTCAAGCGAGCGACTCTCGAGGTGGCGGCGTCGAATCATCGCGCGCAGCGTCTGTACTATCGCTACGGCTTCAAACCGGTGGGTGTGCGCAAGAACTACTACGAACGAATCAAGGAAGATGCCCTCATTCTCTGGGCGGACCTGGTGGACGAGGATGCTTCGCCTGGTCCTACGCTTGATGCGTGAAGGTGCTCGGCATTGAGACCAGTTGTGACGAGACGGCGGCCGCCGTCGTCGACGACGCGTTGCACGTGCACTCGACGGTCATCGAATCCTCCATTGACCAGCACCGGGACTTCGGGGGCGTGGTACCCGAACTCGCTGGTCGCGCCCACGTCGCGACGATTGGTCCGGTGGTGCGCGAGGCCCTGGAGGGCGCGGGGCTCGACCCCACGCATCCCGCCATCGACGCAGTCGCCGTCACGAGTGGACCGGGACTCATTGGCTCACTGCTCGTGGGACTCTCGGCCGCGAAGACCTACGCCCTTGCGTGGGGCATCCCCTTCGTGGGGGTCAACCATCTCGAGGGACACTTGTTCGCGCCGCTCCTCGAGCAACGAGATCTCGAGTGGCCGCTGCTGACGTTGCTCGTCTCGGGGGGTCACAGCCTGATTGTCCTTCAAGAGGGTCCGGGTCATCACCAGGTACTGGGCGAAACCATCGACGACGCGGCGGGCGAAGCGTACGACAAGGTCGCCAGGTGGCTAGGGCTCGGTTATCCCGGAGGACCCGAGATCGACCGCCTCGCGCAAGGCGGTAACCCCGACGCACTGGCGCTGCCGGTCTCGATGATCGGCGACGACTTCGATTTCTCCTTTTCAGGTCTCAAGACCGCGGTCGTGCGCGCCACGCAAAAGTATCCCGACGTCGCGATTGGCGACGTGGCCGCGTCCTTTCAAGCGGCGCTGGGCGAGCAGTTGTTGCGCAAGCTACGTCGCGCGTTGGAACGTTATGACGTGAGGGGTGTCGCACTCGCCGGTGGCGTCGCCGCGAACTCGCATCTTCGCATCCTCGTGCGCGCCCTCGCGGACGAATTCGGTGTCGTGGCGCACCTGCCGTCGCTGGCGATGTGCACGGACAACGCCGCCATGATCGGCGCCGCGGGACTCTATCGATTCGCGCACGATGGCGCGAGCGCGCTCTCGCTGTCGGCTCGCCCTAACTGGCAATTGGTCGACGTCGCGTGAGTGAACGTTGGATACCCCTTGACGTCGCCGATTGTGACCCGGACCCATTCGCGCAGTTCCACGCGTGGTTCCGTGATGCGAGTGACGTCATGCGCGAACGCGAAGCGATCGCGCTCGTCACCGCCTCGAGTGACGCGAAGCCGAGCGCGCGCATGGTGCTGCTTCGTCACGTCGACGCGATTTCCTTCGGATGGTATTCCAACTACGAATCGCGCAAGGGCGTGGAGCTCGCGGAGAATCCTCACGCGGCGCTTCTGTGGTACTGCGAACCCCTCGGACGCCAGATTCGCATCGAGGGGGTCGTTGAGCATATGAGCGCCGAGGAGTCCGACGAGTATTTCGCGTCACGCCCCCGGGGCCACCAGTTGGGCGCGCACGCGAGTCACCAGAGCGAAGTCCTCGAAAGTCGCCAGTCCCTAGAGACCGCGATGCACGACGAGGAGCTTCGTTACGAGGGTCGCGACGTGCCGCGTCCTTCCTATTGGGGCGGCTTTCGATTGACGCCAAATTTCTTTGAATTCTGGCAACATCGCCAGGACCGCCTGCATGACCGGGTGTTCTACCGGCTCCACGCCGGCTCCTGGGTGCTCGAGCGCCACGCCCCGTAGCGCGTTGGCACTCGGGACCGGAGGCTGCTAAATTGGCAGTCACAGGTTTCGAGTGCTAAGTGCACAGGAGGCAACAAAAAATGAAGCTACACCCACTAGAAGACCGCATTGTGGTCCGTCCNNGAGAAGCCCCAGCAGGGCGAAGTCCTCGCGACGGGTCCCGGTCGTCGCACCGAGAGCACCGGCGAAGTGATTCCTACCGGCGTGAGCGTCGGTGACACGGTCGTCTATTCGAAGTATGGCGGCACGGAGATCACCGTGGACGGCGAGGATCTCTTGATCCTCTCGAGCCGCGACGTCCTCGCCACGATTTCGAAGTAGGTCCCGATGTCCAAACTTCTCAAATTTGATGAAGAGGCACGTCGAGGCCTCGAAGCGGGCGTCGACAAGTTGGCCGACGCCGTCAAGGTGACGTTGGGACCCAAGGGTCGCAACGTCGTCATTGGCAAGAAATTCGGTGCGCCGACGATCACCAACGACGGGGTGTCCATTGCTCGAGAGGTCGAACTAGAGGACCCCTTCGAGAACATGGGTGCCCAATTGGTGAAGGAAGTCGCGACCAAGACCAACGACGTCGCTGGTGACGGTACGACGACCGCGACGGTCCTCGCCCAAGCCCTCATCAAAGAGGGACTTCGTAACGTCGCGGCGGGTGCGAATCCTGCGGGACTCAAGCGCGGCATCGAGAAGGCTGTCAAGGCGGCCGTCGATTCGATTCACAAGCAGAGCGAGCCCGTCAACGACAAGAGCCAGATCGCCCAGGTAGCGACCATCTCCGCTGCGGACGCATCGATTGGCGAAGTCATCGCCGACGCCATTGACAAAGTCGGCAAGGACGGCACCGTCACGGTTGAGGAGTCGAACACGTTTGGCATCGAGCTGGAGCTCACTGAAGGTATGCAGTTTGACAAGGGCTACCTGTCGCCGTACTTCGTGACTGACCCTGAGCGTCAAGAAGCAGTGCTCGAAGACGCCTTCATCCTCTTTACCAGCGGCAAGATCTCTGCGGTGCACGACCTCGTGCCCGTGCTCGAGAAGGTCATGCAGTCGGGACGAGCGTTGCTCATCATCGCTGAGGACGTTGAAGGCGAAGCCCTCGCCACGCTCGTCGTGAACAAGATTCGTGGCACCTTCACGTCCGTTGCCGTCAAGGCGCCGGGATTCGGCGAACGACGAAAGGCCATGCTTCAAGACATGGCGATCCTCACGGGTGCGACCGTCATCTCCGAAGAGATTGGTCTCAAGCTCGAGAGCGCGACCGTCGACCTGTTGGGTCGAGCTCGTCGCGTGGTCGTCACGAAGGACGCCACCACCATCGTCGATGGTGCGGGTGCGCCCGCGGACCTCGCGGGACGCGTCGCGCAAATCAAGCGCGAGATCGAGGACACTGATTCGGACTGGGACCGCGAAAAGCTCCAAGAGCGCCTCGCCAAGCTCGCCGGTGGTGTCGCGGTCGTGAAGGTTGGCGCAGCGACCGAGGTCGAACTGAAGGAAAAGAAGCATCGCATCGAAGACGCCTTAAGCGCGACGCGCGCAGCAATTGACGAAGGCATCGTCGCCGGAGGCGGTACCGCCCTCGTGCGCTCACGCGTTGACGTGGACGCTTTGGTCGCCACGCTGACGGGCGACGAGGCGACGGGTGCACGGATTGTGGCGAACTCGCTCGAGGCGCCACTTCGGCACATTGCGTCCAACGCCGGATTCGAAGGGGCCGTCAAGGTTCGTGAGGTCTCCGACGCCAAGGGATCGATTGGTCTCAACGCGGCGACGGGTGAGCTCGTTGACCTCGTGAAGGCCGGTGTCATCGACCCCGCCAAAGTGACGCGCTCCGCGTTGCAGAACGCCGCGTCGATCGCCGCGTTGCTGCTGACGACCGAAGCAATCGTCGCCGACAAGCCAGAACCCCCCAGCGCGCCCATGGGCGATGGTGGCATGGGTGGTATGGGCGGCATGATGTAAGTCGTGTCAACACCACGATGGAAACCGGGCCCACGTCGGGCCCGGTTTCTTGTTGTGAACCACCTCGGTGTTCTACGCGATACTTGACGTGGTGCGACAGCAATACTTCTTCAAACCCAATGGCGCGGCGTTTGACGCATGGGACGTCCACCGGCTGGTTGCCTTAGCGGCGGCGTTGCCAGTACGAGAGATCCCCCTTTCCTCGATCAAGGAAATCGACACGGCCTACTGGTTCGACGGTGATGGCTCCCCGGCGACGGTTCGGATTTTGGTGCGGCACATGGAGCTCGTGCACGAGGCCGACCTCTCCTATCCAATAATTCTTGGCTCGGAGGGTCAGTTGATGGACGGGATGCACCGGGTTGCGAAGGCGCTCCTTGAAGGCAAGTCGACGCTTCGCGCCGTCCAATTCGTCGAGCAGCCGGACCCGGACCACGTGAGCATCCATCCGAAGGACCTCCCTTACGACTGAGATCCTTCGTCGCCACGAACCGCAACGGCGTTGTAACAAGTTCGACGAGAGTGTTCGTGCGATGGAGCCCTATAAGGTGGACTCCTTCGCCGCGCAGTCCGAGCGAGCTGACACGCGGTGTGAATGGACGCAAAAAGAAGCAGTTGGTGCGCAGTGACCGATGTTCGGGGAAGTACTCGAGTGAGTGGCGGAAATGCAAACGAGCGATGTAGTGATCATCGGGGCCGGACTTAGCGGTCTTCGGGCGGCTCAGCTACTCGGGCAACGAGGCTGGCACGTCATTGTGCTTGACCGCCACGCTGAGGTCGGAGGTCGATTGGCGTCTCGAAATGTCGACGGTTACGTCATCGACGAAGGATTCCAATTAGTCAATCCTTCGTACCCTGAACTGCGCGCGACCAAGGTGCTCGAAACAGTCGAACTTCGACCATTCGAGGCTTCGTTGCTTACACTGACGAACGGACGACGACAGCTCTTCAGTGATCCTCGTGCGTCGCTTAGGGGAGCACTCTCGCCGTTCGTCAGAGGTGGTCTTTCTTTCTCGGACGCTCGTCGATTGGGATCATTGGGTTTTCGCTGCGGATTCGCTCCGATACGAGGAATTCTTAGACGACCCGATGAGTCGACGTGGGAGGGATTCGCCCATACGGGCATCTCGCCTCGAGCGATGAACGACGTGGTCCGGCCGTTTCTTCGAGGCACGTTGCTCGACGATCAATTGGAGAGTTCGTGGCACTTCACGCAGCTCGTGCTTCGATCGTTCGTTCGAGGTCGGCCCGGAACGTTCGCGGATGGCGTCGTCGCACTCCCGCGAGCAATGGCGCGTCAACTTGATTCGACGGTCTTGAAATTAGACGAGGAAGTCATCTCGGTGACTCCAACACGCGTGGTGACCAATCGCGACGAGTACGAGTCGCGCGCCGTCGTGCTCGCGACTGACGCCACGGACGCGGCGCGTCTGGGCACCGACACGACGGTGGCGTGGCGGGCGCAGACGACGTGGTGGATTGCTGCGCCGAAGATCGTTGCGTCACCGATCTTGCACATCGATCTCGATGAACCCCTGCTGACGAGTGTGCTTGACGTGAGCGCCGTCGCGCGCGAGCGCGCCCCGACGAACGCTTCCCTGGTGGCGGCGCCCGCGGTGGGAGCGCTGCACGAGAGGTCGCTGGATGCTCGAGTACTTGAGTCGGTCGCGAGGACCTACGACGTGGCGACTAGTGAACTCTCGATCATTGAACGCACCGTCGTCGAACGAGCCCTCCCCGCCACGCCACCACCCCTGCGATTGAACCGACCACAGAGGCGAGGTGAGATCTTCCTTGCGGGGGACTACCTGCAGACGCCTTCTATTCAAGGAGCGTTGGTGAGCGGTCGTCGCGCTGCGCAGGCGATTCTCGCCGCGCTCACATGAGATCAACGTGAGCGCGGTGGACAATGCGTCTCATTCGTATCGCAGCTGTTCGACGTTCGCTAGATACTTGGCACTACGTCGTTGACGAGGCGACGACGACGGAATTCGTTTAGATTGATGGGTAATGAAGCCAGTCGCCCTTTTGCGACTGTTGGAGACCGAGTTCAATTGCGCGTCCGAGTACGTGAGCGGATGTTCCTTTCTCGAAGGGTGAGTAGGAATCCATTGAAAGCAAATCGTGCACGACGGGTTCGGTTGGGGTTGACGCTGTTCATGGTCACGAGTCTTTCGATCGCGTTGGCGCCAGTAGGCGAACCCAGCGCCTCGAGTGCGCCGAACGTTGCAGGATCGTGGCCCTATCCCAACGGTGACATCACGAACACTCGAGTTGCGCCAGGATCGACGATCTCCTTGGCGAATGTGTCCTTGTTACAGCGACGCTGGACATTCACGTTGACCGGCAAGGCGGCGAAGAGCGTAGAGGGATACGGAACCTTGGCGTCCAATCCCGTCGTCGTCAATGGCATGGTCTACGTTCAAGATCTGCACTCGAACGTCTACGCCCTCTCATTGGCGACGGGAAGACTTCTTTGGCAGTACGTGGTCAACAAACCCGAGAAGTCGGGGCCCGGGCCCAATGGTGTGGACGTCGCCCAAGGCGCTGTCTATGCGGCGTCTCCCACCGCAGTCTTCGCGCTGAATGCGACGACGGGCAAGCAACTCTGGCTGAACAAGGGCATTCTTTCGAAGGGGCAAGGCACGTTTGGCATTCAGCCAGAGGTTGCGAACGGACGGGTGTATCTCGCAAGTCAATACGGCTTGGCGCCAGGGGGCGGTGTCCTGCTCGCGCTTCGCGCATCGAACGGCACGTTGCTGTGGAAGTTCAACACAGTGGTACACAACGATTCAAGCGTGACGTCGGTGGGTGCGGGTGCGGGAGGCGCGTGGGAGACTCCGCTGGTCGGCACCGATGGGTCCGTCACTTTTGGCATTGGCAATCCCTACCAGACTGCGGCGGGGGCGATTGCGCATCCATCCTCGTTGCTCTACACCGATAGTGACGTCAACTTGAACGCCGCGACGGGAAAGCTGCGCTGGTACTACCAGGGGGTGCCCAACGACTTCAAGGACTACGACATGCAAGCGTCGCCGATCTCGGGCAACGTGCACGGCGTGCCGGTCGTCATTGGTGGCGGGAAGATGGGTTACGTCTACGAGATGAACGCCGCGACCGGCGCGCTGTTATGGAAAACACCGGTGGGCGTACACAATGGTCACGACGACGATTCGCTCAAGGCTCTCGAGCACAAACTCACGTTGAAAGCGCCGTACACCATTCTTCCGGGGTCTTTCGGAGGCATCCTTACCAATATGGCCGTTGACGACGACACCGTGTACGTGACAACGATCGACCTTTCGATCACCGCCGACAGTTTGACGGACGTGACCGGCACCAAGGCCGGGACGTTGAGCGGCGAGGTGGAAGCGCTCAATCTCACGACCGGCGCCGTTGAGTGGGATACCTCGTTGCACGGTTTTCCGGCTGGCGCCGCGACGGTGTCGAACAATCTCGTCTTTACGACTCTTTTCGAGGGCACTCTCGAGGCGTTCAATCGTGCGAGTGGGGCGCTCGTCGCTTCGATCAAGTTGCCCGGCACGACGAACGCTCCACTCGCGATCGCTGGCAACACGGTGATCGTCCTCGCGGGCGGCCCTAGGGCCGCGGGGAAATCCGGTTCCTCGCAGATCGTCGCCTACTCCGTGCCCTCGAGGTAGGTCGAGCTGCGTACGGCGATGCAGAGAACACGCTGACGCCCTACGAAGTGAGAACAACGGTGTCGCTGTTGACGTCACATGCTGCGATACAGATTTCTAACGGTGATTGCTACGTCGCAGGTCGCTGTAGGGTCGAAAGCAACGCTGGAAACAAGCCGAGGTCGTGGCAATGAGATTTGTGTTGTCGTACTGGTCCGATCCGACGTGGCGCCTGTTGCGCATTGTTGAGTTGTGCATGGTCGCGTTGGTACTCATCACTCTGGTCGTCGTACTGAGCGGAGTGTCGTCATGGGACTATCCGTTGGCCGCTGCCGTGATCCTCAACCTCGTTGTCTCGATCCCACTAGTGGGACGAACGATTCAACTCTCCAGGAGAAAACGACAACGTTAGAAGTCGCGTGGACAAGATTGTCTGGTCACGAATTCTCCAGAAACGCCACCTTGGCGAGGGGACTGTACTGTACCCACTCGTCGAGTACCGCACTCGGCTGATGGTTGGCGGGACCATGATGGGCGTTGAATTCGTCGACGATATTTTTAAGCACGCGTCGGCGCTCCTCGGCGTCAGTGATGACGGTCGCGACGGCGGGTACGTCGGCGATTACGCCGTGTTTGAAGTGGAAGATGAATTCGGGGTTGTCCGCGAGGTTCAACAACCAGTCGCGTGGGCGAGGTCGCGGGATGCCACTGAGGTACGTCGTCTCGTCGACTCGATAGAAGCAAATCTCAATCCGTCGAGGTTGTCCCGACCGACGACCGAACGTGGTGATGTCGATGGTTCGCTCGGCCATATCACTCGAATTCCCTTTGGAAAGGGCGACGAGTAGGTCCTCACGCATCAGGGGTCGCGTTCAGGTGCTTCATTCCTCGATGTTAGACACCGCCGGCATCACCACGACGGTGCGATGCGCAACCACAACAACGTCGTGGCGATGACGTTCGATCGCGTGGTCTGGTGCGTCACTCTTCCAAAGGNNAGTGCGAGCTTTCTAGGACGCCGATTCGTCCTTCGTGCGACGTGCGAAGAGATCGAGCCAGAGCCGCGACAATAATAAGGAGCCCTCGGAACCACAAAGAACCACGTGAACAGTCGAAAGTTGGACGGACTGTCGATCTGGGCGCAGTTGTGCATGTCGTCGTGCGTGGTGGCGA
>PLRK01000058.1:0-3966 GCA_003163875.1 Acidimicrobiaceae bacterium | reverse complement strand
CGCTCGCGAGACTTTGGACGAGTTGAAGGATTTCGCTCAACGGCGCGATCTCGCCAGTGGCGACCGGGCGAAGTTCCTCGAACGTGTGCACGTATTCCTCGGAGCGGCGTTGGCGGGCTGCATGATTTCCCAGCGATTTAGGGCGTCGTGTCCTTCTTTTGCTTGGAGATGAAGGGCGGGATATCGGGGTGATGCTCGATGATGTGGTCGAGCTTCGCATGAAGTTCGGCGGTCCCTTCTTCGAAGTGACGTTTTATCGTTCTCTCGACGGCTTTTCGCAAGGGGGGATAGAGAATCGTCGTGGCGATGCCCGCGATGATGACCCAGATCAAGGTCGCGACAACGTCACCGGGAATACCACCCGAACCACCCGCGGGCCATATCCATCGATCAAAGAACGTCACGGCAATGAACTCGTTCCCTTGGCGAGGTGTTCGTGCATCTCTGGATGGCGAATCTTGTGCTGCTCTTGCAGCGCCTGATGGTCCTTATTGTTGGTGTGTTTGTGGCACGTTTCGTAGTGCGTTCCCTCGACCCGACCAAGGCCACCCTTGAGGGCGGGTCGCCAACAGCTTTGGCACTTGTGACGACGATAAAACGCCACGATGCTCAAAAAGACGGCACCTTCAGTGAAGTCCGCGCCGAATCCGCTCCAGAACGCGTACCAACGACCCGCTTCATTGTCCGTGCCGGTGACCTGCAAGAACCAGTGCCAAATTGCGATCACGATACTCCCTAGGCCGATTGATGAATCGGACGTCGGGTCAATTCTACGATGCGGGTGCGCGAGTTCTTGGCATCGTCAACGGCCAGGAACGAACATCGAGGAACGTTGCAACGAGGCGCGAGGACGGGTGCCCCGTCACGTGCTGCGCCGGTGGGGATGCTGGGTCCTCGTCATTAACCTAGGTATCTCGTGCCAATACTTATTGATCTTCAGAACGTGTCGTTGCAGGGCTTTGATCGTCCCCTCTTTGACGACCTGTCCTTGACGATTCAATCGGGCGATCGCATCGGTGTCGTTGGCATTAACGGGGCCGGCAAGTCGACGTTGTTGCGGGTGATCAGTGGTCTCCAAGAACCCGATGCCGGTGCACTGCGGCGCGCGAAGGGCGTTCAGATTGGTTTCCTTGAGCAGGTGCCGACGCTACCCAGCGGGACCGTGCGCGACGCACTCGGCGAGGGTTGGCAGGTCGACGCCGCACTTGATCGTCTCGGGATGCTCGACGAAGTCGATACGCAGGTCGAACACCTCTCGGGAGGGCAACTGAAACGTGTCGCGCTCGCGAGGATCTTCGCGCTTCCCCTTGACGTACTGGTCCTCGACGAGCCGACGAACCATCTTGACCTTGGCGCCATCCAATGGCTCGAACAGCAGATACTGGATTTTCGCGGCGCGGTCGTGCTCGTGAGCCATGACCGATTCCTTCTCGATCAGGTCACGACGCGCATGCTCGAAATCGACCGGGGCAAGGTCTTCGTGCACGCGGGAGGCTACGCGAAACTACTCGAGGCGCAAGCCCTGCGCGAGGAGCAAGCGGCGGCGAGTGAACAGGTGCGACGTAACCTCGCACGCACGGAATTGGCGTGGCTTCGCCGAGGGGTGAAGGCTCGTTCCACGAAACCCCAAGCGCGCATCGATGCTGCGGAGCGCTTGCTGGCGCGTCGACCCGAGGCACTCGCGCGCGAAGGAACGCTCGATCTCAACGTGACGATGCCGCGGCTGGGTACGACGGTCATCAAGGCACATAATGTCTCGTTCGCCTACTCGAATGATCGCAAGGTCCTCGTCGACGTGAACCTTGAACTCGGACCGGGCGAACGCGTGGGGATCGTGGGACCAAACGGTGCGGGAAAATCCACCCTGATCGACCTGCTCGATCAGCGCCTCGCACCGTCGAGCGGGACCGTAAAACGAGGGCCCACCGTCGTGACGTCGTACTTCGAACAGGGCAACGAAGGCTTCGACCTCAACTTGAGTGTGCAAGAGCTGGTCGCGGGACCGGCGGGCGAACCCGGTTCACCCGGTGACGTTGCCTTGATGAAGCGATTCTGGTTCACGGGAGCGCTCACGTTGACCAAGGCGTCAGAATTGTCCGGCGGCGAGCGACGACGTCTCCAACTTCTCCTCGCTCTCGCGCGTCGCCCGAACGTCTTGTTCCTTGACGAACCAACCAACGACCTCGATCTCGAGACCATCCGACTCATCGAGGAGTTCCTTCGCCAATGGTCGGGGACCGTTGTCGTCGTGTCCCACGACAGGACATTTCTGAGTCGCACGACCGAACGACTATTCGAGATCCGTGCCGACGGCACGATAACAGAGGTCCCCGGGGGTATCGACGCGTGGATACTTCGGACCAGCTCGAACCGGGGCGACTCATCGTCGTTGGATTCTGCGTCCTCCGCACGTTCCACTTCTCCTTCGGCGCCACGTGGACGTCTGCTTCGTGACGCGGAAAAGGAAATGACCCGTCTCGAACGAAAGAAACGCACGCTCGGCGACAAGATCCTCAGCGTCACCGATTATCGCGAACAGGCCAAGCTCGCAGAGGAACTGCAGAGCGTGCAGGTAGCGTTGAGCGCCGCCGAAGAGCACTGGTTGGCGTTACACGACTGAGCACTCATCTGGGTTCAATGAATGTTGGACTCGTGAAGCGAGGAAGAGTTGCCAACCACGTGCAGTTCAGTCGCTGGCGACCGGACCGTCCCAGGACCAGTAGGCGAAGGCGAGACCCGAGGGAACATCATCCTTTGAATGTGGGTACGACGCCATCGTCTGGGTCGACCATCGGAAATACGCCATGAGCGACGATGCCAAACGTGCATCACGTGTCAGTCCCACGTCGTCGAGGGCTTGAGCGAAGCAGTCAATTGCTCGCTCGTCCATCTCGAGGTGTTCGCCGTTGCCCGAATGCATTCGCACGACGTCGGACTCATTGCTCATTGAGTTGCTGTAGCGCTGCGGACCACCGAGCGCCTGGGCCCAGTACGCGGCGAGTCGTTGGGTGTGTTCGGCGTGAAAGCCGTGAGAGAAGGCATGGCTCACGACGGGGTCTTCCACACAGCGTGCATGCCACGCGTGGGCGAGTTGGAGGAAGGTGTCGTCGCCACCCGCGACCTCGTAGATACTCTCCGCCACGGTGTCAAGTGTAGGGAAGGTCGACAATCACGTGCCAGGCCTAGGGTGTCGATGATGGACGACACGCGAGTACGCACCGACGCAAGTGCGAAGCACGCCGTCGTACTCGAGTACGCCACGGTACTCGCCGCCGTCGCGGAAGCTCTCGCGGCGCTGGTCAGTGGCGCCTTGGCGTCATCGGTGGCGCTGCTTTCCTTTGGATCGGACTCGGTCATTGAGGTGCTGAGCGCGGCTGTCGTACTCAGTCAACTTCGCTCGATGCAGAGCGGAGACCGAGCGACGCCCGAAGCGAGACACCGTTCGCATCGACTCGTCGCAATTCTCTTCTTCGCTCTCGTTGGTTACGTACTCGCGAGCGCGATCTACGCCCTTAGTGACCATCTGAGGGCGAGCGAGAACATTCTCGGCTTCGTTGTCTGTGGCGCGTCGTGCGTCCTCATGCCGGGCCTCGCCGCCCTGAAAGGTCGTACCTCCGCCCAACTGGCTCGCCGCGGCGAAGCGGCACTCGCACGTCTCGTGTCACTTGACGCGAAAGAGACGGTGCTCTGCGCCCTGCTCAGTGCGAGCACGTTGTTGGGCATTGCATTGACGGCGTCGTTCAGTTGGTGGTGGGCGGACCCACTAGCGAGTCTGGCGGTCGTGTATTTCGCCTTCCACGAGGGACTCGAAGCCTGGAAGTGCTCGACGGACTAGGCGTTCGTTCAAGCAGACAGGTCATCGGTCGGGATGTCGGAAGGGAACTCGCAGGACGTTTTCGTCGACGTCGACGTTGTGTTCTTGCAGGTATCGGATGACGTCGCTCGGTCGAAACGTCCAAAAGACGA
>PLRK01000034.1 GCA_003163875.1 Acidimicrobiaceae bacterium | reverse complement strand
CGCCACCTTGAAAGGGTGGAAGGAACTGCTAGTTCGGCTATCCGTAAAACCTGATCAAGAGGCAGGTAATGAAGACAAATTTACGTTGAAGAGTCTTGCGGGCACTCTATGGGCATAAAGGGAGCACACTGACCGTCGACGAAAGTACTTACATTGGGGCGCCCAAATGCAACCGTTGTAATTTATGCAGTCAAGTCAAGAGCGCCTTTATCAAATCTGCCAGCTAATCGATCACGTTGCAACTTGCATTCTGGACTTCGCAGATTGCGGAATCCCGATGGAATTATTTGACGCTATGGAGCTCGCCGGACGTCTCGATCTCGCGATCGAGGTAATTCGCCAGGAAAACGGAGCATCCACGTGAAGTCGCGTTGGATGTTTGTTACCGCGTTGTGAGTCAATCGAATTATCTTCGCTTGGTGACCCGTGAGCGCGCTGATTTGAACATCGATTTATTCGAGGACTTGTCCGGTAATGTTCCTGGTGCTTCGCTGCGCCAGAAGTCGTCTGAGATTCAAAAGGCTTCACCATCCCGGGTGTTTCTTTCTAAGTTGCTTGGAGTTCATACCGATGAACGTGCGTGGCGTCGTGGGGCTGCGGGGGAAGAAGAAGTTGCTCGGCAACTGGAGAAGCTCGGGCCAAATTGGCGAGTCATACACAGCGTCCCAGTTGGCTCGAATGAAACCGACATTGACCACGTCGTCGTTGGTCCACCGGGAGTGTTCACGCTAAACACCAAGAATCATCTCGGTAAGAAAGTCACGGTCTACGACAATGTCATCTACGTCAGCGGCGTCAAGCAGCAATATCTGAACAAGTCGAGGGCCGAAGGACGGCGAGCTTCGAGGATTTTGAGTTCCGCCTGCGGATTTGAGGTCATCGTCATTCCCGTTGTTGTGGTTATGGCCAGTGAACTCGTCTTCAAGGGCTCGCCGATTGGAGTAAACGTTGTTGGACGGAAGAGGATTTCCGGTTGGCTTGATGGCCAAAGCACCCAACTCCCTCCCGATCGAATCGAGTCGATCTATTCGGTGGCTCGCCAGCGATCAACTTGGGTTCACTGATTGAGTTCGACAAGTAAACAGCGGGGTTATATGTGGCAACGCTGGCGGATCTAGACAAATCGGCCACACGGACCTTATTCTCTGATTGAGTCATGTTGGATTTTCGTCTGGGGGCGAGTTGTGGTGGAGAATGGAGATGCTTCCGCAGGCGGATTGGGTGCGTCTTGGCGAGCCCTCTTTTCCGAGATTGATCGCGATGTCAACTTTCTGAAACAAGAACGCAAGGCACTCCAACTAGCGAAGCGAGAGCCGGCGGCGTCCGAAGCTGCGGAGCGAGTCTCTAGCGCTTACAAGGTGGTCCGCGGGAAGAGCGAACGTGTGCGAATAGTCATTGAATCGAACCCTGGAGTCTTCACTTGCGTGATGAGCGATTTCGTGAAAATTCGCCCGCCAAGTCCGCCAACGAGAAACGCGACGCGACAACAAATAGTGAATTACCGTGCAACTCTTCGTAATTTTGATCCAAGATTGCCAATCGAGTTGACCCGTGATTGGTTGATGAACTATCTGGGAATTGAACCGCTAGAGGCGCAGGACCTTGTCGATCATGTGGAACATATCGGGCCTGTAGATGTGCTTCAAAATTCGTCCCAAGCGCTTGCCGTGGAAGTCAAGAAGCGACTCGAGGTTATCGGTGCACATGTGCGGATTGTCGAGGACGCAACGCCCTCGTTGCAAGGAGAAGCAAGGAAGTCCCAACGCGAGCCGATCAGTGAATCCGTCAGACACGAAGTATGGCGTAGAGACGGTGGGCAGTGTGTGGACTGTGGAAGCAGGGAGAGACTCGAATATGATCACATCATCCCAGTTAGTCGGGGGGGGTCAAACACAGTCCGGAATCTTGAGTTGCGTTGTGAGGTATGCAACAGAAGTAAGGGTGCTCGAATTTGAAACAAGACAATTTTCGTCTATGAAAACTACTAGCTCGATTCTTTAACTAACTCTTC
This sequence comes from Acidimicrobiaceae bacterium, assembly GCA_003163875.1. GTDB lineage: Bacteria > Actinomycetota > Acidimicrobiia > Acidimicrobiales > RAAP-2 > RAAP-2. The sequence goes on along the minus strand of PLRK01000034.1, from coordinate 8,398 downwards.
CCTGAGTTTATGAGGCATCGTCCTCCTCCTTTGTCGAACGCCGCTGGAAGCGGGTTCCTTCCAACTCCCAAGGGAGATACAAAAGAGGGAATTACATTTTGCCTGGAGTGGCAATCCACACCGGGGCACCAAGGACTACAAGGTCGTACGGCTTTGTTGAGTCATCGATGCAGAATGATTGGAAGAGCACATCGAATCGATCGCTCCGAAAGCCTCCGTACCTCGGACCATTTAACAATCTCACTGCAAAATCAGTCCGACTTGACGGTGAGTAACGGAGGTCACGGTCGAGGAACTCATTTTCAATTTCCGGGTCTTGGAATTCGCGAGTCCTATCCAGGATCCCGTAGAGACCATCGACATCGCTCGGAACCTCTGCGAGTTCGTTTGGGACCGGGTTTCGACCGGTGTAATTAGAAGCCGATCCAAATAGCGCCACGAATACGCGGCCAAATTCGGGGTCAGCAACTTCTGCCTTCATTGCCGCAATCGTTACGTTCAACTGACTCTTCCAACCTTGATGAACGTCGATAGTCCCGAGTGTCAGGTCCAACTCGGCGCGGATGTAGTCTCCCCAACCTTGACCAAGGGAAGAAGTAATCCCACTCACCGATTTAGTAGCTTCTCGAACGAGGGCAAAATTATTTTCCCGGTCAATCGGTTTCTTATAAATTCCAACGCCGCCCCACGGAGTGGGGATGCTCCCGATACTCCATCTCGTGCGCGTCGCTGCTTCCTGTTCGACTATCTGACGAACGAGACGCCGAGAGATATAGCGGAAGTCGGCTTGCCATTTATTGGTTCCCACGATGGACATTCAACACCAATTGGCGAATGACCAGCGTGCGAACCTTGCGTCGCTGCGGGGACACAATCGAAAGCAGGCTAAGGGGTATGGTAAGCGCCCGAGTACTTTATTTTCTCCACGTGATTGTTCATCCTTTGGCACCTATTCCAAAGTCATGCTTTGAGTTCGTCAAGTATGCCGGCATGATTAATTCCGGGTTGGGTCGTCACGAGCCACCCGGAGAGTTACGAAAAAAGGCTAACGAGTCGTTGCTCGCGCATTATGTCAATACGTTCGGCGAACGAGTGCAAGTCGTCTCCAACGACACGGTGGGAGAGTATTCTGGTGTCCCCGTTTGTCATAACTATTTCCTGATCAGTGGCTCACCAACGGACGGTGAAGCCAACGCCAGTGCCACGCAATGATGTCAAGCACTCTCGTTTTGCTCAACATCTCAACTTCGTCACCAGTTGGGCCTGAAGCGTTCTCGTCGCGACGCATGACAGCGACTTCAGACCGGAGCGAGCCCAAATGCTCGTCAACAATCGGGTCCCTCATGATCTGCCAGTAGCGATACCAACAGTTGGACCATGTCAGGCATAGTTCGTTGCGTACGAATGAGTCTGTCATCGGTACGAGTTGCGGTCGCTTGCCGGCAATCAGTTTTGAAGAGACTACGTAGATTCCCTGGCGTGGAGACTGACCGCTCTCGCGCAACTTCGTAACCAGGAGATTCCAAAGAACACTGACCGATGAAGTCCCGGTGCCAAGAGCAGCCGTGAAGTCTTCTTCACTTTCAATCTCTTCCAACTTCAGAGAGTCGTCAATTGCACGAAGAAGCCCTTCTGTGGCGCCCTGGCCTTCTGGCGAAAGTAGCCATTCATCGAAACCATTCGTGGTGCTCACTGATAAGTGGCGGATGGCGCTCAGGTCAGCGGAAGTGAAGGTGTTGGGACTCTTCGCATTGGAAGTTCGAAATTCAAGGTCGTAATAGCGCCCGTAAAAGTCGGTGAGATAACTACTGAGAGATTCCCGAGGATCATTGCCAACTCCACCGGTTACCAGTGCTCGAGCCCCTTTTACTGATTCACTCGCCGACCTTGATGCGCTCATCGCTCCAATGTACTTAGCGACTTGGCTTTCATCAACCTCTCTACGTCCCATCAACGTCGTCGCCGAGTGATTGTCGAATGATCCTTGAGTCATGTGGGTGGTAATAGTCCCTCAGTGGATTGCTCACCCAGTAATTTTCTTTCCAGTACCAACAAGTGAGATCCCACTCATTCACGCCGAGCCAGTCACAAGGCTCGCTCCACCCGGTCCGATGAGAGTTGTAAACCCTGTCACCGGCGATGCGGGTACCTCGGTGCATTTCGGTGAGTTCGATGCCCCTTTCTTCAAAGTAGTTATCCCAGAGACGAAACTCGGAAATGCCCACGACAGTGTGAAGAATCATCATGTCGTCGTCATAAAAGGCGAGACGCCCAATTTTCTTAGCGTTCTCGTCGACGAGTGCTTCTCGACCGCCTGGATAGCGCAAATCGACTGCATCCAATCGAATGAGATAGTCGAGTCCCGTCAACTTAAGTACCACGTGAATCCTTCGCCTGATTGCTGGCTAATGGATTGCCAGCATCCTTTGCCAACTGTTTGAAAAGACGATGCAGGCGTCGACGCCTTCGGCGTCTCAGAAGCCATTGCGGCAACCAGGGCTGAAACCAAGCAGAAATACCTCGATCTCAGTGTTCCTAAGAGATCGAAAGAATCTGACATTCCGGTCGGGTACATAAGCTGCATCCATAGTCCGATAGAGGTGTGTCATTGGTCCTGCCGCATAGGAGAGTTCTGTCTTAGCGGATGTTTCTTGTTGTCACGAGTCAGGTCTAAGCTGGCTTCATGCAAAGGCCCAAGTTCACATTCATCGATCTCTTTGCGGGAATCGGAGGATTTCACGCCGCCTTGTCAGCAATGGGGGGGAAGTGTGTCTACTCGATAGAGATTGATCCCGCGGCGGCCTCGGTCTACCAACGCAACTGGGGAATCAATCCTCTTGGTGACATCACCAAGGAAGCGAATGATGAAGTGATGAACGTCCCAGAACATGACGTTCTGTGCGCGGGTTTTCCATGCCAGCCTTTCTCCAAGAGTGGCGCACAGCGTGGGATGGAAGAAACCCGAGGCACTCTTTATTGGAACATTCTTCGCATCATTCAAGAGCGCCGTCCAGCGGTCGTGCTTCTGGAAAATGTTCGCAATCTAGCTGGTCCTCGACACCGTCATGAATGGCAGATCATCGTCGAAACGCTTCGCGCAGAGGGATATCGAGTATCGGATTCTCCCTCTATCTTCTCTCCTCACCTCTTGCCCCGAGAGGCAGGGGGTCGGCCACAGGTTCGTGAACGCGTTTTTGTCACAGCTAGTCGCCTTCCAGAGGGGCGTGGACTCGAAGTATTCGCCGAGCCGGCAGTTGCGAACCGACCAATTGCCGGTTGGGACCCGCAAGGATGGCATCTTGAAGGCGATCTTCCACTTGATGACAATCACAACGTCCGGGGCTGCGACTTGTCTAAAGCCGAAAGACTATGGATTGATGCTTGGGATGACTTTGTCCAGTTGATGTGGGAAGAGCGCGGTGGCCGTCGACTACCAGGATTCCCAATCTGGGCCGATGAGTGGGTTGAGTTGAAGAGTTTGAAACCTTCGCGATTGAAGATCGAAGCGAAGTGGAAGGCTGATTTTCTTGTAAAAAACTCCGAGTTCTACACCGCACATAAGGTCGTACTTGATGAATGGACCCGGCGATGGGGAATCTACACTGACCTCTTCCCGCCTTCGAGGCGCAAACTCGAGTGGCAAGCGCAGGACACACCCAGGCTTTGGGACACCGTCATGCATTTTCGACCTTCAGGTATACGTGCAAAGGCACCGAGTTATCTTCCTGCACTAGTCGCAATTACGCAGACAAGCATTATCGGCAACCGCGAACGTCGGCTCTCTCCAAGAGAGGCGGCAAGACTTCAGGGGCTTCCCGACTGGTTCGATTTCGGAGACCAGCGTGCCGGAGTGACCTATCGGCAACTTGGAAATGGAGTCTCAGTTGGGGCCGTTTGGCACGTTCTTCGTGCGCATGTGGAGCGAGATCAAGATGCGTTGAAATGGACAAAGCCATCTCTCCTCAAGGCTGTACTTAGTGCGCCAGATGGTCCAGACAGAATCCTGGATGCGATGCACGCTGCCATTTGAGATCCTGCTGGTTAGGAAGGCGGTTGGACGATGACCTGAGACATATCCAGAACGGACCTATCTCGTACTCTCCACGATCTCATTGACTAGATGAGTAAATTCTGCTGAGTGACGTTCCTCGGAACTACGAATAACTGTGTTGCGCGTCCTATCGTCCCGAGTTCGAGAACTTCTTGTCGAATTCGGCACGTTGAGCAAGATAAAGGTCTGGCGGATTACCCCCCGCATAGCACGCGAACCAGGTTGTCATAGGGACGAAACTGCCTTCCAGGATGGCGTCACTCATGAGGTTTGCAACAAATGCCTTGGGGACTAAGATTGCTCGATTGTTGTGAGCCACTTTGATGTCAATGAGTTTTGACTGGTCGAATAAATATATGCCAGGCATAAAGACTTCGGAACTTTGCTTGTACATTTCATTTTCATTTATCAAGGAAGATCTCTTAAACAAGAGCATTTCAATCTCATTGGATCTGCAGCCGCCACTAATCGCTCGAACGACCTCACTCCACAGGACTTCGAATGGCAGGGACTGGTCGATGGAATCGCCAGCAGGCAACTCCCAGGTTTTGAGAAAGCGAACTCCTTCGATGGGGCTCCAATGAATCAACCCGCAGACGCTTCCCTCGGCGATATTCACGTTCGGTCGCACCGGTGTCGCAACCAGAATTGAACCACCTTCACTTGACTCTAATTTGACGCTCTTCGCCGAATAACCGCCAGTAGACAACGATATTGGTGTGTCGAAGGTCCAGGATGTGTCCTGGCGAGTGGCATCCCAAAGCGCCGCGATCGAAATTGGACCATCCTTTGAGACCTTGTGGCTCCACTGATTGCCTTCGAACTCGTAGTCGTAGCCTTTTTCACCTCGCGGCGGTCGAGCAAATTGAAGCGATGGTTCGTGAGACCGCAGGTAACTTGCGAATGCGTCAACGAAGAGGTCTTCGAGCATCGCAGCGCTTGATAGGCCGTAGTAGCGCTCGCGGAATTGACGTTGGGCGGCCACAATTGGATGATGATATTCAGGTCTTGCCGACATGTTGGAGATGGCATCTTTGAAATCGTCGATATTACTCACGGGAAGAGTCTGACATCTGCCACTGTCTGAAGGTGAATCGGTAAGAAGACCCGATCACCACAATTTCAAGCACTGTGTCAGCAGTTCCGATTGACTGCGTGAGTTAAATGCGATTGGAGTCAGCATGGAGACCTGCTGCGCGCATCTCCCGGGCCAATGTGAGCCGCCAACCCCCTGCACTATCGTTTGGTATATATACGACACCCGCCATGTCGGAAGGTAACTCCACTCCTTCGTCGTAAAGGACTGCCACCTTAGGTCGACCGAGCGCGCCTATGAAATAACCAAGTTCGAAGACAACGTTTTGACGAGCTCGAGGATTCAGATCGGTCGCATCTTTGGCGCGACCGAGATCGTCCGCCGTGGCCAATACAACGACGAATCCTGCATCTGTCGCATGGCGTTCAAACTTCTCGATTATTGTTTGACCCCGATTCGGCTGTTCATGAAGGATGACTGGGTCTTCGCCGGTGAGTCGACTGATTGTGTGGGCCACATCTACAAGCGAGTTGGTGTCATGACCGTGAACGATGAACACAACACCACTGAGGGACTCGACCGCATTCTCGGGGGCAACGCTCTGACCATCTGTCTCTCGCATCCCCAGCTCAAGCAATGCAGAATCAAGTATTGCAATCCCTCTCTTCACTCCCGAGCGTCGAGCAGCTGCGTAATCTTCTGTCGTTGTACCGCTGAACGTGACGACTGGCGAATACTTGATCTTCGCGAACGATGAGACCAGCGGGTGGCCTTGCCCCAGGGCAACTCTCAGAGCCGTCGCTGAGCGTTCCTTCCACGTAGTTATATCTTCTGGCGCTCCCTCATTCGCGGCTCGAACTTGCTCACGTAACAGTGATGATTTTGGGTCCCCCTCAGAAGGGGCGTTGGTATTGGCCATGGGAATCATTCTCTCAACCCATTTACGAACAATCGCTGTCTGGCGGTCCACATAGTCGCTGGGAGACGTGACCTCTTCAAATTCGAGAATTAAGGCTTCATTGACGAATAGTGACCACTCTTCACCGTAATTACCGCCTCCTACCGGGTTGGGATAGTCCGCGGTAATGAATGGAAGAAGGCGAATAATTGTTGTCGAGTCAAACTTAAAAAAGTCAGGATTGTCGTAATGGACGCTAGGTGCCTCGCCATCGTTCTGATATGCACGAACAGCTTCGTTTGTGAGGTGTACCAGTAGGTCAAGAAGGGTCGTTGCCTTTGGCATGTGCCGGAGGTGTCTTGCGCCGAGCGTGATTCGTTCTTGAATTGCCATTGTGAGTTGAGCAGGAATCGCGGGCTTTGAGTTCGCGACCGCTTCGACGTCGATTCCTTTCGTGCCTTGCTGAAACAGTTGGCGGCGAAGTGTGGCGACTTTGGGCCACTCACCATCACGCATGAAGCAATCAAAAACCATGTCGAGAAGTTCGCGGTTCTTCGAGAACCAATCAGAATCATCTTCCAACCACTGTTGTACGCGGTCCACGTTGAAAGACGCTAGCCGTGGGTGTGGCGATCATCCGCTGACAACGGTGATTCGCTCCCAGCGAGGCGAAATTCGAAGCGTCAAGCTCTCTCCGCACGTGTCTAGAACGACTACTCTGCAAATTCTTGTGGTAGCGCTGACAGATAACGCTGTGCTATTCCGCCCGAATGTGCCTCGAATAAGTTTCGCGCGACATTTAGTCCAGCCTTAGCGAACTGATAATCGTCAGACGAGATGTGCCACGCGAAAAGGCTCGCCCTAACAGAGAATCCGACGAGGGCGTCAAGATATTGCCACACGGTCGCGACAGAGACCTCGAAGAGCCCTCCATGAGCATCTTGGGGGATCGAGTCCTCGCCGACCTGCTTGAGAAACCGTCGATCAATTCGACCTTCGCGATGTATTAACGAGTTTCGAACCTCTATCGCGTAAATGGCCTCTTTGGTAAACGCTCCACTTGGATCGAACTGGGAGCCATATCTTCGTGACGCACCCTTGACAAGAGAGGTAACGCGGGTCTCGCCCGCGAGGATTTGGCTCGGTTCCCCTTTGGATATTGACTCGAGGAGTGACAAGTGTTGTTCGAGATGCCCAACTGCAACTGCCAAGAGTCCTGCACGGGAATACTCGCCTGGGGATTGCGGAAGTGAAGATATTTCCAAAAGAAGTCCAGCGTTGTTCTCGATGACATGGGGGTCCTCAACGCTTCGCAGTATCTCACCCATTTCCTCCTGAATCCCATCTAATTCCGTCTGAATCTCCGATTGGACAAAGGATGATGCAATGTCCTGAAATGCATCATCAACATTGGGATAGAAAGGTGCGGTTTTTGCACCGGCAGCAGCTTGTTCGAAGTGGCGGTGAATAAGTTCGGCAAGTCTGGTCGCAAGATCCTCAAGAATCGGATCACCGGAGATGTATGGCCCAAGCATGACTGACATCTCGTCAAGCGAGGGAATGCCATCTTGGGAGCCCGTAGCACGATTAGCGCGAATGAGAATCAGATAGTTGCTTAGGCAAACGTTCATCGATGACGATAAGCGAGAATTGAGAAAACCGAATGGAGGCTCAGTCATCAAGGTGATTCGCACGCTTCGTCGTCCATCACTCAATTATGCGCATCCAAGTGCCTGACGCGACTTATCGGGCGCCCTCTCTTGATTGACGTATCGATTAGTTCATCGGATTTGCCTTTCGGGCAACCTTGGTGACCTTGTAACACCCGTGCCCGGGCCGACGGGCGCGTAGCGCCCAGTCGGGCCCATTGGCCCACTTCGTGATCTCAAAATCGTTGAAATTAATGGAAAGAAAAAACATTTTTCGACGTCGCAGAAAGTTTGTGTCGAAAACTCGCCGTATTCGTTGGCTCCTTATATAGGGGGCGAAAATATCGCCCTTCAAAAAGGAGCAACATGCGATTACCAATTGACACCCAGACCGTGCGATTCGTGGCGGCCGGACCGGTATCACCCGTTCTCGACTACGAGACAAAAGCGCCGAAGCTGGACGAGAACGGGACGCCGCTGTTCAACGTGCCGATCTTCGCGGCCGGCGGGGGCGCGAGGGACTCGATCACCGTGAAGGTGGCCGGCGAGCCCAAGGGGCTCAGCGAGTTCACGCCCATCAAGGTCACGAACCTCATGGCCACCACCTGGGAGGTGGGCACCAACCATGGGGTCAGTTTCCGCGCGGACCGCATCGAGTTGTTGAAGGCGAGCGCGTAGTGCGACGGCTCCTCATCTTCCTGGTTGTCGCGGTCCTGCTCCAGTTCGTTCTGGCGTGGGCCTTGGCTCACTACGGACTCGTCGTG
>PLRK01000007.1 GCA_003163875.1 Acidimicrobiaceae bacterium | reverse complement strand
TGGAGGAGCCAAGGTCAAGCAGACTATGTTGAAGGCTTCCTCGAGAGCCCCAAAGATGATCGGAACGATGGCGAGAACGGCGGTGCGAACAAGGGCGAAGAAGGAGATCCGATGTTCGACGATGCTGTTCGGCTGGTATTCGAGTTCGGCAAGGCGTCAACTTCACTGCTACAGCGCCGACTCAGAATAGGCTATGGTCGAGCCGCGCATCTGATTGACCTGATGGAGCAGGATGGTTTGGTTGGACCGGCAGACGGATCCAAACCGCGCGAGATACTCAAGTCGCCCGGCTATTTCTCTGAGGTCGATGCAGCTCTCCGATGATGAACGGCTAGATTCTGCGACCGTAAGTGATCCAGAATGTCTTCAGAGCAGTGCTGATCCACTTAGGAAGTTCCCTGCACGGCCGACGATCCGCGTCATGCTTGCAAAGGGTATGATGGATTCTTTCCCTAACCTTACAATGAGAATATGACGGAGAGAGCCATTCGCGACGTGGTGGTTATTGGTGCGGGGCCCACTGGACTCGCGTGCGCTATAGCGATCCAAAGGTCAGGCTTGAGTGTTGCTCTCGTCGATAAGGGCTGTCTGACAAATTCACTGTTTAACTATCCCGCGCATATGACTTTTTTTACGACGCCTGAATTGCTTGAGATAGGCAATATTCCATTCAGTTCGCCCAATCAGAAGCCCACTCGTTCCGAAGCTCTCGAATACTATCGCAAGGTCTCCGAACATTACCGCCTGGAGGTTCACCAGTATCAGACGGTAAACCGTATCGAGGGCAAGGACGGCGACTTCAGTATTTATGCAAGCGATCAATTTGGACGTTCCATCGTTCACAAAGCTCGCAAGCTAATCGTATCAACGGGGTACTATGACCTCCCAAATTATCTCGACGTCCCAGGCGAGAGCTTGACGAAGGTCATGCACTACTATCACGAGCCACACCCCTATTTTGCTCAAGACGTTCTTGTCGTCGGAGGAAAGAACTCAGCGGCCATAGCCGCACTAGAGCTATGGCGTCATGGAGCTCGAGTCACTTTGGTTCATCGCGGATCGCAATTGCATAGCCACATCAAGTATTGGATCAAACCGGACATCGAGAATCGCATCAAGCAGGGCGAAATCACCGCCCACTTCTCTACAACCGTCAGAGAGATCTCCGCGGACAATGTCCTATTAGATACTCCCAATGGACCCCTGCTATTAGCAAATCAATTCGTTTTTGCCTTAACGGGGTACCATCCGGATTTTTCGTTCCTCGAATCGCTGGGTGTGAGACTCGACAAGTTGAATGCTCGATGCCCGGTCTGCGATCCCGATACACTTGAGTCGAATATGCGAGGAATATACTTAGCGGGTGTTGTGATTGCAGGTGAACGTACCAATGAAATATTCATCGAAAACGGGCGCTTTCACGGAGATATCATTGCCAAGGACATCGCTTCGAAGATGCGCTGATCCCAAGCAAATGAATTTACGGTTCTTTGGTGATCTTTCTCTATAGCTTCTCATCTATCAGTGGCCGAATCTTGGCTGGGGTAACGGAAATTCCATGAAGACGATTCGCCAAGACGACTTGATNNCAAGACGACCTGATTGAGAGCGTACGAGCGGCACTCCAATTCATCAGTTTCTATCATCCTGTGGACTACATTGAAAATTTGGCTCGTGCTTATGAGATGGAAGAATCCACGGCTGCTAAGGATGCAATGAAGCAAATCCTTGTCAACTCGCGCATGTGCGCGGAAGGGCACCGCCCGATCTGCCAGGATACTGGAATCGTTACCATCTTCCTCAAAATGGGGCTCGATTGCCGGCTGGTTGGGGCCGATGGTGAAACGCCGACGATGAGCTTGCAACAGATATGCGACGAGGGTGTTCGTCGCGCGTGGCTTGATCCTGATAACAAACTTCGGGGCAGCATACTTGCCGATCCTGCGTTTGCTCGCAACAATACGGTAGACAATACGCCCTGCGTAGTTGAAGTGTCGCTGGTGGCTGGTGACACAATCGACGTAACAGTTGCCGCGAAAGGAGGAGGCAGTGAAGCCAAGTCAAAGTTCGTTATGCTCAATCCTTCAGACTCGGTTGTTGATTGGGTTGTAAAGACTGTGCCGACGATGGGTGCTGGCTGGTGCCCTCCTGGAATGCTCGGTATTGGTATCGGTGGCACTTCCGAGAAGGCGATGCTTATGGCCAAACAAAGCCTTATGGATCCTATTGACATGCAAGAGCTGAAAGCTCGGGGTCCAAAGACCAACATTGAGCGGATGCGTGTGGAGATCTACGACAAGGTCAACGCGCTCGGCATCGGGGCTCAGGGACTTGGCGGCCTAACAACCGTGCTCGATGTGAAGATACTTGACTGGCCAACCCATGCAGCAAACCTTCCCGTAGCGATGATTCCCAACTGCGCCGCAACNNGCAAATCTGCCCGTGGCGATGATTCCTAATTGTGCTGCGACCCGACATGCGCATTTCGTTCTGGATGGAAGCGGTCCAGTGTATCTCGATCCGCCTTCGCTGGAGAGTTGGCCGAAGCTCACCTACGATCCGCACAACGGCAAGCGCGTAACGCTCGATACTCTGACGCACGAGGAAGTTCGCAGTTGGAAGCCTGGCGACGTGTTGCTGCTGAATGGAAAGTTGCTGACAGGTCGCGATGCTGCACATAAGCGTATGACCGAGATGCTGAGCCGCGG
>PLRK01000010.1 GCA_003163875.1 Acidimicrobiaceae bacterium | reverse complement strand
CGAGGACACTTCGAGAACCAGGAGGTTAACTCCCTCCACGTGGATGCTTTTGGGGCGGACAATTCCACGGAGACAGATTGGATCTCGCTGGTTGAAGGGAACAGTCTCGGATGGGTGACTGCGCGGAATGATCACCAATTGATCGGATTCGTCAACGTAATTTCGGATNNAAGACGTGATGGTCTTTTCGGGGTCGCGACATTTAAGAATCGGATCCCAATTGGTCGCGATGGCTCGAGACGAGAGCAGGGAAGCTGGCTGCAAGTTCCTTCACGTCGACTTCGAAGAGCATTTAGGCGGATTCTATTTTCAGGCTTGCGGATTCACCCAGACTGCCGCAGGACTAATGAACCTGCAGAATTGAGATGCCCTGCCAGACTCAAAGTGATTGACTCTCTCTGTGAGCAAAACGAACTCTCGCTTTGCTCTCAGTGCTTGGGTGAAATGATGCGCGTGTGAGTGAGGTGAATCTCGAGGGCGGAGGGACTACGAAAGTCACGCTCGTGGGGGACGTCGTTTACCGATCCCCAAAACCACAAAGCCGAACCGTGATGTCCTTCCTAGAATTTTTGAAAACCGAGGGCTTTGAAGCTTCGCCCCAGCCAGTCGATTCGGGCTTTGCGTCCGACGGCCGAGAGATGCTCACCTACATCGAAGGTGCGAGTCCTCAGCCGTCTGCTTGGTCGGACGACGCCATTTTCCATGTCGGCGTCCTCCTGCGACAACTCCACACGTTGTCGGCGACGTGGGAAATACCTGCAGGCGCTCAATGGGGCCATTGCTACTTACGCGGCTTGCGAGGAAACGCATCAGTAATCGGCCACGGCGATCTGGGACCCTGGAACATCCTTGCTAGAGAGGGTGAGCCCGTCGCGTTTATCGACTGGGACAATGCAGGTCCGCTCGATCCAATATGGGAAGTTGCCCACGTCATCTGGCAGAATGCTCAACTGTACGATGACGACGTTCGGGACCTCAACCAACTTCCAGACGCCGAATCACGCTTCCGTCAAGCAAAACTGATCGCCGACGGCTACGGCTTAGATCGGGAGTTGAGACATGGTTTCGTTGATCGAATGATTGAACTCGCCATACGGAGCGCCCGCGAAGAGGCGATCGAATACCACGTGACGCCCGAGACTGCAAGCCCCGCTCCAGAAGGTTTCCCGATTCTTTGGGCGGTTACCTGGCGATCTCGAAGTGCCGCGTGGATGATCGATCATCGAGAGGATCTCCAGATGACGATCGAAGAACCCTGAGCGCCAGGTTTCAAGGGGTTCATTGAAACTTCGACTCCCTGACGCGAACACCAGAAGTCTTAGATGCGTCGCATTTTCGTGAAGAGTGGTGCAACCATGATGTCGTTCCCATGCGTTGGATGCGAACTCCAAAGTGATTCGATCACGGCGCTTTTGAACTCGTCCGCGTCCGAAGTATTCAACTGGTCAGTGAGCCACCGCGCCCCATGTGTTTGCGTCCACGCCCAATACTCCTCGGGACCACCAACCGGTATTCGCAGTGGAACGGTGAACTGTTCAATAATCTCAAAGCCCTCAGCTCGAAAAGTTGACTCATAATCCGGCTCGTCTGTCATCTCAGACGGCACATCCTTCAGTCGTTTCGAAAACTCCCCAAAAATATTTCCGTAGGACTCCTCCCACTCAATCGCTTCAGGGTGAGCACCGGGTTTCGACCAACTGAGCGTCCCATATCCCCTCAGGATTCGGTGGATTTGAATCAACGCCCCTCGCAGGTCGCTGAGTATGTGCAATGTGAAGCCGCTCACGGCATGATCGACACTCGCATCGGGAAGCGTTGACTTCGTGATGTCCTGATGAATCACCGAGAGATTGGGGAGCGAATACGTTTCGAGAAATTCGACCATTTGGCCCGCAACTTCAAGGGCGGTGACAGTTCCCGACGGTCCCACGGCGGCGAGTGCAGGAAGTGTCACGGCTCCCTTGCCAGCTCCAATGTCAAGCACCGAAGACGCAACGGGGAGATTGGCGAAGTCGACGAGTCTTGCTCCGAGGATACGGAAGAAGGGCGGCGACTCGTCGTACTGCGCTGCAGCTCGATCAAATAACTCCGCGTTGTAGGTCATTGAGGCAATTTAATGAGCATCAGCGCCTTCGCGAATGCCGTCGCGTCTCAACTTCACGTAATTGCCGTGAGAGATTCGACTCGATCTACTGTAGCACCCCCTGCGCCAAGTGTAGCAGCCCCTGCTACACTTATCCTCACTCCAAACGAAGGAAAAATGAGTTGAAAGTTGACACCCGAGAAATTGAAGAGATTACGGACCCTTTAGAACGTGCGCTTGCGGCCGACACGATGTTGTCAGTAGCTGAGCGGTTGGTTGAACACATCAAGGAACTCCGGGCTGCCGCAATGCGATCGTATGCGCGTGATGTCGGCGGTCTTAAAGCAGCCGACGATCTGAACATGAATCGAACGAGTATGTATCNNGGCAGGCGCAAGCACTTAACGGCAGGCTACGAGAGCTTGGCAAAACGCGTGAAGGCGTAGATAACTGGTGGAATCTAACGATCCAGCCGGCCCTTGGGCATCGAACGCCGCTGCAAGCTTGGAACGCTGGTCACCGCGAGGAAGTCCTCGCCCTAGTTCCCTAAATCAACCATTTGTCTCATGGGCAAAGCTTTGTTGGCTAACCGAAGTGCTACTTCATTCGGACCCGTTTTCGGGCGCTTATGGGCGCTTCGCGGGCGCTTATGGGCGCTTCACAGGGGGCAGTCCTGGTCATTCGCGGTCATTTACGGTCACCTGAAAACCCCTGCAATCATTGGGTGTTCGGGGAATTTCCTGCGCACCCCCAACG
>PLRK01000027.1 GCA_003163875.1 Acidimicrobiaceae bacterium | reverse complement strand
CAAACCGAACAGACCGATGGTGAGGTCGTTGTAGTGGTATGGGGCGTGGCTCAACAAGAACGCCATGGTGGTCCAAAACACACTGAAAGCACCAAATGCGAGCGCCCCTAGGAGCGAACGACGTCGCAGCAACGCTTCGTGCGTGAAATAGTTCACCGTACTTCGAAGGAGCGCACCGTATCGAATCTAGGGTCGCTCGGCCTTTTGGGGCAAGCGTCGCTGCAGCACGATCGCCAAAGTCAAAATCATTGCGGCGGCGGCGAAGTACACGACGCGCCAGTGTTCTGGTTTTCAACCCGTTCCGTATTGCACGGAAGTCCACTATTTCCGGAAATATAGTGATTCCGTCAGTAACGGAATGCTATACTTTACGGAATTATCTCGATCGGAAGGAGGAGCGACGATGAAATACGAACCACAGGGCCTCGTGAGCGAAGACCAGATCCTTAGGGCTGCGTTGGCCGAACTGACAAGTCGAATCCCTTCTGAATGGGAGGCCGATGTGCAGTACGAGACGGTCAGCGATCGACTCCGAGTAGACGCGGTGGTCATGATCAAGGCACCGGACGGCCAGTCCGTCGAACTATATGTGGAGGCCAAACGAAGCCTTCCCCTGAAGGACCTTGGTTTCATCATCAGTCAGTTGGACCGAGCCATCGCCGGAGAACAATCAAATGGGCAGATGATCGCAAAGGTTCCGCTGGTTGTCGCCCGTTACTTGGCGGCGCCTGTGAGGGAATCATTGGCCGCGCGAAAGGTGTCCTACGCCGACGCAACGGGGAACATTCGGGTCCAACTGGAGAGACCCGCGCTCTTCCTGCGCGACGTGGGGGCGCAGAGAGACCCTTGGCGTGGTCCGGGACGACCGAAAGGCAACCTCAGAGGTAGATCTGCAGCCCGGATTGTGCGGGCACTCGCGGACTTTCGCCCTCCTTACTCAGTCCCAGAATTGATGAAACTTGCCAGCACTCCCAGCGGCAACACCTATCGGGCCGTTGAGTTCATCGAAGAGCAAGGTCTGCTGACCCGAGAGGAGGGTGGGAAAATCACGGATGTTCGCTGGCGCGATCTGCTGGAGCGGTGGTCAAGGGACTCTGACTTCGCAAACATGCCTGGCATGACAACGTGTTTGGCGCCTCGCGGACTTTCTGGCCTCGTCAACGAGTTGGCGAACCTGCGGGAGAGAGCCGGGCGGTTTGCACTCACCGGTTCGCTGGCAGCAGCTAAGTGGGAACCATACGCACCAGCCAAAAGCGCGATGATCTATGCGGAACGTCCGGACGAACTTATAGTTCTCGCGAACCTTCGTCGAGTTGACTACGGCGCCAACGTGCTTATTGTGCCGGTAAACGAGACTGCGGCGTTCGAGCGAACGCAGGTCTTGGATGGTGTGGAGATCGTGGCACCTAGCCAGGCCGCCGTCGACTTATTGACCTCCTCCGGTCGGGGGCCGGAGGAGGGTCGCGCACTTCTTGACTGGATGGAGAGGAATGAATATGTCTGGCGACGATGACAACTTGTTGGTTCAAGCGCGTTCAGCACTCTTGGACGCCCTAGACGCACTCGCAGCGCATGCGGACTCAGTTGTCATCATTGGGGCTCAAGCAATCTACCTTCACACCGGCGCGATATTGGTCGCTGTTGCGGAAACGACCAAGGACAGTGACATTGCTATCGACGTGAGGACTCTTGGCGAAGATCCGCTTATCGAAGAGGCTATGAAGAATGCAGGATTCCACATGGACAATCAGCCAGGCGCGTGGTTCAACCCTAAAGGCATTCCTGTCGATCTAATGGTTCCTGAATCGCTAGCTGGCGCAGGCAGACGTAGCGTCGAGGCGCCGCCTCACGATCGGCACGCTTTGCGCCGAGCAGTGGGACTCGAAGCTGCGATGGTCGACAATGCAGTGTTGACGATTCGGGCACTTGGCGATGACGATACGCGTGAAGTTCTGGTGCGGGTCGCCGGTCCGGCGGCGTTGCTCGTAGCGAAATTGCACAAACTGGGCGAGAGGAACGACAAGTCTCCTAACCGTCTGAACGACAAGGATGCGTACGACGTTTATCGGCTTCTTGTGGCTGTGAAATCAGGTGAATTAGCTGAGATGATTATCGGATTGCTACGAGACGAGTTTGCGCGAGAAGTTACCGAAGCAGCACTCAACTATTTAAGGTTATTGTTTGAGGCGCCCGAGAGTGCCGGATCAGCCATGGCAGGGCGAGCTGAGCAAGGTGTTGGCAATCCGGACGTTGTCTCGCAAACGTGTTCGGTTCTTACGAAAGACCTTCTTAACCTTGTGACGGGGTCATCCTCCAAGTAGTCGAGGTTTAAGGCAAAGATTCTTCATCGCCACTCACATCGTCGGACTCTAGGATGACAACGTCCTGTGGTCGCCACTTAAATTTTGAACGCTCTTCGACGATCGCCGATTCGTGGTGGTCGCTGCCCACACTTGAGCGGTGTCCACTATTTCTGGGGAACCTCAGTGTTCGATGTAGCCACAGGCGATTGCTGGTGAGTTTTGTGAAGGTGCCCAACCCTAAACACGCCGGAGTTGTATTTAGGCTTATAAGATAATCCTACGTAAGGAGACATCATGTCTAGGGTTGTTCGTCGCCGCTGGCTGAGTACTCACGACGGTCCGTCACGCAAGGATAACCGTGGGTGCGAGTACGAAGCGTACGTCCCCGACATGCTCGTCGGAAGAAACTTCACGTTCGATGGTGCGGTCGCGGCTGATGTCGCCGACGCCGAGGCGGCGATCGCACGACTTAACGTTGAAGCAGTAAGTCTCGTCGACACCGAGGCACTTGCTCGAATCCTCTTGCGAGCGGAGTCCGTCGCCTCTTCTCGGATCGAGGGGCTCGAAATTGGTGCTCGACGGCTACTTCGGGCCGAGGCTGCACAAGTGCTGGGTGATGAACCGTCTGACATCACGGCCGTCGAGGTACTTAGAAACATTGATGCCATGGTCTACGGCGTTGGCGCCGTCGGACCTGGAGACCACATCACGGTAGAGACAATTCTCGAAATCCATCGTCGACTCCTTTTCGGCACGAGGTTTGCAGAGTACGGAGGACGATTTCGTGAACAGCAGAACTGGATAGGGGGAAGTGCGTACTCTCCGTGCTCGGCCGCCTTCGTCCCGCCACCAACTGAATACGTCGAAGATCTGATGTCAGATGTCGTCGCCTTTGCTAACGAAGATTCACTTCCGGCGGTCGCCCAAGCAGCCATCGCGCACGCACAGTTTGAGACGATCCATCCATTCCTGGACGGCAATGGAAGGCTTGGACGACTGCTCATTACGTTCCTGCTCTGTGCTCAGGGTGCACTGAGGGAGCCAATTCTTTACCTCAGCCTTTACTTTAAGACGAATCGTGCAGCTTATTACGAATTGCTTGAGCGCGTGCGCACCAAGGGCGACTGGGAGGCATGGCTCGACTTCTTCCTCATCGGCGTTCGCGATACCGCCGAACAAGCAGCCAGCGCGGCACGAGAGATTCTGGAACACTTCAGCCAGGACCAGAAGAAGATCGAGACCCTCGGAAGACCAGCAGCTTCGGTTCTCAGGGTGTTCCAGCACATGCAACGCAACCCAATCATCGCGATTCCTTCGGCAGCAAAGAAGATCGGCATCTCAGCTCCAACCGTCGCAAAATCTCTAGGCCACATGATCGACTTGGGCATCCTTGAAGAAACAACCGGGCGGGAACGTCACCGCCTCTTCGTTTACAAAGGCTACCTCGACATCCTCAACGAAGGGACTGAGCCGCTGCGGTAAACCAGGGTGCATGCGCACCTCTTTGAGCAA
>PLRK01000008.1 GCA_003163875.1 Acidimicrobiaceae bacterium | reverse complement strand
TTCAGGGCTCTTCAGATTGCGCAGCATCAGGATGGAAGACCATTGCGGCACGGTGACGCCGGTGGTGAGTTTGCCGCATGAGAGCGTGATCGTATTTGTCTCGAAGCCGCTACCAATGGCCTCGCGTACTGGCGGCAGTGCCGCCAGGCCAATACCTGCGGAGGCACCCGCAGCCACGACGACCTCGTACTGATGCCAGAAGACGTTGTGTTTCTCCGCAAGCAGGTTCGCCATCGCATGACAAGCCGCCACTTTTGGCAGGAACCAGAACGAGTGCTGAAGATAGGGCAAGAGACGCGCATCGGAATACGGGAACGGTGGACGTTGGCTACCGAGCTTTAAGGTATCGACCTGCGTCGGCGCATACGAACCACGAATGATGTCTAACCACTTCTGGACCTCGCTCTTATGCTTGAATTGCGCAATCGCCCCCGAGCCCGTGGCGGCGAAGAATGCATTGAGGTCGAACTCATCGAACTCACCTTGGCTCGCAATCGCCAGTAATTCGTCAGGCATCTGATAGGTAAGTAGACGCATTTGCGGCAAGGCGGCGTAGGGGCTCCACTTGGTCGGATTTTCTGCCGCAAACTCCTCCTTTGTGCGCTGCTCATCCGTGTAGGTCCAGTTGAAGATTTGCTCCTCGATGAACTCCCCTGTCGCCAGCGCCCTGAATGGGGTGCCTGACAGATACAGATACGCCTTAGTGGTGATTGGAAGGAATTCTCTCTCGCTCTCCGAGAGCTCCCCTAGGTCTTCGTTCACCCCCGCGAGATCAGAGGCATACTCGAGCTTTGTCTCCTTCTTGGCGACCGCATCGTCTTCACCCTCAAAAAGTTCTCTCGCAGTAGCGCGCCATGCTCCGAAGTGATACTCGTCGAAGATCACTAGATCCCAATTCACGGTATGAAGCCACTCATTCTTGGGTTTGATGTTGCCGACGCGGTCGCGACCAAGCAGGTCTTGGAATGAGCCGAAGTAGACCACAGGTTTCGCCCGATCAACTTGCGTCGGGTCAGAGCCAGTTGAGCGTGAGAGGTACTGCCAGCCGTCGAAGTCCACGTGCATCACCAGATCGGACTTCCACGCGTCTTCAACCACAGGTTTGAAGGTCAGTACCAGCACGCGTGTGGCACCTAGCTTCTTAGCGAGCTGGTATGAGGCGAAGGTCTTTCCGAAGCGCATCTTTGCGTTCCACAGAAAGCGTGGGACTGCGTGCATGTCTTCCTTCCAAATGGAGTGAAAGTAATCGTGCGTACGTTTCACTGCCTCGGCCTGTTCACCTCGCATTCGGAACCTTTGGTCATGCGTCCCCTGAAAGACGAACCCGGTCCTCAACTCATCCAGAGCCGTGATCACGTCAGTAAGTGAGCAATTCATCCACTCACCGAACGGGCTGTCGTGTCCCTTGGCCTTAAGCGCCGTACGAACGTCAAAGTCGGTGAACGTGGAGCCGCCGATCGTCTCGGCGGGCTCATCGAGTTCGATGCGGTAGTTCTTAATTCCAGCAGTCTTGGTCTGCTCAGCTATGCGCTTCTTCACATCGCGCGTCGTCTGCCCGACCTTTAGGAGCCCTGCATGGTGATCGTCATCGATGGAGTAGGCGTAAATGCGAGGGCGTGCCTCCGGTTTAGGCGCAAGGATCTCCTCGACGCTCTTACTCATCGACGCTGCCGGCGAGGTCCATCGGTCGAACAAGCTTCTCGATGAAGGCTTGCTCCTCTTCGGTGATGCCGTACTTGGCATAGAGCTCATCGTCTGTCCAAGTCTTCGTCCAGTCCTGAGTCGGCACGAAGGTGTAAACCTTTCGCGTCGTGTCCTGCGATGGCTTGTGGAGAAGGATGAGGAGGCGAGTTAGTCGACAGGAGAGGTAGGACAAGACACTTTCAGCCTCCCTTCGGGAATCGAGCGGGCCTATGTACATGTACGTCCACGATGAAATACTTCCGGGCTCTCCAATGAAAGGTGTGCTGATGATCTTGTGCGGGTACGTGTCCTTGTTGCCGGTGCCGGGTGCGGCACGGCCAATGAATACTTTCCACTTGTCGAAGACGTCGCGTTCCTTTGAAATTTCCGACCGTGCGATATACCCGATCCCACCGTTTCTGTATACCTTGAGATCGTTCCCTGAAGGTGCCTCGTTGCCCCTAAATGTGCTGTTGAGCCCGAATGGACCGATGGAGCTGACGAGCCTCATGAACTGCTTCGCCGGAGGAAGCGCCNNCGCCAGCGCTGGTCCACCATCCGTTTCGCATGCAACGACCTTCTTGAGGATTGACAATCCTTCATTGAAGCGGATGAAAATGTCCGCTCCTTCTTCGAGAAGTGACCGGAATTCAGTCGAAGGTGACTCGTCTTTGTAGTACGTCGTGACACGACAGTCCCCAGGATTGTCCCGGTCCCACAGGAAGTAGCAGACCCCACCCTTGAGCCCAATTCCTGGGAAGACGTCAGAAGCCGCAAGGTAATCGTCGATTGAGCGTAAACGACTGTCGGAAAGCATTGACTCTCGGAACTCGTCTAAGCCCATGCCGCCGGAGAACCACCTTGCCGGGATAATCATCGATAGGAATCGAGGGTTTAGGGCCTTAGCCTGCTCGACGAATTGCTGGTAGATCGGTCGCGCCTGTGTGCCGAATCCGTCCGTGTTGAGCTGGTAAGGCGGATTGCCAATTATGACGTCAAATTGCATAGTGCCTCCGAACAACTCGGCAATCCGAGTTTGGATGTTGTCAGTGTGAATGAAGGTGTAGGCGTGGCTTTCCATCTCGTCGCCTCGGTCCAGGTTCTTCTGGCTGGCACCGCAGTATCGACATTTGCTGTTCGTGAACTTCTTGATCTTGCTACCGTCGACGTCTGTGGTGGTAACCCACTCGGTACCGCCGACCCACGTGTGTTCCGCCCGCTCGAACCAGACATTGCCCTCTTCGGTCGTGAACGACGTGGCGATCGAGTGCGGACCGTTGGCAAACTTGGAGCAATAGATGCTGCGTCGCGCCAGCATGCTCGTGAGTCGGGTGATGCCGATTCCAAACACCTGTCTGTTCAAGATGTGGTTGACGCGCTCCTGTAGATCAGGAATCTCGTCTTGCAATCCCTCAGTGAGCCGACTTGTGATCTCGCGGAGGAATACTCCTGACTTGGTACAAGGATCTAGGAACGTCGCCGTCCTATTGGCCCAAATGTTTGCGCCGTCATTGTCGGCGGCCCAGTCCGCGGCGATTCTGTCCAGCATCCGGTTAGCGAGCTCGGGCGGAGTGAAGACCTCATCGTTGGATAGGTTCGCAATGCAGTTCAATACATCAGGATTGCGGCCGCGCAACTCAAAGGACGCTCGAGTGCTCATGTAGCGACCTTTGGAGTCGTTTCGAGGTCTCTACCCCCAGCGAAGGTGGCAAGATCGCTCACACTCACGACCGGGTAGCTTTTGACGGGCACAAAGATCTCGTGCATCCCGAGATCGGCAAACAAGGTTCCTTCCTCACTGAAGGCGGCGGTGTGGGTGAGAGTATCGAAGCGGAAGTCGCGACGCTGGAATTTTCCTTTACCAAGGTAACCCCATTCGGCGAAGGTGATCGGCTGGCCATCGTGGCTAAGCATGGTTTGCGCATCACCGTGGACGATGTTCTGCGAAATCACGAAGCTACTCGCGCGATAGAGGTCGTCCGGTACTTTGACCTCTAAGTAGTCGGAGAGAATTTCGAGCATGTTGTCACGACACTCGACGACATTGTCGCGTAAGAGCTCGATGCCGTAGATACACATGAGGCCCAGAAGTGCGTAATGGCGCTTCTCGAACGCGCTCGTACCATATTTGACTTCGACTCCATCAAGCTTGCGACGCAGGACTTGGACGAGGAAGTTTCCCGAACCACAGGCGGGCTCTAAGAACCTGCTATCAATGCGCTCGGATTCGGCTTTGACGAGGTTCAACATTGAATCAATTATCCACTCCGGAGTAAATACTTCCCCGTGATCTGCGACACGCTGCTTGGACTTGACCAGCCGCTCATCTCCATTGCTGGCTACAAATGCCACAAATCCCTACCATCTCTGTATTTGACTGACGAAGTCTCTCGACAAACCTTTCCGGCATCAACCATACGACTCGGCCCAGAAGCGGGTCCTCAGATACTGTCAACACGTGAATAGTCCGTTCGAACATCTTCCGCCGGAGGCGCATCGCCAATGATCGAGCGGCCAGAACTCATTTCGAGAAAAGTGCGGGGGGAGTTTCGAGACATCTGTAGTTCTTGGGGAGTCGTAAGGCAGATTGAACGGGCTTTCGAAGATGAGGGTTTCGATCGTCCCGCTGAAAATTCGCTGACCGCTGACGTCTGGAAGGACGGCCAACGGCGAGGGGTCTTCGCTCTCTACACTTCCAACGTCGACTGGACAGATCCTGTACAAGTACGGAAAATGCTTCCAGTCCTCGCAGAAATCCTGTCGTGGGTTATTCCGGACAACGACGCTTCGGTCATCTACCGAGAGCGAGTGATTTCCCTGCTTGCTCGGGATGGCTTCGATGTCACTTCGGAAGGCCGAATTGTTGCATCGAAGACTCGCGCTACTCCGTCTTTGCCGCTCGAGCTTGTTGAGGATCCATCGGCCCTCCTCGGCCATCTTTCGCGTTTAGCAGAAGGAGCTGAATCTGACCCGCCCCTCGCAATCAGTCAAGCGAAGGCCTTGATAGAAGCAACTACCAAACTTGTTCTCAAGGAACTCGGAAAGCCTTACGACGAAAAGGCCGACCTTTCTGAACTCATCAAATCTGCGCAAAAGGAACTCGCACTCCATCCGGACGCGCTGGCACCAGATGCTAAAGGCGTTGAGATCAGCAAGAGAGTTCTTGGAAGTTTGGCTCAAGTCGCGATTGGGCTGTCTGAATTGCGAAATCTTTACGGGTTAGACCACGGGAAGAGTGCGGTGCCAGGCCCACTATCGGTCCGCCACGCACACCTCGCAATCGGTTGCGCTACGACCTACTGCACAATGCTAATTGAGACCCTTGAATATCGATTGGCGCGAAGAGAATAAACAAGCTTGCGACCACGGTTAAGGTCGCGATCTACAACTTTCATGCTGCGTCAAAAGACTATGTTTCGGCGCTAGAGAACTTGACTCTCAGGTGTGACGTAGCCAACTGAGCGACTCATAAAGCGCGAGCCTGGATGGTGACAATTTCTGTGCAAACTCTCGGGTTTGGAGAGTGCGAAATTGTGTCGGAACCCTTTTCATTCACGAGAGCGTTCAACCACATTCTCTCCATTCAATTGGGCGCCTCGATTCCCTATTCGCCCTCGCGGCGAGCTCGTACGATATCCTGCGCGGCGGTACGACACTGGGCTCTAACCGCTGATCTGAGTTGCGTCTCACTCAAATCCTTCTGCAGCGTACGTCCATTACCGAGATCGGCGGTGAGAAAAGCGTCAAACGATTGGCGTGCTTCTACTTCGTTGATTCCGACTTCAAAAAGAGTGTCAGTCCAATCCTCGCAGAGGTCGGCCTCCTCGAATAAGTGAGAAAACGCCTCCGAAATAGTGGAAGTCGGTATCAAACATCTGGTCATATGCCAGACCAGCCTTTGCTGAAGCAAATTGATTCCGAACTCGGACGCACATGCGAGTCTTGGTTTGGAACTCAACTCAGACGTAGAGGCGCGTCCAACCTTGAGAAAATCGCCAACATAAAGTTGGGTTCCGGTTAAGTCGGGAAGTGGCGTTAAGTCGTAGCATCTGGTCTTCCAACCATTGGCACCCATTGGTTCATGCTCACGTACGGATATTGCCAACACAAAGTCGTTTAGTTGCGCCATTGTCCCGCGCATCGTGCACGGGTGCTCAATGACTATTGCGAGTCCAGAATCTTGAACTCCAGCAATTGCAACTCCGGAGTAGACGTCGCCTGTAAAGAGAAGGCGCTGAGGATTAACGTCTGTTCCCCTCGACCGATACATGTCGTCGGGTGCGGCGAATGATTCAAGACTCAATGATCGCCGTTCGATTTAGGTCTGATTCCGAGTTCTCCGTCCGACGCCTCAAACACTTCGAAGTTAGATTGGTACCTTTCTTGCCAGTCCGGTACGTGTCTCTCTATTAGTTCCTCCGGAGTTAAATGATCTAGCGCTAGTCCAATGACTTCCGTAAAGAATCCGTTCGAAACGAGATCAATTGGATTTGTCGGTGCGCCAACGACGGGTGGTATTTCCATCCAGGCTGCGACATCGGTAACTGGGAGTTCGTGCTGCAAGATTTCGACTAGGGCCACAGTTTTCGCTATAGCAAACAGGTTCTGCGACGTCGGCGTNNCGGCGACTCGCCGAGCCTCCATTTTCGTACCGCAGGTACGGACACACCAATCATTCGCGCGATGTCTCGCCATGCAAAGCCGGCACCAGCGAGAAATGCGAGAAGCTCAACGGCCGGCCTTAATACTAAATCTCTAGCCTTCTGATCTAGAAGAATGTCTGAAGCGTCGCGATACATGTCGGCAGATTGTCTCCGCAAGTCGGCGACGTCATCACCCAAGATGCGCGTTCGATTGTGGCTCCACCCGATGTCCTGAACTAACTCACTTATCGTGCGAGTCTTCGTAGGAAGCTCAGGAGCAGCGGCTGTAGATGTCGATCGTGTTTGATNNGAAATCGAAAAGAGATCTAATCGGGGACCTCAACGAATCGCATCGTTCCAGCACTTCCGAACCTGTGAACTCCGGAATTCCCTGGGGCTCCCAATAACTGTCGAAGTCGAGGAAGAACAACGCACCAGGAAGAGGTGGATGCGGACGCATTAGGGGACCAACTGGACTCACGACGAATCCTGATCGAGAGCCGTACCGAAGGACAAGACGTTGGTCTATGCCAGTGTTGTATTGGGCGGCACCTTCCCAACTCAGCGGTTCTATATTGGCCGCCGCCATCTCATCGGCACATGGTGCGGAGAGGGAGGGGTGGAGCCATTTACTCCAGTCGTCGATGTTCGAATCGGTTATTTCGGGAATTCGAATTTCGTCGATGTATCGCATGCCGACGCGATTGATCCCGTCTGGCTTTAAGAATGTCGAAATCGCCGAAATTGCCAATTCCAATGTCTCGCGGAAAGCTGGGTAGTGGCTATATTCCGTCGCTTCGATTGTGAGCGTGCTCTCGGTTAGAGCGATTGCCTTAGTTCGGTCCCGAACTGTGAATCTCGTCACAGGTACAGGCGCCATGAATTGCGGTGCTGGGCCGTTCGGTCCANNATTCCTCACCTAATGCGTCCCGGATCGTCCGCTGGAGAGGCATTGGAAGTGGGCGATCGCTTGCGCCATTTGAGAATCTGATTTCCACAACGACGAGAGCCAATGGGGCGTTTGGGTATACCTCGTGATCGTCGGACATCCATCTCCTTGTTAAAGTTGTAACCAAAAGTGTAACCGGAAGTGTAACTAGCGATACGCGAGCAATTGTAAAAATTCTCGCAATTCGCTTCAAATCGCCTTGAGCCCGCTAGCTGCGGATGCACTGGGCG
>PLRK01000048.1 GCA_003163875.1 Acidimicrobiaceae bacterium | reverse complement strand
GTCTTGCCGACGCCGGGCTCACCAATGAGCACGGGGTTGTTCTTCGTGCGTCGCGACAACACCTGCATGACGCGCTCAACTTCCTTGTCGCGTCCGACGAGCGGGTCGAGTTTGCCTTCGCGGGCGAATTGGGTGAGATTACGGCCAAATTGGTCCAGTACCGCCGAGCCGCCCTGCTCTTCGGGGCCGCTCTTTTGGCCGCTCCCTGAGGGTACGCCGCTTTCCTTACCGGCTTGACCGGACATCATTTGGATCACTTGGGTACGAACCCGCGCCATATCGGCACCGAGGTCATTTAACACCTGCGCGGCCACGCCGTCGCCCTCGCGCACGAGGCCGAGCAGCATGTGCTCGGTGCCAATGTACGAGTGTCCCAATTGGAGGGCCTCGCGAAGTGAGAGTTCGAGGACCTTCTTCGCGCGCGGTGTGAAGGGAGGCGAGCCAGGAGACGGGTTGGTGTTGGCGCCGATCGCCTCTTCGACTTTCTCCCGGACCACGTCAAAGGTGACGCCCAGGGCGTCCAGGGCCTTCGCGGCTACTCCTTCACCCTCTCGGATAAGACCTAGCAGAATGTGCTCGGTTCCGATAAAAGCGTGATTGAGGTCACGTGCTTCTTCCTGAGCAAGTACAAGTACTCGTCGGGCACGGTCAGTAAATCGCTCGAACAATGTTCATCCCTCTCATGTCGATAAATAGAAGTGTACCGGTGCACCCGCTCGAATCATTCCAAGCCCTCGAATCAGCAAGAACGCTCGAATCGAGATAAGAATCGACTACTTGGCAACCCTCCATTCCTCGCGAGCCCTGCAAATTACGCACGACGTGCCAAAATCGCTCGCAAATTGTCACGGCGACACCACGTGAAAATTTCATGAATTTCGTCGGCGATCCCTGGCGGGCGCGTCACACCAACCCGCGCGTCGTCGATGCGTGATGCGTCGACGTCAACGAAACGCCAAGGGCGCGCCCTCTAAGGTGTTGGTGTGAACCCGCTCGAGCGACTGCAGCTGGCACCAGTGGAAGCGGACCTTCAGCGCCTCGAGTCGCTGTTAGCCGAGTCCGTGGTCATTGGTGACCCCTACCTCGACTCGGTGACGACGCACCTTATTTACGCGGGAGGCAAGCGACTACGCCCCATGCTCGCGATCGCGTCGGCGACGCTCGGCGCTCGCGAGGCGACGAAGGACGACCTGCTCGGCGGCGTCGCGCTGGAGTTGTTGCACCTCGCGTCGCTCTACCACGATGACGTCATGGACGAAGCGGAAGTGCGTCGCAACGTCGACAGCGTGAATGCCCGCTACGGGAACCTCGTCGCCATTGTGGCGGGCGACTATCTCATGGCCATTTCGGCGAGCATCGCGTCCGATCTGGGCGTGGAGATGGCGAGTCTGATCGCCCGCACCCTCGCTTGGCTCACGAGGGGCCAGATTTCTGAAGTGCGCACCGCGTTTTCGGTCGAACGGAGCGAAGCGGACTACTACGAGGCGATCGAGGGGAAAACCGCCTCGCTCATGTCCACGAGTTGTCGCGTCGGGGCGATCACCGCCAAGCACAATCCCACGGAAACCGAGGCCCTCGCTGAGTTTGGACGCTGTTTCGGGATGGTCTATCAGCTACGCGACGACGTCCTTGACGTCATTGCGACCGAAAACCAACTCGGCAAACCCGCCGGCCAAGACCTCGCCGAGGGCATCTACAACCTGCCCACGCTGTTCGCGCTTCGCGATCCTCAGATTGGTGAAGAGTTGCGAGGGATTCTTGGCGAAACGCTCAATGACGCCGAGCGAGAACGGGCCAGAAAACTTGTCGTCGCGACCGACGGCGTCGATCAGACGCTCCTCGCCGCACAGGCGTTCCTCGCCACCGCGCACCAAGCGTTGGTTGACGTGCCCAGTCGCAAATTGCGCGATGGGTTCGGTTCGCTCATCGAATCACTTCTTGAGGACTTGCCGTCGTACTGAACTAGTCGCGCAATGGTTTGAGCGTGGGAAACGCAATCACTTCGCGGATGTTGGACTCGTCACCAATGAGCATCGCCAGGCGGTCCATGCCAATGCCGAGTCCTGCGGTCGGAGGCAGCCCCCACTCGAGCGCTTTGATGTAGTCCTCGTCGATACGCATCGCCTCTTCGTCCCCCGCGGCCGCGAGTTTCGCTTGCTCTTCGAAACGTCCCCGTTGGTCGAGTGGATCGACGAGCTCGCTAAAGCCGTTCGAGAGTTCCCGACCCGCCGCGTACGACTCGAAGCGTTCCGTCAGCAGTGGATCGCTCTGATGGCGTCGAGCGAGTGGTGACACCTCGACGGGATACTCGGTGACGAACGTCGGATCCCATAACGATTCCTCGCACGTCACCTCGAAGAGTTCACTCAAGCATCGCCCCGGGCCCCATGACTCGTGCACTTGGACGTCGTGCTCACGGAGTTTTTGCGCGAGCGACTCACGAGGCGTGTGCACCGAGACGTCCTCGCCAAGTGCCGCCGAGGTCAACTCCGCCATGCTGTGGCGCGGCCACGGCGCTCGAAACGAGAAGGCTCGACCCTGATAGGTCGACTCGGTCGTTCCCAGCACGTCAAGCGCCACCCCAGCGACCAACTCCTCGGTGAAGGCCATCATGTCCTGGTAGTTCCAGTAGGCCGCGTACAGCTCGAGCATGGTGAACTCGGGGTTGTGCCGAGGGCTCACTCCCTCGTTTCGAAAGACGCGGCCGAGCTCGAAGACGCGCTCGAAACCGCCAACGACCAGTCGCTTGAGCCACAATTCGGGTGCGATGCGCAAGAAGAATTCGCTGTCGAGTGCGTTGTGATGCGTCGAGAAGGGGCGCGCCGAAGCACCCGACGCAATCGCGTTCAAAATGGGCGTCTCGACTTCCATGAATCCGGCGGCCCAACATCGCTCGCGCACCGAACGGACCACTTGGCTGCGCCGCGACAGCGCGACACGTGAGTCCGGGTTCGCCCAGAGGTCTGCCTCGCGGTGTCGATAGCGAAGATCAAAGTCCGAGATCCCCGCCCACTTGTCGCCGAAATTGTGCTGGGCTTCGGCGAGGCGAACCCACGAGGCGACCTTGACCGAAAGCTCGCCGCGTTTCGTGCGCACGACCTCGCCCGTGACGCCCACCCAGTCGCCGAGGTGCAATTTCGCAAATTCCTCGAAGTCGCTCGTCACCTGCGCGAGGGCGAAGAGTTGGATCTCGCCCGTCGAATCACGCATCGTGGCGAAGGCCAGCTTTCCTTGGGTTCGCAGCAGCATCACCCTTCCGGCGACCGCGACGTGCGCTCCGGACTCTTCACCATCACCGAGTGTTTCGTAGGACTTCTGCAGTGCAGCCGTATAGGCGTTGTGCGCGAAGCTGTAGGGCGTGGTCACAAAGCGTCTCCCAAATGATTCCGTTCATGAACGATACGCAATCCATGAAGGGTCAACCATGGTTCAACGTGACGAATGTGCTTGGTGTGAGGAGAAATCAGTCCCGCGAGGCCGCCCGTGGCGATGACCGTCGCCGGTCCGAGCTCTTCAATGATGCGCTCGACGACACCGTCGACTTGTGCGGCGAAACCGTAGAGCACGCCGGACTGAATGGATTCAACGGTGGAACGGCCAATGACCGAGCGCGGGCGCACGAGCTCAACCGAGCGAAGCGCCGACGCGTGGGCGTAGAGCGCCTCGAGCGATATCGCGACGCCTGGTGCGATCGCCCCTCCGAGGTATTCACCCTTATGGCTTACGACGTCAAAGACCGTAGCGGTGCCCATATCCACGACGATCGACGCCCCCGGGTAGAGGTCGAAGGCGCCCACCGCGTCCGCGACACGGTCCGCACCGACTTCTCGCGGATTGTCATAGAGGATCGGCATGCCCGTCTTAGTGCCCGGACCCATCACCGTGAGCTCGAGGTCGGAGAACCACCGATTGGCCATTCGCCGCAGTTGCGTGGTCACCGACGGGGCTGACGACGAGATCGCCATCGCGCTGACGGCGGTGCGCAGGTCGAGCCCCTCGAGGTCCAATAATTGGGTGAGCACCATCGCGTGCTCGTCGGGCGTTCGCTCCGCCACCGTCGAGATCCGCCAGTGATGCGTGAGGCCGTGTTCGCCGCTCGCGCGTGCGAATCCCATTGCGTCCGCTGCTTCGGGCGCCTCGGGCCCGAAGAGACCAATCACGGTTTCGGTGTTGCCCACGTCCATTGCGAGCAACATCAGCGGCCCCTCGACACGATCTCGACCGGCGCGTTATCGATCAGTCGCACGCCCCCTACGACACCCGCCACCATCGCCCGTCGAGGACCACGCTCTTCGTCCGCACACGCTTGAAGCGTGAACGGATCGACGACGTCGGCGTAGGAAACCTCCACCCCCGCCTCTTCCATCACCGAGCGCATGCGCGTTCGCATCTCGCTCGCCCGCCGTGGCGAAGACTGCACGTCGCGCAGTGCTCGCGATAAACCGAGTGCCCGACGTCGGGCATCCTCGCTCAAGAGCACGTTGCGACTCGAGAGCGCGAGGCCATCGTGATCGCGAACAATCGGGAGCGCCACCACCTCGACTGGCAGTGCGAGGTCGCGCACCATTTGGCGGATGACCACTACCTGTTGGAAGTCCTTCTCCCCAAAGTACGCCCGGCTCGGTCCATTCAGTGCAAAGAGTTTCGCGACGACACTCGCGACCCCGTCAAAGTGTCCGGGGCGTCCTTCTCCTTCGAGGACGTCGCCGAGTCCGCGCACCGACACCGTCGTCAGCGTGGGACCCGGATACTGCGGCCACATCTGTTCGAGCGAAGGCTCGACGAGGCAATCGACACCGTGCTCCTCGGCGATCTTGGCGTCGAGTTCGGGCGTGCGTGGGTAGCGATCGAGGTCGCGCGCGTCGCCGAATTGTCGAGGATTGACGAAGATCGTCGCGACCACGAGGTCGCCATTCTTCTTGGCGGCTTCGAAGAGCGACGCGTGACCTTCGTGTAATGCGCCCATGGTCGTGACGAGCCCGATGTTCCTTCCGCCACGACGTTGTTCGTCGGTGTAGTGGCGCCACTCTTCGATGTCGTGAATCCGTCGCATCTAGGAACTCGTCGAGGTTCGACGCTCACTGAGTTCAAAGGCGGCGTTCGTCAAGGCGACGTAGGTTCCACGTTCTTCATCGGGAATCGCGTGGAGGTGGGCGTCGATCGTCGCCATGTCCCCTCTCGATGCGGGACCCGTCAGTGCCTTTGCGGGCCCGAACTCAACGACGTCGTCGAGGGCTTGGCGACTGAGATCGAGGAAATCCTCGAGTCGAAGTCCCGCCGCCTGACTGAGTCGCTGCACGTGACCCATGAGCGCGACGAGGTGATTCGCCGCGACCGTCGCGGTCGCGTGGTAGAGCGTCCGCTCCTCATCGGGGATCGTGATGATGCGCCCCTCGAGTGACTGTGCGAGCTCGACGACCAGCGGATCACCATTGACGCAGTACGTCGCAGCGTGCAGTCGACGCGCCCCGAGCTCGCCCGCGGACAACACCGCCAGCGGGTGCAGCGAGCCGAGCCGTTGATGCGGCGCGAGTACGTCGAGATTTCGCGAGCCCGCAACGTGCGCCACGACGAAGCGCCCCGGGCGAATCGCCCGAGCGACGTCGCCAATCGCGTCATCGGGGACGCACAACAACACGACGTCGGGATCGCCAAGTGCGGCGACATCGTCGTGCGAATACTGACGCACGACGTGACCGACCTTTTCCAGGGCTATGGCGAACGACGTGCCGGCACGCCCGGTGCCGATGATGGCGATGTCCATAAATGCTCCTGTCCGTTCCAGCCCCGTGGGTGCCGTTCGGTCTTAGCGCAACGATTCGAGTGTATCGAGAACGACGACCCGTTGGTTCAATGCGTCGAGCAGTCGCAGATCAACGAGCGCTGGGGCGAGTTCCGCCAGTGGAATGAGCACGAAGGCACGCTCGTACATTCGTGGATGCGGCACCAGCACCTCGGGGTCGCTACTCGTCTCGTCGCCCACGAGCAAGACGTCGACGTCGAGCGTTCGCGGACCCCAGCGCACCTCGCGGGTGCGACCGCGCGCGTCCTCGGCGACTCTGACGCGCTCGAGGAGTTCGTGGGGCGTCGCGGTGGTGTCGAGCTCCAACACCATGTTCCAAAAGTCGTCCTGCGCGACGCCACCGACCGGTTCGGTTTCGTAGACCGAGGAGAGGCGGTA